>CAXBHG010000001.1:0-71279 GCA_963975385.1 uncultured Brevundimonas sp.
TCATCGGCATCTGGTCGCCGAACACATTGCGGACCGCGCCCATCTCCTTGGAGTCCCCGACCGGGGTCGAGGTGCCGTGCGGGTTCAGATAGTCGATCTTCGGATTGCCGGCCATGTCGAGGGCCAGCTTCATGCAGCGTTCGGCCCCCTCGCCCGAGGGGGCGACCATGTCATAGCCGTCCGAGTTGGCGGCATAGCCGGTGACCTCGGCATAGATGGTCGCGCCACGGGCCACGGCCCGTTCATATTCTTCCAGCACCACGATGCCGGCCCCGCCGGCGATGACGAAACCGTCGCGGGTGGTGTCATAGGCGCGCGACGCGACCGAGGGCGTGTCGTTGAAATTGGAGGACATGGCCCCCATCGCGTCGAACATGTTGGACATCGACCAGTCGATATCCTCGCAGCCGCCGGCGAAGACCACGTCCTGCTTGCCCCAGGCGATCTGTTCGGCGGCCGCGCCGATGCAGTGGGCGCTGGTCGCGCAGGCCGAGCTGATCGAATAGTTGATCCCCTTCAGCTGGAACCAGGTGGCCAGCACGGCCGAGGGGCCTGACGCCATGGCCTTGGGCACGGCGAACGGGCCGATGCGCTTGGGCGAGCCCTTCTCGATGGTGGTCGCCGCCGCCTGCAGGATGACCTGGGTCGAGGGCCCGCCCTCGCCGACGATCAGGCCGATGCGCTCGGACTGGATCTCCTCGGGGGTCAGGCCGGAATCCTTCAGCGCCTCCTCGAAGGCGATATGGCCCCAGGCGGTGCCGTTGGCGAGGAAGCGGGCGGCGCGGCGGTCGACGTGCGGGGCCCAGTCCTCGGCCTTCACACCCAGCGACGGCGGGGCCCAGACCTGGCTGCGGAAACCGTGTTCGATGTGATCGGGGGCGGCGACCACCCCCGAACGCGCCTCGCGCAGGGAGGCGGTGACCTCATCGGCACCATGGCCGATGGAAGAGACGATACCCAGACCGGTGACGACCACACGCCGCATGCTGACTTCCTTACCTGATTTCGTGTCCGCGTTGACCGCGGTTGTTGTTTGCCGCGGTTCAGTCGCCAGCCGGAGCGTCGGCGGCCGGCGTCGCCCCGAACAGGCCGACCCGCATGTCCGATGCAGTATAGATGGGGACGCCGTCGGCTTCGAGCACCCCGTCGGCGATTCCCATCACGAGGCGGCGATTGATGACCCGCTTCAGGTTGATCCTGTAGACGACCTTTTTCACGTCCGGCTGGACCTGGCCGGTGAATTTGACCTCGCCGACGCCGAGCGCACGGCCGCGGCCGGGCCCGCCGATCCAGCCCAGGTAGAAGCCGACCAGCTGCCACATGGCGTCGAGGCCGAGGCAGCCCGGCATGACCGGGTCACCGATGAAATGGCACTGGAAGAACCAGAGGTCCGGATGGATGTCGAGTTCGGCCTCGACATAGCCCTTGCCGAATTCGCCGCCGTCGCTGTTGATCGTCACGATCCGGTCGAACATCAGCATGGGCGGGGCCGGCAGCTGGGCATTGCCCGGGCCGAACAGCTCGCCGCGGCCCGAGGCCAGCAGGGCCTCGTGGTCGAACGACGACGGGTATTTCGACTGGGTCACTCAGGCGCTCCGGATAGTTTTCGACCCGCAGCGGGTCGCGCTGTGTCGGGCAGGTGTTGCGCCGGGTTACACGAGGCCGGCGGGCGGCTCAACCGGCGGGCAGACGGTCCTGCCCCTGGCCCGCCGGAAGGGCCGCATTACACAGGGGATGGCCCTGGGTCCCGAACACGGCGTCGGCGCGCACCCAGCCACGCAGCTTGCGGGCCCGGACCCGGCACCAGCCTGATTCGCACTCGTCCAGCGGAACGGTGGCCCGGGGTGACAGGCGGGCCCGAAGCGGGGACTCGTCGGACCGGCCGGCGCGGATCGGGATTTCGGCGGCTGTGGGGTTGAAAACGGTGCGCCGGCCCGAGGCGACGGTGCGGTGAATCCAGGCGATCGATCCCTCGGGGTCGCAGACCTTGCGCCACTCGCGGGTCTCGGCGATCACCTGGACCGGCAGGCCGGCGGCGCGGTATTCCCACAGGATGCGGTAGTCGAGGCCGGGGCCCTGACGGGCGCGGACGCGGGACGACTTCAGCGTCACCCAGCGGGGCACGTCGAGCCCGGTCGGGGTCGGGCGTCCGTCAGGCATGGTGGAGCCGGCCCCGGTCATCAGGCCCAGGCCGATCGCGACCACCCCGAGGGCGATACGTTTCGACAGGCTTTGGCGGCGGGAGGCAGCTTTGCTAGACACCGGTGTGAAATCCGTCGCGGGCGGGCGCTCGTGGCGTCGCCGCCCGTCGTCACCCGTCAATCCGAAGGCTCCGAATGTCCGTCCGCAAGCTTAAGGTCGTATTAACCAGACGCCTGCCCGACGCGGTCGAGACGCGGATGCGGGAGCTGTTTGACGCCGAGTTGAACCTGACCGACCGTCCGATGGACCGGGCGGCGCTTGAGGCGGCCGTGCAGCGGGCCGATGTGCTGGTGCCGACCATCACCGATGAAATTGATGCGAGCCTGATCGCCGGGGCCGGCGAACAGCTGAAGATGATCGCCAATTTCGGGGCCGGGGTGGACCATATCGATGTCGAGGCCGCGGTCGGACGCGGGCTGATCGTCACCAATACCCCGGGGGTCCTGACCGAGGACACGGCCGATCTGGCCATGGGCCTGATCCTGGCGGTGTCGCGCCGTATCGTCGAGGGGGCCCGGGTGGTGGCAGACGGCGGGTTCGAGGGCTGGTCGCCGACCTGGATGACCGGCCGCAAACTGTGGGGCAAGCGGCTGGGTATCGTCGGCATGGGCCGGATCGGCCAGGCCCTGGCGCGGCGGGCCAGGGCCTGCGGCATGCAGGTCCACTATCACAACCGCAAGCCGGTCCCGGCCATGATCGCCGAGGAGCTGGGGGCCACCTGGTGGGACGATCTGGACCAGATGCTGGCGCGCATGGACCTGATTTCGCTGAACTGCCCGGCCTCGAAGGAGACCCATCACCTGATCTCGGCCGAACGGCTGGCGAAGCTGCAGCCGCATGTGATCCTGATCAATACCGCGCGCGGCGAGCTGATCGACGAGGCGGCCCTGGCCGAGGCGGTCAGGACCGGCAGGATCGCCGGGGCCGGTCTGGATGTGTTCGAACAGGAGCCGGTGATCCATCCGGGCCTGCTGGGGCACGCCAATGTGGTGCTGTTGCCGCACCTCGGCTCGGCCACGATCGAGGCGCGTCAGGACATGGGCGACCGCGTCATCGGCAACATCATGACCTTCCAGAACGGCCACCGCCCGCCGGATCGCGTCATTCCGGCGATGCTCTGACTCCCGCCGCTTGACGGCCCGCCCTTCCGCAAGGCCTGATGCCCGGAAGGGTTTGTGGGGGTGGTTGTGGTTCAATCTATTCGAGTATTTCCGGCAACGTCGGTCGTCGGCATTTCCGGGCTTCCGGCGGGGGAGCGGGAGTCGTGAGATCCGTCCGTATCGCGGCGGCCCGGGCCGCCCTGTCGCGCCGCGCCCTGCTGGCGGGAGCCGGGGCCATGGTGGGGGTGGCCGGCCTCGCCGCTCCGCGTGCGGCCGCGGCCAATGTCGCCCCTTACCCGCTCGAGAGTTTCTTCGGCCCGGCGCTCACCCGGGCCGCCGCCCTGTCGCCGTCGGGGCAGCGTATCGCCGTTCTGCAGCAGATCGGCACCGAGGCCGAACCGCATGGGGTCATCGACCTTGTTCAGGCCGACGATCCCGAGGGACGACGGCGTCGGATCGGTCTGGGGGCCATCACCGTCGAGGCCCTGGAATGGGCCAATGACGAACGGCTGCTGGTGCGGGTGGCCGTGAAGGCCATGACACGCGCCCGCGCGCCGACGGGATCGAACATCCACCGGCCCGGGGTGGAATACACCTCGCGCCGCATTCTCTCGGTCGGGGCGAGTACCGGGGATGTCGTGGTGATGTTCCAGGACGAGCGGTCGCGCATGCGCCGGAGTCTGGACATGGGGCGGGTCGTCGATCTCCTGCCTCGCGACCCGGACCATATTCTGATGACGGCGTGGGAGCGGGACGGCGTGCTGGGACTGCACCGGCTCAACGTCAATGACGGAACGGCCGAACGGATCGAACGCGGCAACAGCAGCACCTATGCCTGGCGGACCCAGCACGGGGTGGCGGTGATGCGGCATGACATCAACACCCGCGGCACGATGGAGTCGGTCTTTACCCGCGCCCCCGGTGAGACGGACTGGAAACTGCTGCGTCGGACCCGGGTGATCGACGCGCCGGACTTTGCCTGGGTCGCCGAGACCGATCGCCCCGGCGTCGTGCTGGTTTCGGCCCGGGGCGAGGGCGAGGATGTTCAGTCCGTGCGCGAGCTGGATCTGGCGTCGCTCAGCTTCGGCCCTCCGATCGCGACCCGCGAGGGTCGGGACGTGATGTACGGGCTTACCGATTCCGCCGGAGGCTATCTGGGCGCGGCCTATTACGGGGCGCGGCTGGAATATGCGTTTACCGAACCGGTTCTCGTCAGTCACCACCGGGCGCTGAACCGCTTCTTTGACGATGAGTGTGACGTCCATCTGACCGACATCGACGTGGCCAGAAACCGCTTTATCGCCTTCGTCACCGGGCCTCGCGAACCCGGGGCGTGGTATTTCTACGATCGCGACGCCCGCGCCATCGTCAACATCGGCGTGGTGGGGCGGCTGGAACCGGAGCGGCTCGGCGCGACCGAGACCCTGGCCGTCCAGACCCGCGACGGCACGACCGTCGAGGCCTATCTGACCGCACCTCCGGGGGGCGCGCCCGGTCCGCTGGTGGTCCTGCCGCACGGCGGACCCGAGCTGAGGGACACGCTGAGCTGGGACCGGCAGGTCCAGGTGCTCGCCGCCCAGGGCTGGTGGGTGCTGAGGCCCAATTTCCGCGGCTCGGGCGGCTACGGCCTGAATTTCGCGCAGCAGGGCTGGGCCCGCTGGGGCGATCGCATGCAGGAGGATGTCGAGGACGCGGTGGCTCATGCGATCGCCCACCGGGGACTGGACGCCGGCCGCGTCGCCATCATGGGGGCCAGTTATGGCGGCTATGCCGCCCTGATGGGGGCCGCGCGGCGGCCCGACCTCTACAAGGCCGCCATCTCGATCTGCGGGGTCGGGGACCTGGTTGACATGCTCGAGTGGGAGCGTCGCGAGGACGACTGGCCGGGCCAGCCGATCTATCAGTTCTGGATCAAGCGCATCGGTGATCCGGCCGTGATCGGTCCGGCGCTGGAGGCGGCCTCGCCGCGACGGCGGGCGGGCGACATCCAGTGCCCGGTGCTTCTGGTTCACGGCGTCGACGACCCGATCGTCCCGGTCGCCCAGTCGCGTCGCATGCGGGGCGCGCTGAACCGCGCCGGCCGGACAGTGGAACTGATCGAGGTCGAGGATGCGGGGCACGGCGACTGGGAAGACAGCCAGGAACAGATGTTGATGGAGCGCTACGTCGGGCTGCTGCGCCGGGTCTTCACCTGAGACCGGCGCGACCGGGGCGTCGGATCAATGCCCTGAATTCCGTGGCTTGACGTCACCGGGCTGTCCGGGCCTTGATGCGCGGCAGGGTTTGGGGAAATCGACAGTGCAACTTGTCCGTATGATCGCGTCCGCCGTGGCGGTCGCCGCTTTCGCCATGGCGGCAGCTTTGACACCGATCCCGGCCCGCGCTGATCCGCCGACGATCGCGGATTTCGTTGCGGACCCGTCGCTGACGGGGGCCAGCCTGTCGCCGACCGGTCGCTATCTGGTCTGGGTGGCACACGACGGCGATCGCAGCGACATCCAGATCCGGGATCTGCAGGAAAAGACCTTCATGGTCCTGACCGGCGGCGAGGCGCGCGAGAGTTTCGGCGGCGTCTATATCGACTGGATCCGCTGGAAGACCGACGATCGCCTGCTGGTCGGCATCACCCGGATGGAAGTCCGGCGCTCGGGCAATCGCGACACCGGCGACATCCGCTCGTTTCGCTATGGCCAGTCGGTGCTGTCGATGGCCAGGGACGGCTCGTCGGCGATCCAGCTCAGGGCCCCGCACACCGAGGAGGCCCAGCCGGGCAAGGTTCTCGATCTGCTGCGGGACGACCCGGACAATGTCCTGATGAGCTATCGCACCGTCCGGGGCGCGCTGAACCTGGCGCGGGTCAACATCCTGACGGGCGAGGCCGAGGAGACCCTGTCGGGGCATCGTCGGGTGCTGGACTACATCACCGACCGCGACGGCACGGTGGTCGGCCGCATCGCCTATCGCAGCGTCGGGCAGATCCTGATCATGGAGGCGCTGGACGCCGACGGCGGATGGTCCGAGGTCTACCGGCTGCGACGCAACGAGATTCGCGACCTGCCCGACTATCAAATCCTCGGCGGGACCGGCGAACCCGGCAAGGTCTATGTGGCGGTTCAGCCCGAGGCTCCCGAAGGTGACAACACGACGGCGGCGGTTCACGTCTTCGACTTCACCACCCGCACCATGGGGCCCGCCATCTGGCAGCAGGCCGCCTATGATGTGGACGGTATCCTGCAGGATGCGGACTCGGGCGAACTGGTCGCCGGCTGTTACTGGGCCGACATCTACCGCTGTGACTTCCTCGACCCGCAGGAGGAGGCGGTCATGTCCGGTATCCGTCGCTTCTTTGGCGAGGACTGGAGCGTGTCAGTGATCTCCCAGGCCCGCGACGGCGCGCGCTGGCTGGTGCGGGCCTCGGCCCCCAACAATCCGGGGGAGCTCTACATCTTCCACGTCGAGGAACGGCGCATGGAATATGTCGACGCCGTCTATCCGCGTCTGCCGGAAGCCGTCCTGGGGTCGATGACACGCGTCGACTACACGGCGGCCGACGGCCAGGCCCTGTTCGGCTATCTGACCCGCCCGCCGGGGGCCGCCGCCGACGCCGTTCTGCCATTGGTGGTCATGCCGCACGGTGGGCCCGAGATGCGGGACTATCTGACCTATGACACCTGGGCCCAGTTCCTGGCGACGCGCGGTTACCAGGTGTTCCAGCCCAATTTCCGGGGCTCGGCCGGCATGGGGCGGGCCTTCGCCCAGGCGGGCTATCGCCAGTGGGGCCTGCGCATGCAGGACGATGTCAGCGCCGGTGTCGATCATCTGGTTGCTGCGGGTCTGGCCGAGGCCGGTCGCGCCTGTGTGGTGGGGGCCAGCTACGGGGGCTATGCGGCGCTGCAGTCGGGGGCCAGCCAGTCCGATCGCTACCGCTGTGTCATCTCGATCGCCGGCCCGTCCGACCTGATCACCATGCTGCGCTGGGTCTGGACGGAGGAGGGGGCGAATTCCGACAGCTATGAGTACTGGCTGAAGGCGATCGGCGACCCGCGCGATGACCGGGCAAGGCTGGAGGCAGCGTCACCGATCCGGGCGGTCGCGGACTGGCGGTTGCCGGTATTGCTGATCCATGGCGAGGCGGATTCGGTCGTGCCGGTCAGCCAGTCACGGGACATGGAGCGCGCGCTCCGCCGGGCCGGCAAGGACGTCCGTCTGGTGGTGATGGCGGGGGCCGGTCACAGCCGCTGGGTCAGTCGCGACGAGACCCGGGTTCTGGCCGAGATGGAGTCCTTTCTGGCCATCCACCTGCCACGCGGCGGGGAGGTTTCGCCCGCCGCAGCGGACGGGCCGGCTGTCGGCGACTGAGGTCAGTCGCCGCCACAAACCGGACAGGCGGGGTCGGCCGGCAGGGTGACGATCCGGGCGGTTCCGGCCAGGCCGTCATAGAGCAGCAGGCGACCCGCCAGTGTCGTTCCGGCCCCGGTGATCCGCTTGATCGCCTCCAGGGCGGCCATGGAGCCGATGACCCCGGTCAGGGCCCCGATCACGCCCGCGCGCGCACAGGTTTCGGCCTCGGGCGGGGCCTCCGGCACGAGGCAACGGTAGCAGGGACGCCCCTCGAAGACGGCGACCTGACCGCTCCAGCGGCCCAAAGCCCCCGAAACCAGGGGAATGCCGGCGGCGACGCAGGCGGCGTTGACCGCGAACCGGGTGGCGAAATCGTCGGTGCCGTCGAGCACCAGGTCACAGCCGGCGATCAACGTCGCCGCATTGGCTTCGGTCAGCCGCTCGGCGACCGGTTCCATGCGGACGTGGGGGTTCAGCGCGTCCAGGGCCGCGGCCCCGGCCTCGACCTTGAGCCGACCGGTATCGGCCCCGGTGAAGAGGATCTGGCGCTGGAGGTTGGACAGGGCGACCGTGTCGTCATCGATGAGGCGCAGGGTCCCGACGCCCGCGGCGGCCAGATACAGGGCGGCCGGGGCTCCGACCCCGCCCAGACCGATCAGGGCCACGCGCGCGGCCTGCAGCCGCTGCTGGCCGGGCCCGCCCAGTTCCGCCAGCACGAGGTGGCGGGCATAGCGTTCGATTTCGTCGTCGGAGAAGCTCACCCGTCCCGCTTAGGGCCAGATGCCGTCCAGGTCACGCGTTCAGGCGGCCAGGCTCATCTCGAGCATCGATTCCGCCTGCGGGGCGGTGACCCGGGAAATACAGGGCAGGCCGAACCGGTCCAGCATGGCTGCCGGGTCCGGACAAAGAATCATCGGCAATTCGATCCGCCGCGAAACGATCGGTGTGTCGGACAGGATACGCAGGCCCGTGTGCCGGGGATCGCGCAGCAACCGCTGCATCAACCGGTCGATGTCGTTTCGCCCGCCCTCGATCACCTGCAGGATATGTCCCCGATGCAGCATCATACAGCTGGTCAGGTGGTCGCGACGGTTGTTGGGTTCGGACGCGCCGAGAATCTGGGCGACCGACAGGGTCGACCCGCCGGTGGTTCCGACCGCTTCACTTGCGTATATCACGCGATGAAGCATCACGGTTCTCGTTTATAGCTGGTTTTAGGGTGTATTTTTGCATCCTAATCGGCAGGGTGGGCAATATTATGGCCGGTGCCATCATTGATTTTACATCCCTTTCCGCTTGCCGGACCGCAATTGCGTCGCCATCTGGCCTGTCATGACCTATCCCAATGCGAACTTCCCCGACTGGCACGGCACCACCATTCTGGCGGTGCGCCGAAACGGCCTGACCGTCATCGCCGGCGACGGCCAGGTGTCGATGGGGCCGACGATCGTCAAGGGGGCCGCGCGCAAGGTCCGGACCCTGGCGGACGGCCGGGTGCTGGCGGGATTCGCCGGGGCCACGGCCGACGCCTTCACCCTGATCGAACGGCTGGAGGCCAAGCTGGAACAGTATCCGGACCAGCTGGCCCGGGCCTGTGTCGACCTGGCCAAGGACTGGCGAACCGACCGCTATCTGCGCCGCCTCGAGGCGATGCTGCTGGTCGCCGACGCCAATTCCATCTTCACCGTGACCGGGGTCGGGGATGTGCTGGAGCCGGAACACGGGGTGGCGGCGGTCGGATCAGGCGGCAATTTCGCCCTGTCGGCGGCCCGGGCCCTGATCGACCATACCGAACTCGATGCCGAACAGGTGGCCCGCAAGGCGATGGAGATCGCCGCGCAGATCTGTGTCTACACCAACGGCAATCTGACGGTGGAGACGCTGGGCAAGGGGAGCGTTCGATGACCGATCTGTCGCCTCGGGAAATCGTCTCCGAACTGGACCGGTTCATCGTCGGCCAGAACGACGCCAAACGTGCCGTGGCCGTGGCCCTGCGCAACCGCTGGCGGCGCAAGCGCGTGCCCGAGGACCTGCGCGACGAGGTCACGCCCAAGAACATCCTGATGATCGGCCCCACGGGGGTCGGCAAGACCGAGATCGCCCGGCGGCTGGCGAAGCTGGGCGGCTCGCCCTTCCTCAAGGTCGAGGCGACCAAATTCACCGAGGTCGGCTACGTCGGCCGCGACGTCGACCAGATCATGCGCGACCTCGTCGAGAGTGCGCTGGTGATCGTGCGCGACAAGCGTCGCACAGGGGTCAAGGCCCAGGCCGAGGGACGGGCGGAGGAGCGGATTCTGGACGCCCTGGTCGGGCCAGGCTCGCAGCCGGCCACGCGCGACAGTTTCCGCAAGAAGCTGCGCGCCGGCGAACTGGACGACAAGGAGATCGAGATCGCCCTGACCGACACCGCCTCGCCGATGCCGGGGTTCGACCTTCCGGGCGGCGGCAATGTCGGCATGATCAATCTCAGCGAGATGCTGGGCAAGATGGGCGGGCCGCGCAGCAAGACCGTCAAGCTGACCGTGCGCGACGCCGTGGGTCCGCTGGTGGCCGAGGAGAGCGACAATCTTCTGGATCAGGACAGCCTGACCAAGGAGGCCCTGCTTCTGGCCGAGAACGAGGGCATCGTCTTCCTCGACGAGATCGACAAGGTGGCGGCGCGCCAGGGGGCCTCGGGCGGCGACGTGTCGCGTGAGGGCGTGCAACGCGACCTGCTGCCGCTGATCGAGGGCACCACGGTCTCGACCAAATACGGTCCGGTGCGGTCGGACCATGTGTTGTTCATCGCCTCCGGAGCCTTTCATGTCTCCAAACCCAGTGACCTGCTGCCCGAACTGCAGGGCCGGCTGCCGATCCGGGTCGAGCTGAAGGCCCTGACGCGCGATGACCTGAAGCGCATCCTGATCGAGCCCGAGGCCAATCTGATCCGTCAGAACCAGGCCCTGTTGGCGACCGAGGGGGTGACGCTGGTGTTCACCGACGACGCTGTCGAGGCCATGGCCGATGCGGCGGTGGCGGCCAATGGCGCGGTCGAGAACATCGGCGCGCGACGGCTGCAGACGGTGCTGGAAAAGGTGCTGGAAGAGACCAGTTTCAAGGCGGCCGACCTGTCCGGCCAGACCATCACCTTCGACGGCAAGGCGGTGAATGCCCTGGTCGGCGACCTGGCCAAAAACGCGGATCTGAGCCGCTTCATCCTCTGAGGTCGAAGGCCCGGCCTTAAAACCCGCGTGATCTGTGCTATAGGTCGGCCTTCCCCGTTTTCGCAGGATCATCCCCTTGAGCGTTACGCTCGACCTTTCGCGTGTCTCCTCGCCCGCCACCCCCGCGCCCGTCACCCTGTCCGGGATGACGCGGACAGCCCTGCGCGAGGCGCTGATCGCCGCCGACATCTGCCCGCCGGAGAAGGCGAAGATGCGCGCCACCCAGGTGTGGCGCTGGATCCATTTCTACGGGGTCACCGACTTCGGGGCGATGACCGATATCGGCAAGGAGACGCGCGCGAAGCTGGCCGAGGTCTTCACCGTGGCCCGGCCCGAGATCGTCGAACGCCAGGTGTCGAAGGACGGCACCCGAAAATGGCTGATCCGCACCGCGCCGGGCATTGAGGTCGAGGCGGTCTACATCCCCGACGTCGGCCGGGCCGGAGCGCTGTGCGTCTCGTCCCAGGTCGGCTGTACGCTCAACTGCACCTTCTGCCACACCGGCACCCAGAAGCTGGTACGCAACCTGACCGCGGCCGAGATCGTGGCCCAGGTCCAGGTCTGCCGCGACGACCTCGAGGAATGGCCCAAATTCGGTGAGGACGTCACCGACCAGGATGAGCGCCGGCTGTCGAACATCGTCTTCATGGGCATGGGCGAGCCGCTCTACAATCTGGACCATGTCGCCGACGCGATCGAGATCATTTCGGACGGCGAGGGCATCGCCCTGTCGCGCCGTCGGATCACCGTCTCGACCTCGGGTGTGGTGCCGCAGCTGGAGCCGCTGGGCACCCGCACCCAGGCCATGCTGGCGATCAGCCTGCACGCCACCAACGACGCCCTGCGCGACGTGCTGGTGCCGCTGAACAAGAAATACAACCTCGACCAGCTGATGGCCGGCATCCGTGCCTATCCGGGTATTTCCAACGCCCGCCGGGTGACGTTCGAATATGTGATGCTGAAGGGTATCAATGACAGTCCCGAAGAGGCCCGCGCCCTGATCAGATTGATCGAGGGCATTCCGGCCAAGATCAATCTGATCCCGTTCAACCCCTGGCCCGGCACCGACTATGAGTGCTCGGACTGGAAGACGATCGAACGGTTCGCCGCCATCATCAACAAGGCCGGCTATGCCAGCCCGATCCGCACCCCGCGCGGGCGCGACATCCTGGCCGCCTGTGGCCAGCTGAAGTCCGAGAGCGAGAAGGTGCGCGCCTCGGCCCTGCGCAAGGCGGAACAGGCCGCCGTCGCGGCCGCCTGAAACCCGGACCCGAAACGCACGGTCACCTTTCTTGACCGGGTGTGGCGCGGGGACGCTTGCGGATCGGGGGGCCGATCAGGCAAGGATGTTTTGCTTTCGTTCGCTGGATTTTCCATGGACCCCTCGTCGCTTACCAATGTTCTTTCCAGCCCGGAGGTGCAGGCGTTCGCCAGCGGCTTCCCGGTCATGGTCATGCATCTGGGTCTGACCCTGGCCCTGCTGGTGGTCGGCGCGGCCGTCTATGCGATGCTGTCGCCGTGGAAGGAAATCGCCCTGATCCGCGACGGCAATTCGGCTGCGGCCGTGGCCTTCGCGGGCATTCTGCTGGGCCTCGCAATCCCGCTGGCGGTGTCCCTGTCGGTATCGACCTCGGTGCGCGACATCGCCATCTGGGGGGTGGCGACCGTGGTGTTGCAGCTGTTCGCCTTCCGCGTTGTCGACACCCTGCTGACCGGCCTGCCCCAGCGCATCCGCGAGGGCGAGATTTCGGCCGCCGTGCTGCTGGTCGGGGCCAAGCTGGCTACGGCCCTGATCCTGGCAGCGGCCCTGACGGGCTGACGCGCCCATGTATTTTCCCCGCCTGCCTGACTGGGTGATCTACGGTGCCGTCGTCGGCGTTCTGGTGGTCGTTTCGCTCGGGCGTCGTGAAAACGCGGATGCGCCGCCCGCGCCGGCCCCGCCGGACCAGATCGAGGACGCCCTGCTGGGGCCGGTGACTCCGTTCGATCCGGCCGTCACCGTCAATGCGCCGGATTCCCCGTTCCGGCCGAACGCCGGCACTGCCTTCTCGATCGCCGCGGACGGGCGCTGGGTCACGGCCCGCCATGTGGTCGAGGGCTGCCGCAAGCCGGCGCTGGTGGTCGGTGGGGGGCGGGCCGTGGCCGCCGCGGTGCGGCTGGCCCCGCGGGCCGATGTCGCCGTCCTGATCACCGAGGGAGGTCCGCCGGCGGTGCCCGTGGCCCTGAACCAGCCGCTGCGGTCGGGCCAGCGCGCCTTTCATCCGGGTTTTCCGCAGGGCGGTGCCGGCGAGGTCACCACCCGGCTGCTGGGTCGCGAAACGCTGAAGGGGCGTGCCCGCGGCCATCGCGAGGAAGAGGTCCTGGCCTGGGCCGAGGTCGGGCGCACGGCCGGGCTGGACGGCACCCTGGCCGGGTTGTCGGGGGCACCGGTGCTGGATCGACAGGGCCGGGCACTGGGGGTCACCATCGCCGAGGCCCCGCGCCGCGGGCGGATCTATACGACGGTGCCGGAAGGCTTCGGTGCCGCCCTGCGCGGCCTGCAGGAGGCGGATGAACCGCTGCTGGGCGAACCGGTCACGATCGACAACTACGGCCGGGTCGCCGACGCCATGCGGCGCGAACTGCGCGTGGCCCAGGTGGTCTGTCTCGGCGGCTGACGGTCACGCCCCCCGCCCGCAGGACGGGCGGGGGGCGGTGCCGGTCCCTAGCGCAGGGTCGCCGAGTCCAGGTTGAGATCGCTCAGCGGTATGACCTCGACGTCCGGATGTTTGGCGCGCAGGGCGTCGATGAAGGTGGCCGCGTCGCCGACGATCACCAGACTGGCCTCATTGACCGGCAGATGGCGGGCGAAGGCGGTTTCCAGCTGCTCCGGCGTCACGGCGCGGACCCGGCCGGCATAGGCGGCCAGCTCGCTCATCGGCAGGTCATACAGGGCCAGGTTGGCGACCAGGCCCCCCAGGCCGTCGACCGTCTCCAGCGAACGCCCGAAGCCGCCGATCAGGGTCGCCCGGCGCGGGGCCAGATCGGCCTCGGTCGCCGGGGTTTCGCCCAGGCTGGCGATCTCGGCCAGGATCAGGTCCGAGACCTCGACCGCGGCGTCGTTGCGGGTCTGGGCCGAGGCGGTGAAGACCCCGGCGTCCTGACGGGCCCCCAGTGACGACCCTGCCCCATAGGACAGGCCGCGCTTGATGCGGATTTCCTGGTTAAGCCGTGACGAGAAGCCACCGCCCAGCAGGGTATTGCCGACGGTCAGCGGGAAATAGTCGGCGTCGGTGCGCGACACACCGCGGATGGCGGCGACGACCGCGGCCTGGCCGGCCCCGGGCTGGTCGATGACGATGACCCGCGGACTGAGCGCCGCACCCGCCGGACGGGCGACGGTGGCGCTGGCATCGACCGGGTTGCGCCAGTCGCCGAAGGCCTGCTGGGCGAGGACGCGGGCCTCGGCCGGGGTGATCTTGCCGGAAAACACCAGGGTGGCCTCCGACGGCCGGTAATAGCTCCGGTGGAAGGCGGCCACATCGTCACGGTCGATGGCCGGGATGCTGTTGACCGTGCCGCCGGACGGGGCTCCGTAGGGCGCGCCGCCGTAGATGACGCGGGCCACGGTCTGGGAGGCGATGGTACCCGGCTGGCTCAGGGCCACGCGCAGGCCGTCCAGGGTCTGGGCCTGCTGGCGTTCCAGCTCCGCCCCGGCAAAGGCCGGGTTACGGACCAGGTCGGCCATCAGGGCGATCGCCTGGGGGAAGACATCGGCCGGGGCATTGGCATAGACATTGGAGAAGTCGACGCCGGAACCGGCCCCGACGGTGGCCCCCAGCTGTTCGATCTCGGTGGCGATCTCCGGGGCCGACTTGTCGGCCGTGCCCTGGGTCAGCAGGGCGGCGGTCAGGGAGGCGACCCCGGCCTTGCCGGCAGGGTCCTCGGCCGAGCCGGCCTCGAAGCTGAGGCGGGCCGAGACCAGCGGCAGGCCGTCGGTGGCGGCGACCAGGACGCGCAGACCGTTCGACAGACGGAAGTCCGACACCAGCGGCGTGACCGGGGCCACCTCGGCTCCCGGTTCCGGCAGCGACAGGCGCTGGTCCGCCGGCAGCAGGGTCGCGGGCGTGCCGACCGGGGCCAGCGCCGCCAGGGTCACCGGCGCATCGACATTCATGTTCTGCACCGAGGTCGGATGGTCATCGTCGGCAGACAGGTAGCGCATGGTGATGCTGCGGTTGTCGGTCAGATACTGGCGGGCCACCCGCTGCACATCGGCGACGGTGACGGCCTGGATGTCGGCGATCTCGCGGTCGGCGAGGCCGGCGTCGCCGGTCATGATCAGGACATTGCCCAGGGTGGTGGCGCGGTCGTCGATGGACTCGCGGCCGCGCAGGGCATTGGCGACCAGCTCGTTCTTGGCCTCGGCCAGTTCGGCGGGGGTGACCGGCTCATCGCGCAGGCGGGCGATCTCGGCCTTGAGCGCGGCGATACCGGCTTCCGGTGTCTGGCCCTGGCTCATGATCGCATAGGCGGTCAGATTGCCGGCCTGCTGGGCGAAGTCGGGGTTGGACCCGGCCTGGGCGGCGATCTGCTGGTCATAGACCAGCGACCGGTACAGGCGGCTGCTCTCGCCGGTCGACAGGATGCCGTCGAGCACGGTCAGGGCGGCGCGGTCGGCGTCGCGATAGGCGACGGTCGGCCAGGCCATGACCACGGCGGGCAGGGGCACATTGGGGGCATAGAAGGTCGCCTCGCGCGGGCCGGTCGGCTCCGGCTCGACTACATTGTTGACCGGCATCGGTGTCGCGGGCCGCTTAAGTGGACCGAAATACTGGTCGACCCAGGCGTTCATCTGCGCCGGATCGAAATTGCCGGCGACGATCAGAATGGCGTTGTCGGGCCGGTAGTAGGTCTGATGGAAGCGCAGCACCTCGTCGAGGGTCGCCGCGTCCAGTTCCTCGATCGAACCGATGCCGGGGCGGCGGTAGGGCGAGTCCTGGTAGATGGTCTGGGGCGCGAACAGGCCGAACAGCCGCCCGTAGGGGCTGGCCAGAATCCGCTGGCGGTATTCCTCCTTCACCACGTCGCGTTCGGAATCGAAGGTCGGCTCGTCGACGACCAGCGACCCCATCCGCTCGGCCTCGGCGAACAGCATCCGCTGCAGGTGACTGGCCGGAACCACCTCGTAATAGGCGGTCATGTCGTCGGCGGTGAAGGCATTGTTGAAGCCGCCGACGTCCTCGGTCAGCCGGTCGAAGGTCTCGGGCGGCAGGTTGCGCGTGGCCTTGAACATCAGGTGTTCAAACAGGTGGGCGAAGCCCGACCGCCCGGCCGGATCGTCCTTTGAGCCGACCCGGTACCAGACCTGAACCGTGACGTTCGAGGTGTTGGGGTCGACGGCCGAATAGACCTCCATGCCATTGGCCAGGGTGCGCCGGGTGAAGCCCAGCGGCGGCACCTCGATCCCGGCCTGGGCCGTGGCGGCGACGGTCGCGGGGGCCGGGGCGGTTGCGGCCTCGAAGGCCCAGGCCGGGCTGGACGACAGCAGGGCCACCACGGCGGCGGTGGTGATCAGACGGAGTTTCATGCGCGAGGTTCCCGGACGGCCCCGACAGGGGCTTTCCCCAACCCTATCAGGGCCCTGCCCCCACGCACGTTACGGAGCTGTAATGTCAGGGCCTAGCCGAACACCTCGACGCCGATCTCGCCATCGGTGGTCAGCCAGGCGCGCTTCATGCCCTGGCTGTTGTACGGATGGGCGATGCGGCCGTCGCGGTCGAGCGCGATCAGGCCGCCGTCGCCGCCCAGGCTCCCGATCTCGGTGATGACGGCGCGGGTGGCGTCCTCGAGGCCGGCCCCGGCGGCGACGCGCCAGCTGACCTGGGCGCAGGCGGCGGTGCGGATGAAATACTCGCCCTGGCCGGTGCCCGAGACGGCGACATGGCCGTCGGCCCAGGTGCCGGCACCGGGGATCGGGGTGTCGCCGACCCGGCCCGGCATCTTGCCGAACACCCCGGCGGTCGAGGTCGCCGCGGCCAGCCGACCGGCCGAGTCGAGCACGCAGCAGCCGACCGTGCCGTGGGCCAGGGCCCCGGCCAGGACATCGGGGGCCGTGCCCGGCGGGTGATTGTCCTCGCCCTTGCCGGCGTGGGTGAACCAGGCCGCCTCGTCGCCGATCGCCTCCAGCCCCTGGTCGTGGGCGAACAGGGCCGCGCCCTCGCCGGCCAGCATGACGTGGGGGGTCCGGTCCATCACGGCACGGGCGGCCCGCACCGGATTGCGGAAACCCTGCAGGGCGGCGACGGCCCCGGCCTTGCGGGTGTCGCCGTCCATCAGGCTGGCGTCCAGCTCATAGGCCCCGGCCAGGTTGGGCGAGGCCCCACGCCCGGCGACATAGAGACCCGCGTCCTCAAGCATCACCGTGGCCTCGACGGCCACGTCCAGGGCGGAGGCCCCGGCCTCGAGCCGGAGCTTCATCGCCTCGACCACGGCGCGCATGTTGTCGATCTCGCGATCGTAGTTGCGCTCGGGCCGGGCACCGGCACCACCATGCAGGATAAGGGCGGGTCGGGTCATGGCGGGCTCTTCCCTGGGAGGGCGGCGACGGCTAGCGTTCCGGATCGTGCCGTCGCCGGACGGTTGATATTTGACCTGTCCATGCGCGTGATCCGGCGGTGCGCGCAAGTTTCAGGACCTCCCCGTGACGCCGAATTCCGGCGCTTTCGGGTCCCCGGCCTGTGATACGGCCCCCCAATTCAGGAACCTCCCCATGCGTGCAGTGCTCTCCAAGACCCCCGGCGGCCCCGAGACCCTGGTGGTCGAGGAGGTGCTGGATCCGACGCCGATGAAGGGGGAGGTGATCATCGAGGTGAAGGCGGTCGGGATCAATTTCCCCGACACACTGATCATCGAGGACCGCTACCAGTTCAAGCCGGCCCGGCCCTTCGCGCCCGGGGCCGAGGTGGCCGGGGTGGTCGAGGCCGTCGGCGAGGGCGTCAAACATCTGCGCAAGGGCGACCGGGTCATCGCCGTGCCGGGCTGGGGCGGGCTGGTCGAACGCCTGGCCGTGCGCGCGGACTCGCTCATCCCCATCCCTGACGGCATGGAGTTCGAGACCGCTGCGGCCCTGATCATGACCTACGGCACCAGCTATTACGCGTTGAAGGACCGGGCGCGGCTACAGCCGGGCGAGACCCTGCTGGTACTCGGCGCGGCCGGGGGCGTCGGGGCGGCGGCGGTGGAACTGGGCAAGGCGATGGGGGCACGGGTGGTGGCCGCCGCCTCGACCAATGACAAGGTCGAGTTCGCCCTGGACCTGGGGGCGGACAACGGCCTGATCTATCCGTCGGGCAAGCTGGACCGCGAGGCCCAGAAGCAGCTGTCGGGCGAGCTCAAACTGGCCACCGGCCGGGACGGGGCTGACGTGGTCTATGACGCGGTCGGCGGCGACTATGCCGAGCCGGCGCTGCGGGCCATGGACTGGAACGGCCGCTATCTGGTGGTCGGCTTCCCGGCGGGCATTCCGTCCCTGCCGTTGAACCTGACCCTGCTGAAGTCGGTGTCGGTGGTCGGGGTGTTCTGGGGCGCGGCGGTGATGCGTGACCCGGCCGCCCATGCCGCCAATATGGCCGATCTGATGAGGCTGTGGGGTGAGGGGAAGATCAAGCCGCGCGTCAGTCGCACCTTCCCGCTGGAACAGGCCCATCTGGCCATCCAGGCCCTGGGCGACCGCAGCGCCATGGGCAAGATCGTGGTGACGGTCGAGAGCTGATCCCTACGGCCGGCTTCAGTCGCCCTGAAGCCGCTTCAGGGCCTCGGCGGCGGCGTCGCGGTGCCGACCTTTGATATTGGCCCCCAGCAGGGCGATCAGGGCGGTGATGACGGCGGCGTCGTCGGTGAAACCGATCCCGGCGAAGACGTCGGGAATGGCGTCGATCGGCATGACGAAATAGGCCAGCGCGCCCAGCATCAGCCCCTTGGCCGTCGCCGGGGTTTCGGGGTCCCGGGCCGCGAACCAGACGCTGAGGGCCTCGCCGGCGAAGGGGATGCGGGCGGCGGTGCGCCGGATCTTGGGCCAGAAGCCGTGGGCGACGCGCGTCTCATTGACGCGCTGTACCGATGGAATCAGGGCGCGGGCCGGGTCCAGGGCCGTATCCGGGTCGGCGGGTTTGGCATTGTCGGTCATGGCGGCTAAAGCCCCGCGATACGCATTCGTTCAAACCAACATAGGGCTTCCCGCCATGAAACTCGACAGTTCGATCGCCGCAGTCGTCACCGGTGGAGCCTCCGGCCTGGGTGAAGGCACGGCCCGCGCCATCGCCGCCACGGGCGCGAAGGTGGCCCTGTTCGATCTCAATGAGGAAAAGGGCGAGGCCATTGCCAAGGAGATCGGCGGCGTCTTCTGCAAGGTCGACGTCACCTCGGACGAGGACGTCGCCGCAGCCTTTGCCAAGGCCCGCGCCGCCCATGGCCAGGAGCGGTTGACCGTCAACTGCGCCGGGATCGCCATCGGCCAGAAGACGGTGTCGCGCAAACGCGACACCGGCGAGATCCGCGCCCATGACATGGCCGCCTTCGAACGCACCGTGCGCATCAACCTGTTCGGCACCTTCCGGGTGCTGAGCCAGTCGGCGGCCGGCATGATGACGCTGGAGCCCATGGCCGACGGTGAGCGCGGCCTGGTGGTCAACACCGCCTCGGTGGCGGCCCAGGACGGACAGATCGGCCAGGCGGCCTATTCGGCCTCCAAGGGCGGCGTCTATGCCATGACCCTGCCGGTCGCCCGCGACCTGGCCCAGGAAGGCATCCGGGTGAACACCATCCTGCCCGGCATCATGTGGACGCCGATGATGGCCGGCATGGACCAGAAGGTTCAGGACGCCCTGGCCGCCGCCATCCCCTTCCCCAGCCGCCTGGGCACGCCCGCCGACTATGCGTCCCTGGTGCTGGAACTGGTGCGCAACGTCTACATCAACGGCGAATGCATCCGTCTGGACGGGGCGATCCGGCTGGCCCCGCGCTGATCGCCCGGGGCGACCAGCCTTTCCTGGGGCGTTATGATCGCGATGCGGGGCTCCCGGCATGAGCGCCCAGCGCGGCTAAACAAAAGCGGCGAAACGAAAAAGGGGCTTGCGAGGGGGCCGGGGTGTCCGCTATACGCCCGCCTCTCGACGAGACGGATCGCCCATGCAGGGCCCGTCGCGGAGTGCGGGCGTAGCTCAGTGGTAGAGCACAACCTTGCCAAGGTTGGGGTCGAGAGTTCGAATCTCTTCGCCCGCTCCAGTCGAGACTTTCCTTTTGGGCGCTAACGCGCGCGACGCGGTCGCGCGCTGCTTGAGTTGGGCGCTAACACGCGCGACGCGGTCGCGCGCTGCTTGAGCGCGGCAACCCCATGGGCGGTTCGGATGCCGGGTTTTGACGCGTCCGCCGCCTGACCGCAGGCGGCGGCTGTGGCGATCGGGCCGGGCTAAAGGCCCAGGGCCGCGCGGATGTCGCGCCAGTCGATATATTTGAAATTCTGGGTGCCGCGGTCGTTGATGTCGTCCTGGACCACGACCACGCCCTCGGGAAAGCCGGGGCCGACCGGTCCGCCCAGGGCGTCGATGCCGTCGGTGCCGGACACGCCGTCGACGGTCGGGCTGTCCTCGACCCGGAAGCGCCCGGCCCAGACCGGTTGCGGTCCGTCGATGCGCCAGACACCGAAGGTGGAATCACCCTGGCTGGACACGATCAGATAGCGACGGTCCCCATCCTGCAGGATCGTTGCCCCCTCGACATCGGCGGTCAGGGCGCGGCCGTCCGTGACGCCGACCGACCGGCGCGCGGACCTGGAGGCCGGGGTAAAGCCATACTGCCAGACGCCGACGTCCTCCTGGTTGATGTAGAGGGCGTCGCCGGCCTCATCGACGGCGCAGCCTTCTGAAATCGATCCGACGTCGAAGCGGCGCAGTTCGGTGGCTGCCGGCCGGCCGGCGGCGTCGACGCCGAGGCGGTACTGACGCACCTCTCCGGCCTTGCCGATCAGGATCCCGTCTATGCCGCCGTCACGGCGACCGAAGCAGAAGCCATAGGGTTCGGCGATGTCGGTGGCGACATGGCCCCAGGGGCGGACGGCATTGTCCGCATCCGTGCCGGCCGGGTCGAACAGGAACAGGGCGATGCCGTGCCGGCCGACGGTGCGGTCGCTGGCTCCCAGCAGCAGCTGCGGCCGGCCGTCGACGACCAGCCCCTCGATCACATCGACATTGTTCAGCAGGCCCTCGGCCAGGAACTGCAGCACCGCGCCGTCGAGACCATAGATATAGAGGCCGGCCTTCTTGTCCGTGCCGGCGACGAAGCCGTGCACCGTCTCGCCGGCGATCCGGGCCGGGGTGGCGGTCGCCCAGATCGCGGGGTCATCGGCGGCGTCCTGTCCGGCGGTCCCCACCGAGGGCGTCTCCAGCGTGGCCCGGACCGGTGCCGACGGCAGGCCGGTGGTGCCGCAGGCGGCGACCGCGAGGGTGCAGCCCGCCATGGCCGCCGCCGCCGCAAGACGGTTCAGGGTCGGGGGGAGAGTCATGGCCGGGCTCCGGTGTCTGCGTTTGCCCGGGCGAAAACCACAGGCGGGAAGGAGGGTCAAGCAAGGCTATGTGCAGGAACTAAAACGGAATGTCCGTGTCGGGACGACCCTTCATGGAACGGCGTCATTTCGGACAGCCAAGCTTCGCGGATGTGTCGCGGAGACTTTGTACCGCCCCGCTAGCAACGGATCGAAAGGCAGCCCGACGGGCTGTTTCGACCTGTTGGGGGATCAACATCATGAGACTGGCACTTCTTCTGGGCGCGGCACTGGCTCCCCTGGCGCTGGCGGGCGTGGCCCAGGCCCAGACTACCCCCCCGGCGGCCAACGGACCCACGACCGCCCTGTCCGAGGTGATCGTCACCGGCCGACCGGTCCTGCGCAATCGCACCGATGATGTGGTGCCGACGCTGTCCTACGACCTTGAATATTTCCAGCGTTTCGAGCCGCTGACCGTCGGGGATGCGCTGAAGCGGGTGCCGTCAGTGACCTTCCTGTCCGATGTGCTGGAATCGGACGGCGTGCGCCTGCGCGGCCTCGACCCCGGCTATACCCAGATCCTGATCAACGGCGAGCGGGTCCCGGGCTCGGGCGTCGACCGGTCCTTCTTCGTCGACCGGATCCCGGCCGAGCTGATCGAGCGGGTCGAGGTCGTCCGGTCCTCCTCGGCCAACCGGTCGGGTGACGCGGTCGCCGGCACGATCAATATCGTGCTGCGCGACGCCCTGGCGCTGGACGGCGGCTATGTCCGGCTGGGCGCGATCAATTTCCCGGACAGCGACCACGGCCGCTGGGGCGGCACCTATGGCGCGGTCTGGGGCGGCCAGGTCGGGGCCGGACGCCTGCTGCTGGGGGCCAATGTCCAGGACCGCCGCAATCCCAAGCTGAAATACAGTCAGCGGTTCGATGAGCCCGGCGGCACGCTCGACAACACCGAGGTGCAGACCGACACCCGTGACGGCACCGACTATTCGTTCAACGGGGCCTATCAGGTCGATGTCGGCGGCGGCGAGCTTCAGCTGGCCGGGGCCTTTGTGCGCACCGATCGAATCCAGGATGAGCATTCGACAGAATATGACGGCGGGGTCGAGACCGCGCCCAATATCGTCTCGATCAACGACAATGACCTCGATATCCGCACCGACAATCTGTCGCTGCGGGCCCGCTACGACCACGACATGTTCGGCGGCCGGACCCGCTTCAAACTGGGTTATGCCAATATCCGCGACGACCAGTACGAGACGGAATACGAGTCCGAATATCTGCGCGACGCCCTCCCCTATCCCGATGAGGATCGTTTCACCGCCGATGCCGAGGACGTGCGGATTCGCGACGGGGAAGTCTCGGCGGCCCTGGAGCATGAGCGCGATCTGACCGGCGACATGGAGCTGGAGTTCGGCGTGCAGGTCGCCCGCAAGGATCGCGACAGCCTGGTCACCGAGGCTCCGCGCATCCGCTTCAACGTGCCCAACGCCCCCGGCGTGCGGCCGACCGTGCCGCCGTTCGCGGCGTTCGCCGCCGTGGCTGGCGGCGACAGCACGATCGAGGAAACCCGGATCGACCCCTATCTGATGTTGTCCGGTGACCGGGGTGCGCTGAAATGGGAGGCGGGCCTGCGCTATGAGACCACCGACACCACCATCACCGACCGGACCGCGCTGCCGGCCGACCGCGTCACCGAAAACGACTATGGCTTCCTGCTGCCCTCGGCCAGCCTGCGCTACCGGCTGTCGGACAGCGACCGTCTGATCCTGTCGGTGGCCCGGACCGTGCGCCGTCCGAATTTCGACCGCCTGTCGCCGGCCCTGCTTGAGGAGGAGTTCGGGGACGATGACTTCATCGGCAATCCGGACCTGCAGCCGGAATCGGCCTGGGGCATCGACCTCGGCTTCGAGCGGCGGCTGGGGCGTCGCGGCGTCGTCGGCCTCAACGCCTTCTATCGCGACATCACCGATCTGGTCGAGGAGACCAATACTGCGGTCGAGGGCAGCGGCGGACCCGGCACCTATGTCTATACGGTCGACAATGTCGGCGACGGCCGGGTCTGGGGGGTCGAGTTCGACCTGTCCACGCCGCTGGACTTCATCGGCATGGAAAGCACCGGCGTCTTCCTGAACTACTCCTGGCTGGACAGTTCGATCGAGGATCACATGGGCGACCGGCGGTTCAACGGCCAGTCGGACTATGTGATGAGCGTCGGCTTCACCCAGGACCTGCCCGCCTGGGGTGGGGCTTTCGGGGCCAGCTATCGCAAACAGGGTGACGCCCACGACCGGGTGCTGGCCGAGGAGGTCAGGACCTCCTACGGGGCCGATCTCGAGGTGTTTATCGAGAAGCAGCTGTTTGACAATGTGGTGGTCCGCCTGACCGGGTCGAACCTGCTCGATTCGTCCAAGGATGAGGTGTTCGACAAGTTCGACAGTGCCGGCGACCAGATCGCCCGCGACTATGACGAGTATGAGCTGGAAACCGAGTCGGCCGGGCCGGTCTATCAGCTGGTGATGCGCGTCGCCTTCTGATCCCGGCGACAGTCCTGATTACGGGGGGCCGGGCGGTGACGTCCGGCCCTTTGCGTGCGGCCTTCCGCCCGATTGTTCGCGCCGATCGTCGGGATGACGATGTGGCACGGCGCGACTCGCTTCACAGGGGTGCCACAATCCTGCGGTTCGCCTCTTGCAAGGTGTCGCGGATGCGGCGCGCAGGGCGCCACTTTGGGACGGATCGCGCATGTTCATGGAAGGTGAGGTGAACTGGGTTCTGCTGTTGGGCGGCACCTGTGCCGTGCTGGCGGTGATCACCCTGGTCTCCCTCTGGTTCGCCCTGACCCACCGTGTGCGGCACGTCAGCACCAGTGACCAGCTGGACATGGCCCAGAAGGTCGCCGACGCGGCCGACCGGCGCCTGCTGGAAACCCTGAACGCCATTCCTGTCGCCCTGGTCGAGACCGACCGGGCCGGCAAATTCGTCTTTGCCAACCGGGCCGCCCACCAGCTTCTGGGCCGGCGCGACGCCGAACTGATCGGCCTGCGTTTCCATTCCGCCACCTGGGGCATCACCTATCCCGACGGCCGCCCCGTGCCTCCCGACCTGCTGCCCAGCGCGCGGGCCCTGCGCGGCCAGACGGTCAAGGGGTTCCAGCATCTGATGGCCAATCCGGCGACCCGGCGCAAAATGCTGGTCTCGGTCACCGCCATGCCGATCGAGGATCCGCGCGGCGACGTGACCGGCTCGATCGCCGCCATCGTCGAGACGGAAAGCCTGACCCAGCCCGAACCCGCCCCGGTCGCGATGATCGAGGGGCCGGTTGCCGCGTCCGACCTCCTGACCCGTCGGGTGTTCGAGGCGGCCTCCAGCGCCCTGGTGGTGATCGACGCCGACGGCCGCATCCGCGAAGCCAACCGCACGGCCCTGGGTGTGCTGGACACGGCCGGGGATCTGACGGGCCGGCCCTTCGTCGATGTCTTCCTTGAGGCGGACGAACGGTCAGCGGCCCGTGATCTGCTGCGGGCCGCGCTTACGCCGGGAACGGAGGTCAGCGACCCCATCCTGTCCGGAGTGAATTCGGACCGTCCGATCCGCTGGTCCCTGTTGCCAATGCTCGATGAGTCCGGCGTGCCGGACGCGGTGCTGCTGGCCGGCGAGCGCGCCGACGGCGAGGCGACGTCCGAGGCCGGGACGGCGGCGACCGTCGAGATTGTCACCGCCGAGGCCGCCGACCGCGAGGCCGAGCTGGTGGCCGAGGTTACAGCGGCCCGGCAGGCCGCCGAACAGGCGCGCGCCGAGGCGGAGGCTGTTCGCGCCGCTGCCCTGAAGACCGAGGCCGATGCGCGGGCCGAGCTGGAGGGCGGGCGTCGCATGGAGAGCGTCGGCCGGCTGACCGGTGGCGTGGCCCATGATTTCAACGCCCTGCTCGGCGTCATGACCGGTGCGCTGGACATGATGCTGCGCCAGGCGGACGATCCGGGCCGGATCCGGCGCCTGGGCCAGGCCGCCCTGGCGGCCGGCCGCAAGGGCGAACTGCTGACCCGGCGGCTGACTGCCTTTTCCCAGGGCGACGATTCACCGGTGCTGCAGGAGCTGGACGCGGGCGTGCTGCTGCGCGGGCTTGAGGGCAAGCTGCGGGACCAGGCCGGGTCCGGCATCGATCTGATGATCGAGGGGCCTTCGGAAGCAGTCCAGGTGCGGCTGGACCCGGTCGCCTTCGACGGGGCGGTGCGCGCCCTGCTGGCCAATGCGATCGAGGCCGTCGACGGCCAGGGTTCGGTCGCGGTGCGGCTGGAGGCCCTGATGGAGGGCGGGGTGCGGCTGAGCGTGCGGGACTCCGGCCCCGGCATGGACGCCGAACTGGCCGCCCGCGCGGTCGAGCCGTTCTTCACCACCCGGGAAGGGGCGGCCGGTCTGGGCCTGTCCCAGGCCTATGCCTTCGCGCGCCAGTCCGGCGGGGTGCTGTCGATCGACAGCCGGCCCGGCGACGGGGCCGAGGTGGCCATCACCCTGCCGGCCAGCGCCTGAGGGCAGGCTGGCCGACTCTGGCCTCGACCCCGAAACAGTGGTTAGCCTTGTCCCGAAACGGGAGGTTCAACCATGAAACTGCTGCGCTTCATCCTCGTCCTGGTCGTCATTGCCTATGCGGGCTGGCTGATCTGGCCGGTTCTGTCCCCCTTCCTTGAAGGCGCGTCACCCGAGGCCGCGTCAATGCGCGCCGGTGCCGAGGCCGGGGCCGGGGGTCTGCCCACGGCGGTCTTCTGGATCGCGGCGGCGGTCCTGTATCTGGTCGCCGCCCTGATGCTGGGCGCGGGCAACCCGAGGGCGGCAATCGCCTATTTCCTCGGCTTCATCGCCGACGCGGCCCTGCGTCTGGCGCTGGACAATGGCGGCGGCGGCGGCGGCGGCGGCGGCGAGATCGCCGCCCGTTCGGCCGAGGCCATGGCACCGGCGACCTCCGGCCTCGGGGTCGACCCGACCTGGCTGATCCTCGGGGGGCTGCTGCTGCTGGGCGGGCTGGTCGTGCTCGTCAGTCGTCGTCGGCGGCGGCAGAGGGTTGCAGGCCAGCTGACGATCTGAACAGGCCGGCGCGCCTGTTGCGCACTGCAACCCTGTGTGATCGCCGCGGGCGTGCCTATATCGGTGGCGACGGTTGACGCCCACAGGGCGGACGCTAGTTTCCGCGCGCTCCCCCGCGCCCGTTCGAGACCCAGAGGATTTCATGGCCGAAGCCCCGTCGTATGACGTCATCATCATCGGAGGCGGGCCGGGTGGCTACAACGCCGCGATCCGCGCCGGCCAGCTGGGGATGACGGCGGCCTGTATCGAGATGCGTGACACGCTGGGCGGCACCTGCCTGAACGTCGGCTGCATGCCGTCCAAGGCCCTCCTCCACGCGTCGGAGCTGTATGAGGCCGCCAATAGCGAGTTCGCCGCCCTGGGTATCGAGGTCAGCCCGAAACTGAACCTGGTCCAGATGATGAAACAGAAGGCCGAGAGCGTGGAGGCCCTGACCAAGGGCATCGAATTCCTGTTCAAGAAGAACAAGGTCGACTGGGTCCGCGGGCGCGGTCGCATCACCGGGCCGGGCAAGGTCGAGGTGACCGCCGCCGACGGCAAGACCACCACCCTGTCGGGCAAGAATATCGTTATCGCCACCGGCTCCGAGCCGACCCCGCTGCCGGGCGTCGCCTTCGAGGCCGGCAAGGTCATCGATTCCACCGGGGCCCTGTCGCTGTCGGCGGTGCCGAAACATCTGATCGTGGTCGGGGCCGGGATCATCGGCCTGGAGCTGGGATCGGTCTGGCGTCGTCTGGGCGCGCAGGTCACGGTCGTTGAATATCTGCCGCGCATCAGCCCTGGCATGGACAGTGATCTGGCCAAGGCCTTCCAGCGCGTCCTGACCAAACAGGGCATGACCTTCAAACTGGGCTCCAAGGTCACCGCCGCCAAATCGGGCAAGGACGGCGTCGAGCTGACGATCGAACCGGCCGCCGGCGGCGCTGCAGAGACGCTGAAGGGCGACGTCGTCCTGGTGGCCATCGGCCGTCGGCCGTACACAGAGGGTCTCGGCCTCGAGACGGTCGGGATCGAACCCGACAAGCGTGGCGTCATCGGCAATGACCATTTCCGCACCGGCAAGGACGGGGTCTGGGTCATCGGCGACGTCACCACCGGTCCCATGCTGGCGCACAAGGCCGAGGAGGACGCGGTCGCGGTGATCGAACTGATCGCCGGCAAGGCCGGGCACGTCGACTACAACCTGGTGCCGAGCGTGGTCTATACGTCACCGGAAGTGGCCTGGGTCGGTCAGAGCGAGGACCAGCTGAAGGCCGACGGCGTTGCCTACAAGGTCGGCAAATTCCCGTTCAGCGCCAACAGCCGCGCCAAGATCAACCATGAGACCGAGGGCTATGCCAAGGTGCTGGCCGATGCCACCACCGATCGCATCCTCGGGGTGCATATCCTCGGCCCCCAGGCCGGCGAGATGATCGGCGAGGCCTGTATCGCCATGGCCTTCGGCGGGGCGTCGGAAGACATCGCCCGCACCAGCCACGCCCACCCGACCCGCTCCGAGGCCGTCAAACAGGCGGCCATGGGGGTCGAGAACTGGACTATGCAGGCCTGACGGGCTGTACCTGGCCCACCGGCCGTTCCAGCGGCCGGGTCGAGGGCGGGCGGCGGCCGGTGAAGGTCACGACATTGTCCGGGAAGTCCAGCGTCACCTCACGGAAGCGGCTGAGAACGTCGGCCCCGAGCAGCAGGGCCGGCCGGTCGATCATGTCGAGGGTCTCGAAACAGTGCAGGTCGGCGAACAGCAGCGGCGTCGGTCC
The DNA here is from genome assembly GCA_963975385.1 of uncultured Brevundimonas sp. Taxonomy (GTDB): domain Bacteria; phylum Pseudomonadota; class Alphaproteobacteria; order Caulobacterales; family Caulobacteraceae; genus Brevundimonas. Next base: position 28,205 of record CAXBHG010000001.1, read on the forward strand.
CAGCCGGGTCAGACCCAGACGCAGGTCGTCGACCTGAAGCAGGTCAGCGTTCAGACGCTGGCCCGTTACGCCGTAGACCGGCACCGGACGGGGCGTGCGGCGACCGTCCGGATGACGCGCCCCGATCGCCCGGGCCAGGGCCAGGTTGCCGATTGAATACTGGGCCCCGCTGTCGACGAAGGCCGCGGTCTGCTGGCCGTCAACCTGCACCTGGGTCAGGATCAGCTGGCCATAGCGTCCCCGGGTCGTATGCATCCGGCCCCGGCGGATTCGGGACCCGGTCTGCACCTCGCTGCCGGTCACCATCCGCACGCCCCGCAGTGTCAGGGTCGCCGTACGGCTGGCGACATCGAACCTCAACCGGAACCGGCCGAGGACGTCGAGCCCGATCAGCCCGTCCGCTCCCAGCTGGTCGCGGTCGAACACCGGGCACTGGAGCTGGCGAAAGCCCATGCCGTTCAGGTCCAGCCGGTCGACCCGGACCGTTCGGGCCATGGCCGCCTCGGTGATGCCATGCACCAGGACCGGATCTCCGGCCGGCAGTCCCAGCCGTGCGGCGACCGTGTCGGCGATCGAGGTGGTGCCCGCCCCGGTGTCGATGACGAAGACGAATGGGCCCTGGCCGTCGATATGGACCCGGGCCCCGACCCGATTGAACAGATTGGTCAGCAGCCGAATCTCGGCGACGTCCGGCCCCGGTGCCGGAAGTGCCGGGTCCTGGGCCGCTGCGGGCAGGCCGGTGAAACCGCCCAGCGTCGCGCCCAGTCCCGCGAGCAGGAGTCTGCGGTCAGGGCCTGGCGTGCGATCAGCGGTCAGAGCGGGCTCCCCGGCGGGTTCCAGGCCATGTTAGGCCGGGTTTCGACCCGTTGGCGAATCGCCGGTCGTCAGCGGCGTGGATGGGCAGCGGCATAGGCCCCCAGCAGGCGCTGCGTATCGACCGCCGTGTATTTCTGGGTCGTCGACAGGCTGGCGTGGCCCAGCAATTCCTGGATGATACGCAGATCGGCCCCGGCCCCCAGAAGATGGGTGGCGAAGCTGTGACGCAGGGCGTGGGGCGTGGCGCTGGCGGGCAGGCCCAGCCGCCCGCGCAGGATCTGGACCGAGGCCTGGACGTGACGGGGACTCAACGGGCCGCCGCGGCGGGCCCGGAACAGGGCGTCGGACGGCTGAAGCGGAAACGGCAACAGGGTCAGATAGGCGTCGATGGCTGTGCGCACCACCGGCAGGACGGGGACCTGCCGCGTCCTGCCGCCCTTGCCGGTGATCCGCAGCGTCGCGGGCACCGGGGCGTCGGCGCGGGTCAGGGACAGGCCTTCGGAAATCCGCAGGCCGCAGCCGTACAGCAGGGTCAGCACCGCCCGGTCGCGTGCCGCCTCCCACGGCGGCAGGTCGGGATCTGCCTGCGGCTCATCCAGCAGGCCGCGGGCCTGGTCCTCTGTCACCGGTCGCGGCAGGGTCGGTTTGACGCGCGGGCCGCGCACCAGGGCGACCAAGGGCGAGGGCGTGTCCAGCCGTCGGTCGAGGAAGCCGTGAAAGGTGCGGATCGCCGACAGGGTCTGGCTCAGCGAGCGGGCGTTCAGCGGACGCTCGCCGCTGCGTCGGTCGGCCAGATGGGCCCGGATCTCGGCGGCACTGACCGTGCCCAGGTCCCCGAGGCGCTGGGGCGCGCCGCGGTGGCGTTCCAGAAAGGCCAGATAGTGTCGGCCGATATGCCCATAGGCCTCAAGGGTTCGGGGCGACAGCCGGCGTTCGTGGGCCAGATGCTCCAGCCAGGCCGACAGGGCGGTGGCGGCGGTCAGTTCAGGATCGGCCATCGTTCGGCCGTGCGTTCGACGACCCGGGCGATGAAGGCCACCAGCTCGCAGCCCATCTCGGGCGTGAAGCCGTCCGCCTCGGGCGAGGCGAAGGCGCACAGGGCCGGACGGCTGGCGGCGTCGGCCCCGGGGAAATGGGGCGTCATGCGGATCAGGGCGACCGACTTCACCTCGGCCTCCGGGGCGCTGAACAGGTCCAGGCCGTCGAAATCGGGACCCAGCCAGGTCAGGCCGTGTTCGCCCAGCAGGCTGTCGACCCGGCCGCTGTCCAGGCTGCGCCAGCCGAAGGGCACCCCGCCCGGCTTTTCAATGGCGATGACCGCCCCGGCCAGGCCGAAACGGCCCTGGGCCACGGCGTCGAGCCGGCGCGCGAGATCCGACGGATTGCGGGCTTCCAGCAGGTCGAGGGCGGCGACATGGGTCTGGGTCTGGGCGGCGAAATTGGCGCGGGCTACGGCCTCGATCCGTTTGCGGGCGTCAGCCTCGCGTTCGGCAGCGGCCTCCAGTTTCGTCAGGGCGGCGCGGCCGAACTCGACCACATTACGGCCATGCGGCTTCAGGCCGATCTCTTCCAGCAGGGACCGATCATCAAGCAGGAATCGCGGATTGGCCTGCAGCCAGGTCCGGATCTCGGGCCAGTGCGGCGCATCGGTCTCGACGTCCGGGAACAGATCAGGCGTACCGTTCAACAAGATATCTCCCGGGAGCCCCGTCCGGGGCGAGACTACAGAATCGACTGACCGGTCTTGCCCCAGTCCGCCAGGAAGGCATCAAGACCCTTGTCGGTTAACGGGTGCTTGATCAGGGCCCTGAAGGTGTCGGCGGGCAGGGTGGCGGCATCGGCCCCGGCCAGGGCGGCGGCCGTGACATGGTCGGGATTGCGCAGCGAGGCAGCCAGGATTTCAGTGTCGAAATCATGGATGTCGAACAGGGTGCGAATCTCTTCCAGCAGGCCGACCCCGTCGGCTCCGACATCTTCCAGCCGGCCGACGAACGGCGAGACGAAGGTGGCCCCGGCCTTGGCGGCCAGCATGGCCTGGGCGGCAGAGAAACACAGGGTGACATTGGTCTTGATGCCCTTGTCGGCAAAGACCCGTGTCGCGCGCAGCCCGTCCCAGGTCAGGGGCAGTTTCACCACCACATTCGGGGCGATGGCGGCCAGCTTGTCGCCCTCCTTGACCATGGTCCCGAAATCCATCGCCACGGCCTCGGCGGAGATCGGCCCCTCGACGAGGGCGCAAATCTCGGCGATGACCTCGGCGATGTTGCGACCGGATTTGGCGATCAGCGAGGGATTGGTGGTAACGCCGTCCACCATGCCGGTGGGGACCATGTCCTTGATGACGGCGACGTCGGCGGTGTCGAGGAAGAGTTTCATGCCGCTGGTTCTAGCCGAGGGGGACAAACAGTGAAAGTCGCCTCGGTGCTCATTCCCCTGCCGGTGGCCGAGGCCTTTGACTATGAGGTGCCGGACGACCTGACGCTGGAACGCGGCGACCAGGTCACCGTGCCGCTGGGGCCGCGTCTGATCCGTGGCATTGTCGCCGAGGTGCGCGAGACGACCGGCTCGAACCGGCGGCTGAAGGCCGTCGAGGCCGTGCTGGACGATCCGCGCCTGCCGCCCCGGACCGTGGATTTCGTCGAATGGGCCGCCCGCTGGACCCTGAGCCCGCCGGGCGAGATGGCCGCCGCGGCGCTGAAGGGGCTGCGGGCCCCGCGTCCCCGGCCCGAGCGGCGGGTGCGACGGGTCGAGGGCCGGACGCCGGGTCGGGCCACCCCGGCGCGGTCGGCGTTGCTGGAGGCCCTTGGCGGGCAGATGCTGCCGGCTGCTGACCTGGCCCGGGCGGCGGGGGTCTCGGCCGGGGTCATCAAGGGACTGGTCGACGAGGGGGTGCTGGAGGTCGTCGAGATCACAGCCGCGACCGCCTTTGCCGCCCCCGACCCCGACCACGCGCCGGCGATCCTGAACCCGGACCAGGCGGCGGCGGCCGACGCCGTCGCCGCGGCCACCGCGCGCGGCGGGTTCGAACCCTTCCTGCTGGACGGGGTCACCGGCTCGGGCAAGACCGAGGCCTATCTGGAGGCGGTGGCCCGCACCCTGAGGCGCGACCCGGCGGCCCAGGTGCTGATCCTGCTGCCCGAGATCGCCCTGACCCAGGACCTGATCGCCCGGATCACCGCCCGCTTCGGCACGGCCCCGGCCGAATGGCATTCGGGCGTGGCCCCGCCGCGCCGCCGCCGGGTCTGGGAGGCGGTGGCCGCCGGGGCCTGTCCGATCGTGGTGGGCGCGCGGTCGGCCCTGTTCCTGCCCTATCCGAACCTGAAGCTGATCGTCATCGACGAGGAACACGACGGCTCGTTCAAACAGGAGGACGGGCTGGTCTATCACGGGCGCGACCTGGCCGTGGCCCGGGCCCGGATCGAGGGGGCGACGGTGGTGCTGGCCTCGGCCACCCCGTCGCTGGAGACACTGTGGAACGCCCAGGGCAGACGTTATGGCTGGCTGAAGCTGGCGGCGCGGCACGGGGCGGCGGTCCTGCCCGACATTGCCCTGCTGGACCTGCGCCAGACCCCGCCCGATCCCCAGACCTGGCTGTCCGCCCCCTTGCGCGCAGCCATCGGCGAGACCTTCGCCCGGGGTGAGCAGAGCCTGCTGTTCCTCAATCGCCGTGGCTATGCGCCGGTGGTGCTGTGCCGGGCCTGCGGTCACCGGCTGACGGCCCCGGACACCGACAGCTGGCTGGTCGAGCACCGCTATACCGGGCGGCTGGTCTGCCACCTGACCGGCTTCACCATGGCCCGGCCCAAGGCCTGTCCGTCCTGCGGCGCGCCTGACTCCCTGGTCGCCGTCGGTCCCGGCGTCGAACGGGTCGAGGAGGAGGTGCGCCAGCTGTTCCCCGAGGCCCGCACCGCCGTGTTCAGCTCGGACACCGTGCCGGATGCGAAATCGGCCCGGGCCCTGATCCAGAGCATGGTCGCCGGCGAGATCGACATCCTGGTGGCCACCCAGGCCGCGGCCAAGGGCCACAACTTCCCCAACCTGACCCTGGTCGGGGTGGTCGACGCGGACCTGGGCCTGCGCGGCGGCGACCTGCGGGCGGCCGAGCGCACCTTCCAGCTGCTGACCCAGGCCACCGGCCGGGCCGGGCGGGCCGACCGGCCGGGCCGGGCCCTGCTGCAGACCTGGACGCCGGATCATCCGGTGCTGCAGGCGCTGGCGGCCGGGGACCGGGACGGTTTCGTCGCCGCCGAACTGGCCGAACGCGAGGCCGCCTCCCTGCCGCCCTACGGCCGGCTGGCGGCCCTGATCCTGTCGGGCGAGAATGCCGTGGCGGTCGAGGCCACGGCCCAGGCCCTGGCCCAGGCCATCCCCAATGCCGAGCGGCTGGAGGTCTATGGCCCCGCCGATGCGCCGCTGGGCCTGATCCGCGGGCGGCGGCGCAAGCGGCTGCTGGTGCGGGCGGATCGCGACGTCGACCTGCAGGGCTTTCTGCGCGCCTGGCTGGCCCGGGTGAAGGTGCCGGGCTCGGTTCGGCTGACCGTGGACGTGGACCCGTACAGTTTTCTTTAGGGGGCGTTGCCCTTGTTGGGCGCTATCGCTCGCCGCGCGGCGGCTCACTGCCTGAGCGCATCCTGGCGCGGAGCCCTGTGACCGCGGCCCCACAAGCCGGCGGCGTCGGGTCGGGAGGTCCCGGAGGGCCGACGACCGCCGCCCAACAGAATGTGCAGGCTAGCGCGGCCCGGTCAGGCGGATTTCGAACAGGGTCGGCCAGTTCTTGCCGGTGACGAACAGGCGGCGGCCGTCGGCGTCCCAGGCGATACCGTTCAGCACCGCATCGGTGGGGTCCAGCCCCGACCGGTCCGGCATCAGATCGGTCAGGTCGATGATGCCGTTCACCCGGCCGGTGGTCGGGTCGATGCGGACGATAAGGTCCGTCTGCCAGACATTGGCCAGCACCTGGCCGTCGACCCATTCCAGCTCGTTCAGCCGGGTCAGCGGCTGTCCGCGCAGCGTCACGGCCACCTGGCCGGTCTCGGCCAGACTGTGCGGGTCGAGAAACCGCAGCGTCGCCGTGCCGTCAGACAGGATCAGCCGCTCATTGTCATGGGTCAGGCCCCAGCCTTCGCCGGCGTAGGCGAACGCGCCCTGCGGCGCGAGCGTATCCGGATTCCAGATGAAGCCCCGCCCGCCCTTCCAGGTCAGACTCAGGACGCGGTCGCCAAAGACCGTCAGCCCCTCACCGAACCAGGTGGTGTCCAGAACGCGCCGCTGCAGCACCTCCCCGTCCGACAGGCGCACGCGCCGGATGGTCGACGGATAGTTGCCGGTGCTTTCCAGCAATTCCCCGTTCCGGAACACCAGCCCCTGGGTGAAGGCCCCCGGGTCGTGCGGATAGCGGCGGACGACCTCGAATCCGTAGACGGGAACGGATCCGGGCGGGGGGGTAACGGTCCAGGACTGCGCCCACGCCACCCCCGGCATCAGCAGCAGGGCGAGGATCAGTCCGGCCGCGCGCATGGTCACACCCCGGGTTCGGCGGTCTCGGCCCGGTTCAGCGCGACCTGGTGGGCCTGCTCGGCCGCGTGCTTTCTGGCCGCCGACCGGCGCCCCATCATATTGAGGCCCTCGACCAGTCCCGAGAAGGCCATGGCGGTATAGATGTAGCCCTTGGGCACATGGACGCCGAAGCCGTCGGCGATCAGCACCATGCCGATCATCAGCAGGAAGCCGAGGGCCAGCATGACCACAGTCGGGTTTTTCTCGATGAAATTGGCCAGCGGCGTGGCGGCCAGCAGCATCACGGTGACGGCGACGATCACGGCGACCATCATGATCGGCACATGATCGGTCATGCCGACGGCCGTCAGGATGGAGTCGACCGAAAAGACCAGGTCCAGCAGGATGATCTGGAAGATGGCCGAGCCGGCGTTGGCGATCACCACGTCCTTCTTGTCCAGCATGCCCGGCGTCGGGGCCGGGTCGACGCTGTGGTGGATCTCCTTGGTAGCCTTCCACAACAGGAACAGGCCGCCGGCGATCAGGATCAGGTCACGCCAGCTGAAGGCGGTCTCGAACAGGGGGGCACCGTGTTCGACGGGGCCGGTCAGTCCCAGGTCGAAAACCGGATTGGTCAGGGCGACGATGAAGCCGATCGTCGCCAGCAGGCCCAGTCGCATGATCAGGGCCAGGCTGATGCCGATGCGCCGCACCCGGGGGCGGTCCTTTTCGGGCAATTTGTTCGACAGGATCGAGATGAAGACCAGGTTGTCGATCCCCAGCACCACCTCCATGACGATCAGGGTGACCAGGGCCAGCCAGGCGGCCGGATCGGTGAGCAGGGGCGTGATGCTGTCGAACATGTCGGGTTCCTGAAAGGGGCAGCGCGTCTGGTAGCGATCCGTTGCCCGGGCATCAAGCCGTGGGGGCGGGACCGCGATGGTGACCGGCACGGGCACCGGTTCGACAACGACGATCGGTCGGCGTCGGTTGCGAGCGGGAAAAGCCCATGCTATCAGGCGCCCGGCTTCCACGGGGCGTTTCTCACGAAACGGCCCTTGGCGTGCTTTCCTAAGCATTTCAAGCCTTTGACCGGCACGCACCCCGTCGCCGGTCGCGACCCGAACGCTTCGATCTACGCTTTCCCTTGGGCGGACCTAATAAGTGGCTGACGAATTCAGAACGACAGAAGTCGGCGCGCGCTATGCCAAGGCGCTGTTCGACCTTGCCGGTGAGACCGGGCGTCTCGACGCCGTGCGCGATGATCTGGCCGCCCTGCGCGCCGCCTGGGACGGGAGCGCGGACCTGCGCCGCCTGGCCGGTTCGCCGGTGATCTCGGCCGAGGATCAGCGCAAGGGTCTCGTCGCCATCGCCGAGGCGGCCAAATTCAACGCCACGACCGTGAAATTCCTCGGCCTGCTGGGCCAGAACCATCGCGCCGGCGACCTGCCGGCCGTGATTGCGGGCTTTGATGCCCTCTATGCACAACAGGCCGGCATCGTCTCGGCCGAGGTGGTTTCGGCCTCCGCCCTCGAGGCCGGGCAGCTGCGCAGCATCAAGGCCGCCCTGACCCAGGCCCTGGGCAAGGACCCCGAAATGACCGCCCGCGTCGATCCGTCGCTGCTGGGTGGGCTGAAGGTCAAGGTCGGCTCGCGCCTGTTCGATGCCTCGCTGAAGACCAAGCTCGACCAGATGAAGTTTGCCCTGAAACGGGCCTGATCCAACACCAATTGACGACCGGGCCCGAGGGTCCGGACCCAAGAGACGAAAGCCAGAGAGCCCATCATGGACATCCGCGCCGCCGAAATTTCGGCCATCCTCAAGTCGCAGATCGCCAATTTCGGCGTGGAAGCGGACGTGTCCGACGTGGGACAGGTCCTGTCCGTCGGGGACGGCATCGCCCGCATCCACGGTCTGGACAATGTCCAGGCCGGCGAGATGATCGAATTCCCCAAGGCCGGGGTTAAGGGCATGGCCCTGAACCTCGAGCGCGACAACGTCGGTGCCGTGATCTTCGGCCAGGACAGCCAGATCGCCGAGGGCGACGAGGTCCGTCGTCTGGGCGAGATCGTGGACGTTCCGGTCGGCAAGGGCCTGCTGGGCCGCGTCGTCAACCCGCTGGGCGAGCCGATCGACGGCAAGGGCCCGATCAAGTTCACCGAGCGTCGCCGCGTCGACGTCAAGGCCCCGGGCATCATCCCCCGCAAGTCGGTGCATGAGCCGATGCAGACCGGCCTGAAGGCCATCGACACCCTGATCCCGGTCGGTCGCGGCCAGCGCGAACTGATCATTGGTGACCGCCAGGTCGGCAAGACCGCCGTGGCCATCGACACCATCCTGAACCAGAAGACGACCAACGCCGCCGCCCAGAGCGAAGGCGAGAAGCTGTACTGCATCTATGTCGCCATCGGTCAGAAGCGCTCGACGGTGGCCCAGATCGTCAAGACGCTCGAGGAGCGTGGCGCGCTGGAATACACCATCGTCGTCGCCGCCACCGCTTCCGAGCCGGCCCCGCTGCAGTTCCTGGCCCCGTTCTCGGGCACGGCCATGGGCGAGTTCTTCCGTGACAACGGCATGCACGCCCTGATCGTCTATGATGACCTGTCGAAGCAGGCCGTGGCCTATCGCCAGATGTCCCTGCTGCTGCGCCGTCCGCCGGGCCGCGAAGCCTATCCGGGCGACGTCTTCTATCTGCACAGCCGCCTGCTGGAGCGTTCGGCCAAGCTGAACGCCGACTACGGCTCGGGCTCGATGACCGCCCTGCCGCTGATCGAGACCCAGGCCAACGACGTGTCGGCCTATATCCCCACCAATGTGATCTCGATCACCGACGGCCAGATCTTCCTCGAGTCCGACCTGTTCTACCAGGGCATCCGCCCGGCCGTGAACGTCGGTATCTCGGTGTCGCGCGTGGGCTCCTCGGCCCAGACCAAGGCGATGAAGAAGGTCGCCGGTTCGATCAAGGGCGAACTGGCCCAGTATCGCGAGATGGCCGCCTTCGCCAAATTCGGTTCGGACCTCGACGCCTCGACCCAGAAGCTGCTGGCCCGCGGCGCCCGCCTGACCGAGCTGCTGAAGCAGCCGCAGTACAGCCCGCTGACCATGGAAGAGCAGGTCGTCTCGGTCTACGCCGGTACGCGTGGCTATCTGGACGGCATCGCCGTCGGTGACATCGGCCGTTTCGAGAGCGAACTGCTGGCCCGCATCAAGTCGTCGAACGCCGGCCTGCTGGACGGCATTCGCGCCAAGAAGGACCTCACCGCCGAGCTCGAGGCCGAGCTGAAGTCGGTGCTGGACGCCTTCGTCAAGACGTTCGCCTGAGTCCCGACCGGATAGCGAGGAAGTAGCGCCGGATGGCCAGTCTCAAGGAAATGCGCAATCGGATCGGAAGCGTGAAGTCCACGCAGAAGATCACGAAAGCCCTGAACATGGTCGCCGCGGCCAAGCTGAAGCGCGCCCAGGATCAGGCTGAAAGCGCCCGACCCTATGCCCGCAAGATGGCCGCGGTCATCGCCAACCTCGCCGCCGGCGTGTCCGGTGACGGGGCGCCCAGGCTGCTGGCCGGCACAGGCAGCGACCACAAGCACCTGGTCATCGTCGCCACCGGCGACAAGGGTCTGGCCGGCGGCTTCAACACCAACGTCATCCGGGCCGCGCGCGAGCGCATCAAGGGCCTGCTGGACTCCGGCAAGGACGTCCGCATCATCGCCGTGGGTCGCAAGGTCCGCGACGGCCTGGGCCGTCTCTATGGCGACCGGATCGTCCGTACCTTCGAGATGAGCGACCATAAGGTCATCGGCCTGCCTGCCGCCGAACCGATCGCCGCCCTGATCGCCGAGGAGTTCGAGGCCGGCAATGCCGACGTCGTGACGCTGATCTACAGTCGCTTCCAGTCGGTGATCGCCCAGATCCCGACGCCGAAACAGCTGATCCCCGCCGTTGTCGACAGCGATGCGCCGCCGATCAATCTGAACGGCGCGACCTATGACTATGAGCCCTCGGAGGAGGAAATCCTCGAGACGCTGCTGCCGCGCAACATTACGACCCAGATCCTGGCCGCCCTGTACGAGAACCAGGCCAGCTTCTTCGGGGCCCAGATGGGCGCCATGGACAACGCCACGCGCAATGCGGGCGACCTGATCAACAGCCTGACCCTGCAGTACAACCGCAAGCGCCAGGCCCAGATCACCACCGAACTGATCGAGATCATCGCCGGCGCCGAAGCGCTCTGATCCGACTCCCGCACAGATACGACCTTCCGAACGGAACCAACCGATGACCGATACCACCGCCAAGAAACCCGCCGCCAAGAAGCCGACCGCGCCGAAGGCCCCCAAGGCTGCCGCCGCCGGCAAAGCCGCCGTCACCGCCGGTGCCGGCACGGGCCGCATCGCCCAGGTCATCGGCGCCGTCGTCGACGTTGAGTTCACCGGCCAGCTGCCGGCGATCCTGAACGCCCTGGAGACGCAGAACGTCGACCAGAAGACCGGCAAGCCCTTCACCCTGGTGCTGGAAGTCGCCCAGCACCTGGGTCAGAACATGGTCCGCACCATCGCCATGGACACCTCCGAGGGTCTGACCCGCGGCCAGGCTGTGACCGACACCGGCACCTCGATCATGGCTCCGGTCGGCCCGGCCACCCTGGGTCGCATCATGAACGTCGTCGGTGACCCGATCGACGAACGCGGCCCGATCAAGACCACCGAGCGTCGCCCGATCCACCGCGAGGCCCCGAGCTTCGAGGAGCAGTCGACCTCGTCGGAAATCCTCGTCACGGGCATCAAGGTCATCGACCTGATGTGCCCCTACACCAAGGGCGGCAAGATCGGCCTGTTCGGCGGCGCCGGCGTCGGCAAGACCGTGACCATGCAGGAGCTGATCAACAACATCGCCAAGGCGTACGGCGGTTACTCCGTTCTGGCCGGCGTGGGTGAGCGCACCCGCGAGGGCAACGACCTGTATCACGAGATGATCGAGTCCAATGTGAACGTCGATCCGGCCAAGAACGGCGGCTCGACCGAAGGCTCGAAATGCGCCCTCGTCTACGGCCAGATGAACGAGCCTCCCGGTGCCCGCGCCCGCGTCGCCCTGACCGGCCTGGCCCAGGCCGAATATTTCCGCGACGAGGAGGGCAAGGACGTCCTGCTGTTCGTCGACAACATCTTCCGCTTCACCCAGGCCGGCTCGGAAGTGTCGGCGCTGCTGGGCCGTATCCCCTCGGCCGTGGGCTATCAGCCGACCCTGGCCACCGAAATGGGTAACCTGCAGGAGCGGATCACCTCGACCAAGAAGGGCTCGATCACCTCGGTCCAGGCCATCTACGTCCCCGCCGACGACCTGACCGACCCGGCCCCGGCCGCCTCGTTCGCCCACCTTGACGCGACGACCGTGCTGAACCGCGACATCGCCGCCCAGGCCATCTTCCCGGCCGTGGACCCGCTCGACTCCACCTCGCGGATCATGGACCCGCTGGTCATCGGCGACGAACACTACCGCGTCGCCCGTTCGGTCCAGGAAGTGCTGCAGCAGTACAAGGCGCTGAAGGACATCATCGCCATCCTCGGCATGGATGAGCTGTCGGAAGAGGACAAGCTGATCGTCTCGCGCGCCCGCAAGATCAGCCGCTTCCTGTCGCAGCCCTTCTTCGTGGCCGAGCAGTTCACCAACTCGCCCGGCAAATTCGTGTCGCTGGAAGACACGATCCGCTCGTTCAAGGGCATCGTCGCCGGCGAATACGACCACCTGCCGGAAGCCGCCTTCTACATGGTCGGCGCCATCGAGGAAGCCGTCGAGAAGGCCCAGAAGCTCGCCGCCGAGGCGGCCTGATCCATGGCCGGCAAGCTTCAATTCTCCCTGGTGTCGCCTGAGCGCGAGGTCTTCAACGGCCTCGTCGACCAGGTCGACGCCGCCGGTGTCGAGGGTGATTTCGGTGTCCTGCCGGACCACGCCCCGTTCATGACCGCCCTGCGTGAAGGTGTGATCACCGTCATCGACGGCAGTTCGCGACGCCAGTTCGAGGTCCACGGCGGTTTCGCCGACGTGACCCCGGCCGGCCTGACCATCCTGGCCGAACAGGCCGCGGAAGTCGCCGCGGCTTGACCCCGATCGACGCCCTCGGCGTCGTCGGCGTCGGGCTGATCCTGATTGCCTATGCCGGCGCGACGAGCGGCAAGCTCGACGCCCGGCATGCGCCCGCCCTGCTGCTGAATCTGGCCGGGGCCCTGCTGATCCTCGTATCGCTGTATTTCGAGTTCAATCTGTCGGCTGTGCTGATGGAGGGAGCCTGGGCCGCGGTGGCGATCGTCGGCCTGGTGCGGCTGGCGCTGACCCGGCGCTAGGCCATTTTTGTTTCAGGTCGGATCGACCTGAACCCGACAAATGCCCCGGTTTCAGACTGAACCGATGTCGCTCTGGCCGGCCAGGGCCGCGAAGGCGGCCACGACCCGGGTGTAGGCCTCACGCTTGAACGGCACGATCAGGTCGCAGGCCTCGTCCAGCCGGCCCCAGCGCCAGGCGTCGAACTCGATCTCGCCGTGCGCTTCCAGATCGATCTCGGACTCGGGCCCGGTGAAGCGATAGGCGAACCATTTCTGCTTCTGGCCCAGCCAGCCGCGCGCCTGTTTGGTGCCGCCGTAGCCTTCGGGAAAGGCATAGGTGATCCAGCCGTCGGTGGACCCGAGGGGCTCGACCGAGCGGACACCCGTCTCCTCATACAGTTCGCGCCGGGCCGCGACCTCCCAGGCCTCGCCGTCATCGACGCCGCCCTGGGGGAACTGCCAGGCGTTCGGACTGTCGCTGCCGGCGCGGTGCCCGTACCAGACCCGTCCATCCGGGTGGAACAGGACCACCCCGACATTGGGACGATAGCGGGACAGGTCACGGTCGGGGACGGTCATGACCTTCCCCTTAGCCGCCGGTCCCGGTCCGGTCGAGCGGGTTAGTGACCGGGGCGCTGGGCCATGGCCGAGGCGGGGGCCAGTTGCAGGCCGCGCGCTTCCAGGCCGGCGCTCCAGCGCGCCACGGCCTCGACCGTGACGGGATAGCTGAAACCGGTGCCCAGCGCCTGTCCCCGGGACTTGGCCAGGGCCTCGATGGCGTTCAGCTGGCCGACGATGGCGGTCGGGGACTGGGTCTGGTCGATGACCCGGTCGGCGCTGGCGCGCGACCAGGCCCCCGGCTTGCGACTGGCCGAGCCGTCATCAAGGAAGGCCACGCCGCGCCGGCGCAGCACGCCCATGAAGGCGGTCATCCCGGTCTCGGAGGTCATGAAGCGGTCGCCCAGATAGTTGGTCACGCCGAAATAGCCGGTCGCCCGTCCCAGCAGCCAGGCCATCCGCGCCTGGACGTCATCGGCGTCCGCCTCGGCCAGCAGGGTGTAGGGGCCGGGATCGTTGTCCGGATAGCCGCTCGGCTCCATCGGAATCTCGATCATCACCTCATGGCCCTGGGCCCGGGCCAGGTCGATCCAGCCCTGCAGGCCCTCGGCATAGGGGACGAAACTCAGGGTGACCTCGGCCGGCAACCGTTCGATCGCGGCCCGGGTGGTGACGGCATTGAGGCCGAGCCCGCCGACGATCACGGCCACGCGGGGTTTGCCGTTGGGCCGGAACGGACGCGCATAGGCCTGGGCCGGCACCCGGCCGTCGGTGGCGATCATCGGCAGGGGCCCGCTCGGGGTCGGCTGGCTGAGGCCGGCGATGGGCGCGGCGGGCAGGGGCCGGGCCTCGCGCCGCGGGGCGGTGATGTTGGACCCGCCCGAAACGGTGGCCCCGTCGGGCAGGGTAATCAGGGCCTCGCCACCGGCGGCACCGGCCGGGTCGAGGGTGGCCTCGGCCAGGGTCAGGTCCTGGTACAGGTCCATGGCCCCCGCCGAAAAGGCGTCGAGACCGGTCGGGGCCGGGGGCGGGGCGACGGCCTCGCGCGTCAGGGAGACCCGGGCCGACGGGGTTCCGGCGCGCGGATCGCCCAGCACGGTCAGGAACAGGGCCGCGGCCCCCAGCAGCAACAGGCCGGCCCCCGCCACCGCAGCCGGGGGCTTCTTCATGAGCGCCAGCACCGGGGCCGCCCGTTCACGCAGGCTGCGACGCGCCGGGGGCGTTCCGGCGGCGGCGGCGAGGGCGGACTGGCGTTTGGCGAATAGGGACAAGTCGGTACGCTCGGGTCGGGGACCGTGGGCACGGTCCTCTTCGCGAGTCAGCTTGCCTGACGCCGGTTAAGAAACCCTAACGCGGTGTTCACCATGCGGTCGCGACTCAGTCGGCCGGCGCGGCCGCCGTGACGGTGCCGGCGGCCCCCTCGGGCAGGGTGACCACCACACCGGTCGGCGGGGCCGCCAGACGACTCAACTCGCCGCCGGCCCGCAGCACGTCGAAGGCCCGCTGCAGCTGATAGTCGGTCGATTCGTCGAAGCCTTCGCCGGGGGCCTCATAGGGGGTGTGGGCCCCCCTCCGCTCGGCTCCGATCGAGGCATCCAGGGCCGTCGCATAGGCGGCCTCGGAATAGATGAAGCTGGAGCGCGACACGATCCGCGCCTCGGCGGCCGAGCGGGCCACCTCGAGGTCGGGCTCGATGCCGATCTTCTGGATCGAGCGCCCGGACGGCGTGTAGTAGCGCGCGGTGGTGATCGACAGGGCCCCGTCCGCCCCGCCCCGCAGCGGGATCACGGTCTGGACCGAGCCCTTGCCGAAGCTGGTCAGCCCGACCAGCGTGGCCCGCTCCTGGTCCTTCAGGGCACCGGCAACGATCTCCGAGGCCGAGGCCGAGCCGTAGTTGATCAGCACCACAACCGGCAGGCCGCCCGTCTGGTCGCCCGGCCGGGCGGCATAGCGTTCAATCTGGTCCGGCTTGCGCCCGCGCTGGCTGACGATCTCGCCGCGTTCGAGGAAGGCGTCGGAAACATCGATGGCCGCCGTCAGCAGGCCGCCGCCGTTGTTGCGCAGGTCCAGAACATAGCCCTTCAGCGCCGGGTTTTCGCGCTTCAGCCGCGAGATGGTCTCGGTCAGCTCGCGACCGGTGTTCTCATTGAAGGTGGCGATGCGCAGATAGCCGAACTCGCCCTCGATCCGGCCGGTGACCGATTCCACCTTGATGACCTCTCGGGTCAGGGTGACCTCCAGCGGGTCCTCGCCGTCGCGCAGGAAGGTGACGTCAACTGTGGTGCCGATCGCCCCGCGCAGCTTTTCCGAAACCTGGGTCACGGTCAGGCCGGCAGCGTTCTGGCCGTTGATCGACTGGATCACATCCCCGGCCTGCACCCCGGCGCGGGCGGCGGGCCCGTCATCCATCGGCGAGATGATCTTCACCAGCCCGCCTTCGGAGGTGATGGTCAGGCCGACGCCGGAATACTGGCCCTCGGTGCGTTCGCGCAGATCGCCGTAGCCGGCGGGCGGCAGATAGTTGGAATGGGGGTCCAGCGCCGTCATCATGCCGGCCAGAGCCGCCTCGATCAGCTTCTTGTTGTCGACCGGCACCACATAGGCCTGTTCCGTCAGGGCCAGGACGTCCCCGAACAGTTCGACCATCCGGAAGGTCTCGTTGCGCGGTGTCTGGGACACGGTCGCGGCGCTGACGCCCACCAGGGTGAGAACGGCACAGCCGACGAGAAGCAATTTACGCATTCGGTCTTTTCCAGTGGGCCTGCGACGGCCCGTCCGTCATTCACAAGCGATGTCCTCGCGACCAAATTGGGACCGCGCCGGGTTGCGGCGATAAAATCAGCGTCATCGCCGGTTGGGAAGCGGTTTCGCGTACCGCGGACCCCGCCAGCTCCGGTCATTTCAGCCAGGGAGCCGGATCGATCGCCCGTTCGTCGCGCCTGAGGCCGAAATAGACCTCGCCGTCCTCACCGCTGCGCCCCAGGGTCTCGCCGTCGCTGACGCGATCTCCGGTCGTCACCGACAGGTCCTCCAGCCCGGCCACGACGACGCGCCAGCCCGGACCGAGGTCGAGAATGACCACCTGACCCCAGTCGTCCAGCGGCCCGGCGAAGGCGATCCGGGCGGAGGCGGGCGCCGAGATCTCACGCCGGTCGGCGCGCCAGCGCCAGCCGTCACTCCCGGGTCCGAACCGTTCGGACGGGCTGCCGCTGACCGGGGCGGTCAGCCGGCTGCGGCCGGCCGGCAGTCGGGCGGTCCGACTGATCGACTCGGGCTCGCCGGTCGGGACGACGCCGCCCAGGCTGCGGATCCGGGCCTGTAACACCCCGGCGGCGCGTTCGGCCTGCTGGGCCTCGCTGCGCAGCACGGTCTGCAGGGCGCTCTTGCGCGCCGACAGGCTTTCGATCTCGGCCCGGCGGTCGCCCTGGGCGCTTTCGACCGTGAACAATCGCTCGCTGGACAGGGCGGCCAGCCGGCGGACCCGGGCGATCTCGGCCTGCTGGTCGGTCAGGACCTGAACCCGGGCCCGCAGCTCGGGAGCCATGGTCTTGAGCAGGATGGCCGCCCGCACCGTGTCGGTCGCGCGCGAGGCCGGGATCAGCAGCGGCGGCGGCGGGCGGCGGCTCATCATCTGCAGGGCCGACAGCAGACGTGACTGTCGCGCCCGCACGCGCGACAGGTCGGCGGTCAGGGCCGCCTCGCGCGCACCCAGTTCCTGCAGCCGGGCGCGCTGGGCCATGATCTGGCGATCGTCGGTGTCCACCGTGGTGCGCAACTGCGTCAGCTGCCGGTCGAGGTCGGCGATCTCGGCCGCGGCCTCGGCGGCCTCGGCGCGCAGACGACGGGCCCGCGCCTGTTCGTCGCGGAACTCGGCCTGCAGGCGCGGCACCTCAGCGGCGGGCGCGGGCTGGCCCACGGCCGGGGCGGCGACGATCAGGCCGAGGACGGCGAGGATGAGGGCGCGACGCATCAGTCGCGATGATACGGTGATCCGGCCAGGATGGTCACGGCCCGATACAGCTGTTCAGCCAGCATGGCCCGGGCCAGGGCGTGGGGCCAGGTCTGGGGTCCGAAGGCCAGGGTCGAGGCGGCCGCGTCGCGCACACTGCGGTCCAGCCCGTCGGCCCCGCCGATGGCGAACACCAGCCGCCGTTCGCCGCGATCGCGCAGGTCAGCGATATGGTCGGCAAAGGCGCGGGAACTGAAGGTGCGGCCGCGCTCGTCACAGGCGATCAGATGGGCCCCCTCGGCGGCCTTGAGGATCAGCTCGGCCTCGGGGACCTTGCCGGCCTTGCGCGGTTCCAGGTCGACCAGCTCCATCGGTCCCAGGCCCAGGGCCCGGCCGGCCAGGCCCGCGCGTTCGGCATAGTCCGCGGCCAGGGTCGCCTCCGGCCCGCGTCCCGGCTTGCCGATCGCGAGGATGGCCAGCTTCATCCGGCCGGACTCAGGTGGAGGAAACGCGGTGGCCGCTGTCGACCGACCAGATCTTCTCGATGTTGTAGAAGGTGCGAACCTCGGGCCGGAACAGGTGGACGATGACGTCGCCGGCGTCGATCAGCACCCAGTCGCAATGCGGCATGCCCTCGACCTTGGCCTTGCCGAGTCCGAATTCCTTGATGGTCCGCTGCAGGTGGTCGGCCAGGGCCCCGACGTGCCGGTGCGAACGCCCGGAGGCGACGATCATGGTGTCGGCCATCGGGCTCTTGCCCTTCAGGTCGATCAGAACGATGTCCTGGGCCTTGTCTTCGTCCAGCCGCGACAGGATCGCCTGTTCCAGCGGGGTCGAGCCGACGGGGAGGGGAGCCTGCAGACCGTCTTCGTTATGGATGGGTTCGATCGGGTCCATCTCATGCGCTGCGTTCGAGGCGGCGCTGTCTTGCGCATCGTGCGCGGGCGAGGGGGTCAGCGGAAGGCTCCGGGGAGGTTCAATAAAGCGGCCTTCTAGCACGAACAGTGGCCGGCGTCACGCGGTGGGCAATTGCAGGCGCGCGGCGCGGATCGCTGTCGAGGATCGCGGGTTCAGCGGGGCCGGCAGATAGGTCCAGGCAGGCGTCGGCGCGGTCGGCAACAGCCGCGCCTGTTCGGCGGGCAGTCTGAAGGCGGCGAACCGTCGTGCCGCCGGGGCCGTGCGGCTGTTCAGCAGGCTGCCGGGGCGGGCGATCACGGCCACCGGCATCAACCTCATGATGTCGGTCCAGCCGCGCCACAGGTGGAAACTGGCCAGATTGTCCGACCCCATCAGCCAGACGAAATGGACGCCGGGGTGCCGCGCGGTCAGGGCCCGCAGGGTGTCGACGGTCCAGCCGGTGCGGATGCGGCTCTCGACATCCGAGACCACCATGGCCTGGCCCGAGGCCGCCGTCGCCGCGGCGGCGCGGGCCGAGGCCATGCGTTCTGCCAGGGGCGCGGTATCAGCGGCGTCCTTCAGCGGATTCTGCTTGGAGACCATCCAGATGACGCGGTCGAGGTCGAGGCGACGCATGGCCGTCTCGGCGACATGGGCGTGGCCGTCGTGGGCCGGATTGAACGAGCCGCCGAACAGGCCGACGCGCATGCCCGGAGCCAGGTTGAGCCCGTCTCTCAGCGCCCCCGGACGGGGACCGAAGGCCTGTGCGGCCGGACCGGCATGAAAGAAGGACAAGGCGGGCTCGCGCGGACTTATGCTCACAGGGGAGCTAACACGCGCCCGCCCCCCTGTCGCGCCCCTATCTGCATCCCCCCGTCATCGCCGGAGGGCAGACCTCAGGGCCGGGTCTGGCCCTTGCCGCGGATGACGTATTTGAAGCTGGTCAGCTGTTCGGCCCCGACCGGGCCCCGGGCATGCAGCCGGTCGGTCGAGATGCCGATCTCGCCGCCGAAACCGAACTCGCCGCCGTCGGCGAACTGGGTCGAGGCATTGGCCAGGATGATGCCGGCGTCGGCCTCGGCCAGGAAGCGTTCGATGACCCGGTCGTCGGTGGCGATGATCGATTCCGTATGGCCCGAGCCGTAGCGCGCCACATGGTCGAGGGCGGCGTCGATGTCATCGACGACCCGGACGGCGATGATCGCCGCCAGGAATTCGGTGCGCCAGTCCGCCTCGGTCGCGGTGATCGCCTCCGGCACCAGGGCGCAGGTCGCCTCATCACCGCGAATCTCGCAGCCGGCGGCGGTCAGGTCGGCGGCGATCAGCGGCAGCAGGCTGTCGGCAACGGCCCGGTCGATCAGCAGGGTCTCGGCCGCCCCGCACACCGAGACGCGGCGCATCTTGGCATTTACGGCGACGGCGCGGGCCGTGGCCGGATCGGCGCTTTCGTGGACATAGACGTGGTTGACGCCTTCCAGATGGCCCAGCACCGACACCCGGGCGTCGGCCTTGACCCGCTCGACCAGCGAGCGTCCGCCGCGCGGGATCAGCAGATCGATCGAGCCGTCCAGTCCGGTCAGGATGTGGCCGACGGCGGCCCGGTCACGGGTGGTGACGATCTGCACCGCATCCGCCGGCAGGCCGGCCGCCTCCAGCCCTTCGACAAGGGCGGCGTGGATGGCCAGGTTGGAGCGCAGGCATTCGGAACCCCCGCGCAGAATCACGGCATTGCCGGCCCGGACCGCCAGGGCGGCGGCGTCGGCGGTGACGTTGGGGCGGCTTTCATAGATGATGGCCAGCACGCCGATCGGGGTGCGGACCCGGGCGATGTCCAGCCCGTTCTCGGGTGTCCAGCGGGCCGTCTCGACCCCGACGGGATCGGGAATGGCGGCGATCGATTCCAGCGCGCCGATGACGCCGTCCAGACGGGTCGCGTCCAGGGCCAGCCGGTCCATCATGGCCGTAGCCATGCCCTTGGCCTTCGCGGCCTCAAGGTCGGCTTCATTGGCGGCCAGCACTTCGGCGGCCCGTTTGCGCAGGGCGGTGGCCATGCCGGCGATGGCGCGGGTCCGGGCCTCGGGTCCGGCCAGGGCCAGGGCGCGGGCGGCCGTGCGGGCCTTCTGGCCCATGGTCGCCATTTCGGCGGCGAGGGCGTCTTCGGGGGGCAACGGGGCGGAGGCGGCGGCGGCGATCTGTGTCATTGTCATCCCCTCAACATTGTGTCTTTGACTGCAAATTCAAGGGTCGGGGCGGTTAGCGCAGGGCCAGATCGGCCGTGTGCACCACCTCCGGGCCGGCCTCATACCCCAGGGCGGCCTTCACGCCGGTGGAGCGCACGCCGATGATTTTCGCCAGGTCGCGGGCGTCGAACCGTACCAGGCCGCGCGCGATCTCGATCCCGGTCTCATCGAAGATCTCGACCGGATCCCCCTTGCCGAAATCGCCGGTCGCCGACAGCACCCCGACGGCCAGCAGGGACTTGCCGCGCGCCAGGGCCCGGGCGCAGCCCTTGTCGACCACCAGTTCGCCGCGCGTTGCCAGTGATCCGCCGATCCACTGCTTGTAGGCTGCCTTCACCGTGGTCGAGGCGGCGATCAGGGTGCATTTGCGCCCTTCTTCCAGCGACAGGGAATCCTGGGCCTTGGGCTTGCCCTTGGCGATCAGGGTGGCGCAGCCGGCCTCGGCGGCGATGCGCGCCGCCATCAGCTTGGTCGCCATGCCGCCGGTGCCGACCCCGGCCTCGGCATTGGCACCCGTGGCCATGGCCTCGATCTCGGGGGTCAGGGTCTCGATATAGGGAATATGGGTCGCGTCCGGATCGACGCGCGGGTCGGCCGTGTACAGGCCGTCCACGTCGGACAGCAGGATCAGCAGGTCGGCACTGATCATCTGGGCCACGCGCGCCGCCAGCCGGTCGTTGTCGCCGTATTTGATCTGTTCGGTGGCGATGGTGTCGTTTTCGTTGAGGATCGGCACCGCCCCCATGTCGAGCAGGGCCCCGACCGTGGCACGGGCATTGAGCCAGCGGCGACGGGTCTCGGTGTCGTCCCGGGTCAGCAGGATCTGGGCGGTGACGATGTCATGCTCGTCGAAGACCGACTCCCAGGCGTGCATCAGCATCGACTGACCGGCGGCGGCCGAAGCCTGTTTCTTTTCGAGGCCCGCGCCGCGCGCCATGGACCCAAGGCGGCGACGGCCCAGGGCCACGGCCCCGGACGAGACCACCATCACCTGTTTGCCCTCGGCCTTCCATTCGGCGATGTCGGCCGCCAGGTCCTTGAGCCGCACCATGTCGACGGCGTCGGTCTTCGGATCGACCAGCAGGGACGAACCGATCTTGACCACGATACGGTCGGCGCCTTCGATGGCGGTTGCCGCCAGCGGCGGATCAGACAGGGTCAAGGGGCCCACTCCTCAGGCGCGGCGACAATGACGTCGCCCAGTGAATCGATCTCGCCGCGCGTCTTGCGGACCTCGGCCCAGGCGGCGCGCAGCAGTTCGGTGACGCCTTCGCCGGACACGCCGGACACCAGCATGGGCCGGCGACCGGAAACCGCCTCCAGCTCATCGGCCTTCTGCTTGCGCATCTCCGGGGTCAGGGCGTCGATCTTGTTCAGGGCCAGGATCTCGTTCTTGTCTTCCAGACCCTCGCCATAGGCCTCCAGCTCGGTGCGGATGACCCGCCAGGCGGCGGCGACATCGTCCTGGGTGCCGTCGACCAGATGGATCAGCGAGGCGCTGCGCTCGACATGGCCCAGGAAGCGGGTGCCCAGACCGGCCCCGTCGCTGGCCCCGGCGATCAGGCCGGGGATGTCGGCGATGACGAACCGCTCGGTCGGCGACAGGTCGACCATGCCCAGGTTGGGCACCAGGGTGGTGAACGGATAGTCGGCGATCTTGGGTCGGGCTTCCGAGGCGGCGGCCAGGAAGGTCGATTTGCCGGCATTGGGCAGGCCCGCCAGGCCGATGTCGGCGATCAGCTTCAGCCGCAGCCAGATCCAGCGCTCCTGGCCTTCCTGGCCGGGGTTGGCGTGGCGTGGGGCCTGGTTGACCGGGCCCTTGAACCGGGTGTTGCCCCAGCCGCCGTTGCCGCCGCGCAGCAGGCATTCGGTCTTGCCGACCTCGTCCATGTCCAGCAGGACGGTTTCCTTGTCGTCGTCCAGCACCTGGGTGCCGACCGGAACCTTCAGCACCAGGTCCTCACCCTTGGCCCCGTGCATCTGTCGGCCCTGGCCGTGCGTGCCGGTCGGGGCCTTGAAATGCTGCTGGTAGCGGTAGTCGATCAGGGTGTTCAGGCCCTCGACGGCCTCGATCCAGACACTGCCACCATTGCCGCCGTCACCGCCGTCGGGACCGCCGTTGGGGATGAATTTCTCGCGCCGGAACGAGACGGAGCCTGCGCCGCCGTTGCCGGAACGAATATAGATCTTGGCCTGGTCGAGAAACTTCATGCGCGGCTTATGCCGCAACTGCGAGGCAATTTACAGGCAGGCTTGAGGCGGGATTGCCATCCGCCCCGGCCGGGGCGGATGGCGGCCGTATTCTAGCCCTGCGGCCAGACCCCGAACGGGTCGGACCAGCCCATGCCCAGGGCCTCGGCCACGGCCGGATAGGTGATCTCGCCCTTCAGCACGTTCAGGCCGCGCGCCAGGTGCGGATCCTTGCGCAGGGCCTCCAGGCCGTGGTTGGCCAGGGCCAGGCCGAACGGCAGGGTGGCGTTGTTGAGGGCTTCCGACGACGTGCGCGGGGCCGCGCCCGGCATGTTGGCCACGCAGTAGTGGACCACGCCGTCGATCACATAGGTCGGGTCCTCGTGGGTGGTGGCCTTCGAGGTTTCGAAACAGCCGCCCTGGTCGATGGCCACGTCGACCAGCACCGAGCCGTTCTTCATCGCCTTCAGGTCCTCGCGCTTGATCAGCTTGGGGGCCGAGGCCCCGGGAACCAGCACGGCCCCGATGATGACGTCGGCCTTGACCATCTCCTCGTCGATCGCATTGATCGAGGAATAGCGGGTGATGACCCGGCCCTGGGTGACCTCGTCGATATAGGCCATGCGCGGGATCGAGCGTTCGAGCACGACCACTTCGGCACCGAGGCCCATGGCCATGCGGGCCGCGTTCAGGCCGACGACGCCGCCGCCCAGCACCAGCACGCGGGCCGGGGCCACGCCCGGGACGCCGCAGAACAGCAGCCCCATGCCGCCGTTGTGCTTGAGCAGGGTCTCGGCGGCCGAGAAGACGGCGATGCGGCCGGCGACTTCGGACATCGGGGCCAGCAGCGGCAGGCCGCCCTTGGCGTCAGTGACGGTCTCATAGGCGATGGCGGCGCATTTCGAGGCCAGCAGACCCTTGGTCTGCGCCGGGTCGGGGGCCAGGTGCAGATAGGTGAACAGGATCTGGTCCTCGCGGAGCATCTCCCACTCGACCTTCTGGGGCTCCTTGACCTTCACGATCATGTCGTTGTTCGCGAAGATTTCCGCGGCCGTGGGGACGATCGTCGCGCCGACCTTCTTGTAGTCGTCGTCGGTAAAGCCGGCCCCGACCCCGGCGCCCTGCTGGACCGAGACCGTATGGCCGTGGGCCACATATTCCCGCACGGCGGTCGGCGTCAGGCCGATGCGGTGCTCGTTCTTCTTGATCTCGGTGGGGACGCCGACGCGCATGACCGTTTCCTCTGGCTGGGACGGGCGCATCCTGGGGCGGACGGCCACGTTTCAGATCGCAATCTATCGCCCAATGCTGCGCAGGTTCCTGTTCTTTTTGTCGCCTGAACGGCGTACAGTCGCAGAATCTGCGAAGGATTGCCGCAATTGAAGACTGTTTCTGCCGTCACCCTCGATGACACTGACCGGCGGATGATCCGCGCCCTCCAGGACGACGGCCGGATCACCAATGCCGACCTGGCCCGCGCCGTGAACCTGTCCGAAAGCGCCTGTCTGCGTCGTCTGCGGGCATTGGAGACCGCCGGGGTCATCAGCCGCTACGCCGCCATCATCAATGAACGGGCCGTCGGCCTGCCGATCAGCGTCTTCGTCACCGTGACCCTGTCATCCCAGTCCGAGGCCATGCTGACGGCCTTTGAATCGGCCATCGCCACCGTGCCGGCGGTGGTCGAATGCTATCTGATGACCGGCGGGTCGGACTATCTGCTGCGGCTGGTGGTGCGTGACGTCGACGATCTGGAACGGGTCCATTCGAAGGAACTGACTCGCATCCCCGGCGTCACCCGGGTCTCGTCCAGTGTGGCCATGCGCACCGTGGTCAAGCGCGGGGCCATGCCGGTTTGACTCTTGTGCCGACCCAGACGGCAGCCCAACTCTGTGAGCGGACAGCCGGGGGGACCGATGGATTACCGACAGACAATCGTGTGGCTGGCTTTGGGCCTGCTGGCCGGACTGGCGGCCATGCCCGGCCTCGCCGCGGACGGCACGCCGTTGTTGCCGCTATTTCTGAGTGGTCTGTGCCTGGCCTGTGCCGCCCATGGGGCCAGCCGGGATCGCGTCATGGGAATGATCGGCAAGGTTCTGGCCGGCTCGACCCTGCGCCTCGTTCTGATCGTGGTCGGCGTGGCGCTGACCTGGCAGCTGGTGGGGATTGAGCTGGCCTTCCTAATGGCCGGCGACGTGCTGGCCTATGTCGAGGTCGTGGCGGCGGTCAGCCTGATCACCGCCAACACCCGGCTGGCCCCGCTCCGGGCGGGCATCGTCCGGCGCATCGCGGCCTTCCGGGTAGGCTCGTCCATCAGCTGGAGCGGGGTCCGGCGCAGCGTGCGCGCCCTACGCCGCCCTGGTCGCAAGCCCCCCCGTGCCGACGATGCCGAAGGACGAGCAGTCTGGGCTTTCGCCTGACCGTCCTGCCCGGCGTCAGTCCCCGACCGTGTGCAGGTCCCGGCCCCGGGTCTCGGGCAGCCAGATCAGGGCCACGACCACGGCGATGGCGGTGAAGGCGATCGAATACCACAGGCCGAAATAGATATTCCCCGACCAGGCCACCAGGGCGAAGCTGGCCGCCGGCAGCAGGCCGCCGACCCAGCCGGTGCCGATATTGTAGGGCAGGCTCATGGCCGTATAGCGCACCCGGGTGGGGAACAGCTCGACCAGGGCCGCCGCCTGCGGGCCGTACAGGGCGGTCGCGGCGACCATGAAGATCATCAGGATCCCGAACACCAGCGGCAGGTTCATCCGCGCCGGGTCGGCCCTGTCCGGATAGCCGGCGCTGGCCAGGGCGGACCGGATACGCCCGTCGACGTCGGTGCGGGCCGCCGTCAGCGCCGCCTTGTCCAGGCCGACTCCCTCGATCGAAGCAATGGTCGTGTCGCCGATGCGGACGACCGCCAGACTGCCGGCGGGCGCGTCGGCGTTGTCATAGGAGATGCCGGCGTTGGACAGGACGTTCTTGGCGATGTCGCAGCTGCTGGCGAAGGCGGTCTTGCCGATCGGATCGAACTGCACCGCGCAGGTGGCCGGGTCGGCGACCACGGTGACCGGGGCGCTGATCTGGGCCTCGGCCAGGGCCGGGTTGGCGGCCCTGGTCAGGGCATGGAAACCGGGGAAGAAGGCGACCAGGGCCAGGATCATGCCGAACAGCATGACAGGCTTGCGCCCGACCCTGTCCGACAGCCAGCCGAAAAAGACATACAGGCCCGCCGAGGCCACGGTGATGGCCAGCACCAGCTGGTCGACCAGGGCCACATCGACCCGCAACACCCGCTCCATGAAGAAGCGGGTGTAGAAATAGCCGCAGTACCAGACCGCCCCCTGGGCGACCATGATGCCGAACAGGGCGATCAGGACGAAACGCCCGTTCTTCCAGGTCAGGAAGGCCTCGCGATACGGCGCGCGCCGTTCGCCGCCCTCGGACTCCATCTGCACATAGGCCGGGCTTTCACTCAGCTTTAGCCGGATCCACAGCGACACGCCCAGCAGCAGGGACGAGATCAGGAACGGGATGCGCCAGCCCCAGGCGTCGAACGCTTCGGTGCCGACGATGGCCCGGGTGATCAGGATCACCGACAGGGCCCCGATCAGGCCGAAGGCGGCCGTGGTCTGGATCCAGCCGGTCAGCAGGCCGCGCCGTTTCGGCGGCGAATGTTCGGCGACATAGATGGCGGCCCCGCCGTATTCCCCGCCGAGGGCGAAGCCCTGCAGCACCCGCATGACCAGCAGCAGGATCGGGGCAAGAATGCCGATCTGGCCGTAGTCCGGCAGCAGGCCGATCGCGACGGTGGCCAGACCCATCAGGGTGATGGTCACGAGAAAGGTGGTCTTGCGCCCCGTGCGGTCGCCGAACCAGCCGAACACCAGCGCCCCCAGCGGCCGCACCACGAAGCCGACCCCGAAGGTCAGCAGGGCGAGGATGTAGGCGGTGGCCTCGCCGACATCGGCATAGAAATGCCGGGCGATGACTGTGGCCAACGAGCCGAAGATGAAGAAATCATACCATTCAAAGGCGGTGCCGGCGGCCGAGGCCACCACAACGGTACGCAGACCCGGCCCGGATTTTCCGTCCGTCGCGGTCGTCTCTGTGGTCATCGGTCGTCCCCCCGGAGCGTCGTTTCAGCGGCGTCGTCTGGCGGACGCCTGCAGCGGCGATGCTAGCGACCCGCCCGGCTGGCGCAAGGGCCAGACCGCTCTCCGGGAGCCGGACATCGAAAACCCCGCTGGCGGGGGGCACCAGCGGGGCTCTCTTCAACCTGCCGCGTCGTCGGGGACGGGGCGCAGGCAGGTGGATTCCGGGCCGAATGCGGTTCCTAGCAGGAACGGCCCTCGGCACAGTTTTCGACGGCCTGGCCGGCGGCCTGGGCATCTTCACCAACACCCGCGATCGTGTTGCAGGCGGCGGTGGTCATGGCAGCGGCGGCGGCGAAAAGAATGAAAAGCTTGCGCATTGAAAAACTCCCTGAAGGCCCTCTGGCCTCGTGCCGGAAATCAACGTCGCGACGGCCGCGGGGTTCCCAGGTCGGCAGGGTCGACAGGGGTAACGGCCTCGGGTGTCGCGAAGACCATCCGGGCGATGGCTCCGCCGCCGGGCGAGGGCACGATCTCGGCGGTGCCGCGCAGCTGTTTGGCAAAGGCCCCCATCAGGGTGCGGCCCACCCCGGCGCGGCGGGTCTCGTCGACGCCGGGGCCATCGTCCTCGACCTCAAGCACGCTCGTGTCGCCCCTGACCTGGAAGCGGACCTTGAGGTCCCCGCCGCGTCCGGCGAACGCGTGTTTCTGGGCATTGGTCACGGCCTCGACCAGCCACAGGGCCAGCGGGGCCAGCTTGTCGGGATCGACAACGAGGGAGTCGGCCTCGACCGAACTGGTGATCACCGGGCCCTGGCCGGTGGCGCTGGCCACCAGCTGGCTGACGAGGTCGGTCAGGAAGATGCGGGCGTCGGCATAGCGCAGGTCGTCACTCTGGTAGAGGGTGCGGTAGATCAGGGCCAGGGCGGCGATCCGCTGGCGGGTGTCGCCCACCGCCGCCCGGGCCGGGCCGTCGGTCAGGGCCCGCTGCTGCATCGACAGCAGCGACGAGATGATCTGCAGATTGTTCTTCACCCGGTGATGGATCTCGCGCATCAGCGCGTCCTTCTCCGACAGGGAGTCGGTCAGCGCCTTGTCCCGGGCCATGATGGTCTCGGCCAGGGTGTCGAGGGTCGAGGCCAGCAGGCGGATTTCCGACGGCGCGTTGATCGCCTGCAGCGGCCGCACCGAGAACCGGCCCCGCGCATAGATGGCCGCGACCCGTTCCAGATAGTCCAGCCAGCGGATGATGATCCGTTCCGAGACCAGCATCACGGCCGCGAAGGCGGTCAGCCAGGCGGCCAGCGGCAGGATCAGCACCCCGACCGGATTGAGCCGGGCCCAGGACAGAAGACCGGGCGCAGGGGCTGACAGCAGGACATAGACGTCGCGCCCCGCCAGGGCCGCACCGGCATAGTCGCGGTGCCGGCCCTGCCGGTCGTCGGCCTCGAACACCGCCGAGGAACCGTCGCTGGCGCGCTTCACCCAGCCCTGCAGTGACTGGCCCCTGCCGAGGGCGAAGGCCCCCGTGTCCGTGGCGGTCAGGATACGGCCGTCGCCATCGGTCAGCGCCGCTTCGGAGCCTTCGGGCAGGGCGCGGTCGGCGGTATCGGGCTGAAGACTGGACAGCGGGATCAGGGCGATCATGGCCCCGTCGAAGGTCCCCATCGGCCGCTCCAGCCGGATGGCGACGATCAGGTCAGGTTCGACGCCAGCCGAATTGGGAGCCCGGGCGAGGACCATCGACTCGCCGTCGCGCAGCCGGTCGAACCAGTCGCTGCCGCGGACCGAACCCGCCCCTTCGCCCAGCACCGGCGCGCCGCGGGAGGCGCAGACCTGTTGGCCGGTCGCGCTGATCCGCGCCAGACCGTCCAGACTCTCGAGCCGGTCGACCAGGGCAGTCAGGCGTGGCTCACAGAAGAATTGCAGGGATTCCGGTCGCAGGGCCTGGAGCAGGACGGCGGTGCTGTCGAGCCGCGACTTGGCCCCGGCCGCGCTGCGTTCGGCGGCCAGCTGCAGGTCCGATCGACGTTCCTGGGCCTGGTCGCGGAAGGCGGACTGTGCCTGGAAGGCGCCGAGCAGCAGGATGGGCAGCAGGGCAAGGGCCATGGCCAGGCCGATGCGGAACCGGATGCCCTGGAACGGCCGGACCGAGGCTCCCTGTCCGAGTGAGCGCCCCAGCCGCACCATCTCCTAGCCTTGCCGGGCGCCGCTCAGGCGATCCGCGTCGGCCAGGATCGAGCGCATGGCGTCGCCGGCGGACCGTCCGTCGCGAGCATAACCGCCGCGCTCCAGGGTCGCCTGCAGCGCCTTGCGGGCGCGGCTGACCCGGCTCTTCACCGTACCGACAGCGCACTGGCAGATGGCGGCGGCCTCCTCATAGGCAAAGCCGCCGGCCCCGACCAGGATCAGGGCCTCGCGCTGCTCCTCGGGCAGGGTCGCCAGCGCCAGCCGCAGTTCGTCGAGGGCCACCGGGGCCTCGGGATCGTCGACCGCGACCAGGGTCCGCTCGGCGGCTTCCTGGTCGAGCTGCGATTGTCGCCAGGAGCGGCGCTTCTCCGAATAGAATTGGTTGCGCAGGATCATGAAGGTCCAGGCCTTCATGTTCGTGCCCATCTGATAGCTGGCGCGCGCGTCCCAGGCCTTCATCATCGCGTCCTGGGCCAGGTCGTCGGCCGCGGTCGGATCACCGGCCAGGGTGCGGGCGAACGCACGCAGGTGCGGGATCAGCGACACCAGCTCCTTCTTGAAGGCGTTATCGTCGGCCGAGGGCGGTTTGGGCGGGGCGGACATCGGACCGGAACCGCTCATGCGCCGCTACCGCCCGATGACTTCTCATCGGCGCGTCGCAGGATTTCGAGAAATTCGTCGGGCACAGGCTCGTTGACGACCTCGTCGAACATATGCCGCAGCTTGACGCCGATGGCCTGCTGACGAAGGCGGGCCTCCTCCAGCCCCGCCTCGCCTTGTGTGGAAGGCGGAGTGCGCCGGGAAGGATTGGAAATTTCATTCATTGAATAAACGGCCGCCACCCAGACATGCATTTGCTTTCAGGATGCCGACAACGCCAGCCCTGCCAACGGGTTCCTAGATTGCTGTCGATTAATGCTCAAGCTTCTGCTCCCGGGGCGGGAACCGTTGCCGATTGGATACGTTGCAAGCAACTGTCGCGCTTCGGAAACGCCGGATCGCCTCACACTGTCGGGGATTACGAATGAGCCTACTGGCCAGACTGGCACCGCACCTGCCCTACGTTCGGCGCTACGCCCGCGCCCTTACCGGCGACCAGACCACCGGGGACAACTATGTCCGGGTGGCATTGGAGGCGCTCGCGGCCGGTGAGCGACAGCTGCCCCCGGAAATGACGCCGCGGGTCGCCCTTTACCACGTGTTCCACACCATCTGGGTCTCCACCGGGGCCAGGCTGGAAGACGGCAGTGGCATGGACACTGGCGAGGACGCCGCGCGGCGGCTGATGCGGATCGCACCGCGTTCGCGCCAGGCTTTTCTGCTGACGGCCCTGGAAGGCTTTACGCCCTCCGAGGCGGCCCAGGTGCTGGGATCGGACGCCCATGACGTCGAACGCCTGATCGGCGAGGCCCAGTCCGAGATCGACGCCGAACTGGCCACCGACGTCCTGATCATTGAGGACGAGGCCATCATCTCCGCCGATATTGAAAGCCTGGTCACGGAACTGGGCCATCGGGTCACCGGTATCGCCACCACCCATGACGAGGCGGTTGACGCCGTGGCCCGTCATCGGCCGGGACTGGTGCTGGCCGATATCCAGCTGGCCGACGGCTCCTCCGGGATCGACGCCGTCAAGGATATCCTGAAGCGGGTCGACGTGCCGGTGATCTTCATCACCGCCTTCCCCGAGCGCCTGCTGACCGGCGAGCGTCCGGAGCCGACCTTCCTGATCACCAAGCCGTTCCAGCCGGAGACGGTCAAGGCGGCGATCAGCCAGGCCCTGTTCTTCCACCCGTCGCGGGAAGCCGCGGACGCCTGACGCGCCGGGGCGATCATTTTTCGCCTGACAGGGGAACGTTTGCGGCGGCTGGCCGTTGGATCGATGCGGAGGCGGCGACGCCCCCCCAACCTTGGGACCGGTGAAAGCCGGTCTCCCGTCTCCGCGCCTCATTCTCGATGATGCCTACTGGGCGGACCCGTCAGGGTTCGCCCATTTTCTTTGCGGGATTGCCGATCCGGCGGCCGTCGGCCCTCGACATGGGGGCTGCCTTCGCCACAATGCAGGCTGCTGAACATGTCGCCTCGCGAGCGAACAGGGAGAACTGTGATGACGCAGGTGAACCGTCAGTGGGTCCTCCGCCAGCGGCCCAAGGGCCTGGTCAAGGCCGGAGATCTGGAACTGGTCGAAAGCCCGATCCCGGACCTGAAGGAAAACGAGGTACTGGTTCGCACCGTCTACCTGTCGCTTGACCCGACCAACCGCACGTGGATGAACGACGTCGAAGGCTATCTGCCGGCCGTCGCCATTGGCGATGTGATGCGGGGTCTGACCCTGGGCGTCGTCGAGCAGAGCCGGTCGAACCGGTTCCGGCTGGGCGACATCGTCTCGCCGGTCTCGGGCGGCTGGGCCGACTATGCCGCCGTGCATGAACAGGGCCTGCGTCAGGTTCACCGGGCCGCCGGCCTGCCCCTGACCGCCAATCTTTCCGTGATCGGCATGACCGGCATGACCGCCTATTTCGGTGTCACCGACGTGCTCAAGGCGAAGGCGGGCGAGACGCTCGTGATCTCGGCCGCCGCCGGGGCTGTCGGATCCATCGCCGGCCAGATCGCCAAATTGCGCGGCGCGCGCGTGATCGGTATCGCCGGCGGTGCGGACAAATGCCGCTGGCTGACCGAGGAGCTCGGCTTCGATGCGGCCATCGACTACAAGAATGAGGATGTCGGCGAGGCCCTGGACCGCCTGGCACCGGATGGCATCGACCTCAATTTCGAGAATGTCGGCGGCGACATCATGATCGCGGTCTGGAACCGGTTGAAGCCGCACGCCCGAATGGCGGTGTGCGGCCTGATTTCGGCCTATAATGCGACCAGGCCGCCGCCCTCGCCGAATTTCTCGCGCATCATCACCCACCGGCTCAACGTCCAGGGATTCCTGGTGCTCGACTACGTCCCCCGCGCCCGCGAAATGGTCGCCGAGATGGGGCCGTGGCTGGTCGACGGGGCGATCAAATGGAAGGTCCATGTCGATGACGGACTCGAGGGGGCCGTCGATTCCCTGAACCGGCTGTTCACCGGGGATCATGACGGCAAGCTGCTGGTCCGTGTGTCCGAAGAACCGGCCGGTTGACGGGGGCAGACCGATGAGCGATCCGCTGCACATTCACTATGAGGACGTGGCCGTCGGTGAGGTCATGCCGCTGGGAGCCTGTGCCGTCGACGCAGGGGCCATGGCGCTGTTCGTCGAGCGGTTCGCGCCGGGCTGGGACACTGCCTATGGCGCGCCCGATGCCATGGTCTATGCGCTGTGGAGCCGGCTGGCCGCCGACAAGTCCGCGGGCTGGGCCCAGAGCAAGGTGCTGGCCGTCGACGGTCTGCGCTTCATGCGCAATCCGCCGACGGGCGAGCTGATGCGGGGCCGGATGACGGTGATGGGCAAGGACCCGGTCGGCGACGACAAGGGCATTGTCATCGCCCAGCATGACCTGCTGGACGAGGCGGGGCGGCTGGTCTTCTCGTGCCTGACCCGGGCCCTGTTCGCCCGGCGCTAGACCGGCGTCGGCACCGGACAGAAAACCGCCCCGCCCGGTGAACCGGACGGGGCGTCTTCATTTCAGACCCTGTCGCCGGCCCCGGATCAGCTCCGGAGCCCGGCGGGACGGCCTCAGGCGTTGGCGGCGGCCGGCGTCTGGGCCGCGCGCTGGAAGGTCATGGCGATCAGACGATCCCAGCCCAGCAGCGACACCAGGTGGGCGTAGATCTGGCCCAGGGCACCGTTGTCACGCAGCTCGGCCAGCTTCTTGGCCGGCAGGGCCTTCAGCTTCTCTTCCGAGACGGCGTAGTAGTCGGCCAGCTTCTGCGGCGTGCCGGCGGTGCCGTCGGGATTGCGCGGCGTGAACACCGCGTCGCGGGTTTCCAGCAGGTCCATGTCCGTCAGCAGCTTGATGAAGGCTTCGGTCCGCATCCGCTCCTGCTCGAAATTGTTGCAGAATTCCATGGCCTGTTGCGTGTAGGCGCTCGGCTTGCCGTCCTCGAACAGGGCCGTGGAGCCGCCTTCCTTGACGAATTCAGCGGCGCGATCGATGCACAGGATCATGCGCTTCTGCGCGTCGTCATTGGCGAAGACGAACGGATAGCGGCGGACATAGGCCGGGATATAGGCTTCGGCCCGGAATTCGCCGGTCGGATCGATGAACAGGTTCTCGGTGGGGCGCAGGCCCATGACTGCGACGGGCTGACGCGACTCGCCGACGAAGATCACCGGATAGGACAGGGCCGCCGGGGCGAACTCGGTCACGGTCAGCGGTACGACATGGCTCTTGGCCACGAAGGCATAGGGTTTGTCGACCGGGTCGACGCCCAGCTTGCCATGGTTTTCAGCGGAGAGCGGCTCGGGCTTCTCATAGAACAGGACGCTGCCGGCCAGCCCTTCGGAAGTATTTGCAGTTGTGTCAGTCATGGACGCGATCAGGCCCCGGAATTAAAGGAAGGACGGGTTCTAGCCCAGACCTGCCCGTGCGGCAAACAGGGTCTCGCCGGTGGCGAGCATCTTGGTAAATGCCTGCCCGTAAAAGGGATTCGACAGCTGTTTGAATCTAGAACCGGTAGGTGATTCCCACCCGCAGGTTGCGGCCGGGCAGTGGCGCGATGTCCTTGAGGAACGAGGCGTGCTCGCGTGCCTCGGCATTGGTCAGGTTGTGCAGCTCGCCGAAGACCGTGAGATTGCGGTCGGCGAACGGATGCAGGGAGCCGGACAGATTGACCATCGTATAGCCGTCGGTCGGCAGTTCGAAGTCCGTGACCCGGTCCTGTTCGCCGACGCGCCGCACCTCCAGGGTCGCGTCGACCCGGCGTGACGCCCAGGCCAGCCGCGTCGCCGCCGACCAGGGGGGGATGCGGGCGGCGGGGCCGAAATCAGTCTGGGCCCGCACCATGTCCGCTGTCCCCGACAGGGTCAGGCTGCGGTCGCCGTCGACCCAGAGGTCATAGCTGGCCTCGGCCTCGAAGCCACGGAAGTCGGCGTCGGTCTGGACATAGTCGAAGATCGGCAGGCCGGAAGCGAAGTCGTCCACCCCGGTCGGCCGCAGGTCGATGAAGCCGTTATAGCGGGCCGCATAGACGTGCAGGTCGGCGCTCAGTCGGCCGGAACCGAAATGCATTGTGCCCTCGATCGAGGTCGCGACCTCGCTGTCGAACGTCGCGTCGCCGCGCTCATAGGCACCGGTGGCGATGTGGGCCCCGTCCGCGAACAGTTCCACCTCGCCGGGCGCGCGCGCATTGCGGGCGACGGTCAGGCCCAGGAAGAGGGCGCGCGTCGGCCGCACGAACAGCCCGGCCGAAGCCGAAACATTGTCGAATGACCGGTCGACGGCAGGGCTTTCCACGCGGCGGCTGTCGAAGCGGATCCCGCCCTCCACGCCGTAGCCGTCGCGATCCAGACGCTGCACGGTATAGAGGCCGTGTTCACGGGTGGTGGTCCGCGGCACATAGGCTTCGTCGCCCACCGAGTCGAAATCCCGGTCCAGCACCTGACCGCCGATGACGCCCTGCCAGCCGTCGCGCGAACGCTGGATCAGCTCCAGCCGTGCCTCATGGCCGCTGGAATGGAAGACGGTGCCGACGTCCGGCCCCTCGAACTCGGTGTGGGTATAGTCGGCGTAGGCCGCGCCCAGCCGGACCTTGTCGAACCAGGCTCCATCCAGTGCGTGCTCACCGCGCACATCATAGCGGGTCTGTTCCAGATCGATCGTCACATCGGGCTCGGCGACGGTGCCGTAGGTCGACCGGGTCGTCTTGACCGAGCCGCCGAAATAGCCGTCGTCGCCGACCCAGGACAGGCCGGCACCGACCTGGTCGATTTCGGATGCGCTGTTGGTCACCGCCGATGGTCCGTCGCGCGACACGCCCAGGGCATCGGCCAGGCGTTGCGACATGGCCGGACCGGAGATTTCGTAGTCGTCGCTCTGATGGCTGTAGCCGTCGAGGGTAAACACCATCGCGCCGATGTTGGTCTTCAGGCTCGCACCCGCACCGCGGCCGTCATCGACGCTGGACACCTGGGTCGAGACGTGGCCGTCGAGGCCGTTCTCCGCCCGGCTGGTCGGCACCCGCTCGTCGATGATGTTGACCACCCCGCCGATCGCGGACCCGCCGAACACCAGGGTCGAGGGGCCGCGCACGATCTCGATGCGGCTGGCTTCGGCCGGGTCGACGGCGACCTGATGATCGGGGGAAACCGAACTGGCGTCGATCAGCCCAAGCCCGTTGGTCAGCACCTGGACGCGCGGCCCGGCCAGGCCCCGGATCACCGGCCGGCTGGCCCCGGGGGCAAAGCTGGAGCTGCGCACGCCCGGCAGGCCATTGACCAGATCCCCCAGGGTCGCCGCCGGGGCCACGGCCAGCTGTTCCGCGTCCAGCACCTCGACCGCCAGCAGGCTGGCGCGATCGGTCACCCCGAACGGTGTCCCGGTGATGATGACGTCCTCGACCCGGACCGTGTCGGGCGGAGTGTCGGCTGCCCGCGGCGGGGTCTGGGCCAGGGCGCTGCCACACAGGGCGGCCCAACCGGTGGCGGTCAGAAGCAGGACTCTGGAGGAGCGGGTCAGACGCATGGGGAGATACTCGGCGAGAGGAGGCTTAGTGTTATGAGATAACATCACAGCAGGTCAAGGCCAGGATATTGCGGGACCGGGCCCGACCGACTAGCTGTGTCCCATGGGCGACACCTGCGAACACGATCATGCTGTCAGCGGTCCGGGGCCCGCGGCCGTAAGCGCGGCGGTGGCCCGGGCGACGGCGCGCTGCCAGGCTGACGGCGAACGGATGACGGCCCCGCGCCGCCGGGTTCTGGCCCAGCTGCTGGCCGCCGGCGAACCGATGAAGGCCTATGATCTGATCGCCGGCTATGGCGAGGACGGCCAGGCCGCCAAGCCGCCGACCGTCTATCGCGCGCTGGAATTCCTCGAACGCCGCGGCCTGGCCCATCGCATCGCCTCGATCAGTGCCTATGTGGCCTGCAGCGGCGGCGACCAGGCCCATGCCGCGGCCTTTCTGATCTGCGACTGCTGCGGCGCGACCGAGGAGGTCACCCCGGGGGCCGCCGACGGTCTGACCCGGGCTGCCGCGGCCGCCGGCTACCGGATCGAGCGCACCACCATCGAGGCCCACGGCCTCTGCCCCGGCTGCAGCGCCGGCGCATGACCCTGGGGAAACTGGCGCGGCGACCGGCAAGCGCCTAACTGGAAGGGATGGACGCCATCCGCCTTTCCCCACCCCGCCGCCTCAGCCTGCCGGTGACCAACCGCTGGGGCGAGGGCCGGATGGCCGTGCTGGATTTCGGCGACATCGACCGTCCCGTCGACCTGGTCTTCGTCCATGCCAACGGCTTCAACGCCCTGACCTGTCGCAGTCTGCTGGCCCCGCTGTCGGGATCGTTGCGGCTGTGGGCCCCGGACCTGCGCGGCCACGGCGGCACAACCCTGCCGGCCGACCCGCGCGGACGTCGCAGCTGGGCCGATCATCGTGACGACCTGATCGCCCTGCTGGAGGCGATCGACGGGCCGCCGGTGGTTCTGGCCGGCCACTCCATGGGAGCCACCAGCGCGCTTCTGGCCGCCGCCGAACGGCCGGACCGTGTCTCGAAACTGGTGCTGTTCGATCCGGTGATCTGGAACCGCTGGGCGGTGGCCGCCTTTCAGCTGCCGCTGCTTGACCGGCTCGCATCCCGTATCCCCCTGGTCAAGGCGGCACTCCGCCGCCGCGCCGTCTTCGACAGTCGCGAACAGGCCATGGCCGCCTATACCGGCCGCGGGGCCTTCAGGGGCTGGCCGGAGATGATGCTGGCCGACTATCTGGTCGACGGGCTTGTCGAGACCGATGCCGGCTTTACCCTGGCCTGCGCCCCGGAATGGGAGGCCTCCAACTACGCGGCCCAGAGTCACGACCCGTGGCGGGCCCTGCGACAATTCGACCGCCCGGTGCGAATTCTGCGCGGCGAGACCGGCTCGACCTGTCGCATGCCCGATCAGCCGCGCGGCCTGCCGCATGTGACGGTCGAGACCGTGCCCGGCGCGACCCATTTCCTGCCCATGCTGCGCCCCGACATCGCCCGCGACGCCCTGTTCGACGCGGCTGTCTAGACTGGCGTTGGCGGACTCCGGGCGCTAGACCGCCTCAAGGCACGAACACAACGCTTCCAGGGAAACGCCATCATGCGCGACATCAACCATTTCATCGACGGGGCAGCCTTCACGGGCAGCTCGGGTCGCTTCGGTGAAGTGTTCAATCCGAACACCGGTGAGGTTCAGGCGCGGGTCCAGCTGGCCACCGTCGCCGAGATGGACAAGGCCGTCCAGGCGGCCCAGACCGCCTTCGAGGGCTGGTCCGCGACCAATCCCCAGCGGCGCGCCCGCGTGATGTTCGAGTTCAAACGCCTGGTTGAGGCCAATATGCAGGAGCTGGCCGAACTGCTGTCGGCCGAGCATGGCAAGGTCGTCGCTGACTCAAAGGGCGACGTGCAGCGCGGTCTCGAGGTCATCGAATTCGCCTGCGGCATCCCGCATGTGCTGAAGGGTGAATACACCCACGGGGCCGGCCCCGGAATCGACGTCTATTCGATGCGCCAGCCGCTCGGTGTGGTCGCCGGCATCACCCCGTTCAACTTCCCGGCCATGATCCCGATGTGGATGTTCGGCGTGGCCATCGCCGTCGGCAACACCTTCATCCTCAAGCCCAGCGAGCGCGATCCGTCGGTGCCGGTGCGTCTGGCCGAACTGATGATGGAGGCGGGGGCCCCCGCCGGTGTGCTGAACGTCGTGCACGGCGACAAGGTGGCCGTCGACGCCATCCTGACCCACGAACTGGTCCATGCCGTCAGCTTCGTCGGCTCGTCCGACATCGCCCACTATGTCTACCAGACCGGGGCCGCCAACCATAAGCGGGTCCAGGCCATGGGCGGGGCCAAGAACCACGGCATCGTCCTGCCCGACGCCGACATGGACCAGGTGATCAAGGACCTGTCCGGGGCCGCCTACGGCTCGGCCGGCGAGCGCTGCATGGCCCTGCCGGTGGTGGTGCCCGTGGGCAAGAAGACCGCCGATGATCTGCGCGAGCGGATGGTCGCCGAAATCCCGACCATGCGGGTCGGCGTCTCCTCGGACGACGGGGCCCACTACGGCCCGGTGGTCTCGTCCCAGCACCGCGACCGCATCGCCAACTGGATCGCCACCGGCGTCAAGGAAGGGGCCGAACTGGTCGTCGACGGCCGCGACTTCAGCCTGCAGGGCCACGAGAAGGGCTTCTTCATCGGCCCGTCGCTGTTCG
This sequence comes from uncultured Brevundimonas sp., assembly GCA_963975385.1. Classification (GTDB taxonomy): domain Bacteria; phylum Pseudomonadota; class Alphaproteobacteria; order Caulobacterales; family Caulobacteraceae; genus Brevundimonas. The sequence continues at coordinate 66,255 of CAXBHG010000001.1, forward strand.
ACAACGTCACCCCGGACATGAGCGCCTACAAGGAAGAGATCTTCGGCCCGGTGCTGCAGATCGTCCGCGCCGCCAGCTTCGAGGAGGCGCTGAGCCTGCCCAGCAAGCACCAGTACGGCAACGGCGTCGCCATCTTCACCCAGAATGGCCGCGCCGCGCGCGACTTCGCCAGCCGGGTTAATGTCGGCATGGTCGGCATCAACGTCCCGATCCCGGTGCCGGTCGCCTATCACACCTTCGGCGGCTGGAAGCGCTCGGCCTTCGGCGACACCAATCAGCACGGCATGGAGGGGGTGAAATTCTGGACCAAGGTCAAGACGATCACCGCCCGCTGGCCCGACAGCGAACTGGAACACACGGACTCCAGCTTCGTCATCCCGACCATGGGGTAATGCCCCGCGCCGGCCCGCTCCCGGGGGGTAATCCCCCGGGGTTCGGGGCCGGCCCATTCGGTGCTAAGGGTTAACGGGCCTGAACCGTGAAGCAGGAGTGCTCCCCGTATGCGTCGCTTTTTCATCTGGTCGGCGTTGGCCGCCCTGATCGGCCTGCTTCTCGCCGGCGGTGGCTACTGGGCCTACTGGACCTACTACGCCCGCTTCCAGCCGGTGGTGATCGCCACCCACCAGGCCGAGATCCAGCGTCTGCTGGACGAGGCGTCATGGCTGTCCGCCGGCGGCGGCGGCGAGCCCCTCTATATCATCGGCTATCGCGACTCGGCCGCCATGCAGCGCTATGAGCGCGACGAGGTGCCCAAGCTGCGCGCTGCCGGGGTCGAGGCCCGGATCATCGTTTTCGCCCGTCCCGATCGTGAGGGTCTGGCCCAGTCCACGGCGGCCGAGCGGGCGACCGTGGCCGAGCTGTGGCTGACCCGCGACTGGGCCCTGTACCAGCGCTGGACCGCCACCCCGACCAGTTCCTGGAGCGCGGCGGGCATTCCGGCGGCGGACGGCAATCTGGCCCGCGCGGCGGTGGTCGAGGCCGGGCGGGCCTTCGCCTCGCGGCTGACGGCCGCGCTGAAGTCGGAGGGTCTGGGGACCGGCTATCCGCTGATCGTCTGGCGTGATCGTGAGGGCTTCATGAAGGCCTGCGCCTGCAATGACAGCCGATCCTGGGCCTTTATCCGCGACGACCTCAATGCGCCCGACCGGATCGCGGCCTCCGGCTCCGGCGAGCCTGCGCCGGTGACGCCGGGCGTATCCCCCGAGAGCCTGCCCTATCCGACCCTGCCGCCGCTGGCTCCGGCCGGGGACGAGGTCACGGCGACCCCCAGCCCGGCCCCGGCGGCTCCGGCCACCCCGCCGGCACCGCGTGCGCCGCCCCAGGCCACCAAACAGGACGACGCCACCTTCTTCTGACGCGGCTCAGAGCACCCGGTCGCAGATCGCGATCAGCCGGTCGACGTCGTCCGCATCCTGATACAGGCCGAAGCCGAAGCGGACGGTGTCATCGCGCACGTCGGTGACCACATTGGCCGCCAGCAGCTGCGCCCGCCAGGCCTGGGCGTCGGGGTGGCGGAAGGCCAGAAACCGCGCCCGACTGATGTCAGTGTCCAGCGGATTGATCCGTTCGGCCTCGGCCAGCCGGCCGACCTCGCCGGCGATCACGGCCGTCTCGAACCGCTGCATCAGCCCGCGGGCATGGTCGGCGATCATCGCCGTGGTCAGGCCCTGCGCCTCCAGCATCCGCCGCACGCCGTTGAAGCGGTACAACGGGGTGGCGTCAAAGGTCGCGCCCCAGAACCGTCCGGCATCGGCGCGGTACTGCACCCCGTCCGGCGGCCCCATCAGATTGCCGAACTCGGCGAACCAGCCGGTGATGACCGGACGCGCGCAATAGCCGTCGGGGGCGTGCAGAAACCCTGCCCCTTCGCCGGCCATCGCATATTTGTAGCCTCCCCCGACATAGAAGATCCGGTCGGCCACTGCGGACAGGTCGGTCGGGGTGGCCATGAAGCCGTGATAGCCGTCGATCACCACCCACGGTCCCGCCGGTTTCGCCAGCGCGGCCAGGTCGGCGATGCCGCCGAATACCTGTCCGGTCTTGAAGAAAACCTGGCTGATCACGATCAGGTCGAATTCGCCGGTTCGGGCGGCCTCGATGAAGCGGGCGTCAAAGGTATCGAACGGGGCCAGCGGAATCCGGGCCACCTCGGCCTCGCCCGCCTCGTGCCAGCGATCAGCCTGACGCCGGAAGGCATGGAACTCGCCGTCGGTGGTCAGAATCCGTACCGGCCTGCGCACCACGCCGGAAAATATCCGCAGCAGGAAGTCGTGGGTATTGGGGGCGAAGACGACCGTGTCGGGCGAGGGCAGGTTCAGCTCGGCCGCGACATGGCGCTGGGCCTCGGGCACCACCTCGCCGAAGATCTGGTCCCATTTGCGATCGGCGTGCTGATTGGCTTCCAGCCAGGCCTGGATATGGCCGTCAAACGAGGCGTCCGGCCACAGGTGGTGGCTGTGGGCGGCGAAATGCAGACGCCCGGGATTCAGCGACAGGGCACGAGAGAAAAGGGGCTTGTGCGACATGCTCCGGATGTCGCACGCGACCGCCGTCCGCGCCAGTGGCGGAACCCCGGTCCGCCCACTTGCCTTGCCTTATGGTTAATGCTGACCTAACACTGGTTGATCAATTCCGGCGGGAGGCCGGGGTCAATCCAGGGGATGAGAATGATCAAACTCACTGTAGTCGCCGCTGCCGGCGCTCTGTTGGCGCTTCCGGGTGCCGCCCTGGCCCAGCAGTACAGCCCGCACAATCCGTCGGCCTCGCCCCGCGACTGTCGCGATCACGCCCACAATCCGAATGATCCCTGCGCCTGCCAGCATGAGGCGGTCTTCTACCATCCTGTCGCGCCCTGGAATGTGACCCATTCCGGCGGGCCGGGCGTGCGGGTCTATGGCCGTCCGGTCTATGTGCCTTCGGGTCGCGTCGACATCCAGGCTCCGCCGGTCTGGGTCGAGGCCCCGCCCATCCGCATCGCCGCCCCGCAGATCTATCTGCGTGCGCCCGACGTCCATGTGCGGCCGTCGGAAGTCACGGTCGAGCCGCCGGAAATCCACTATGTCGGCTGCGAGAGCGGGGGCTGCCCGCCCGCCGGCTGATTGCCCTGAGGCCTGCAGGAACGGCCCCGGTCAGACCCCGTCTGGCCGGGGCTTTTCGTGTCCGTCCGTATCCGGATTGTCCGGGGGTGCGGCCGCGCAGAAGGCACGGGCCTCGCGCGCCAGGGCCATGTCGCCACCGCGCAGGGCGGCGCGCACCGCCGCGTCGCACTGCTGTTCGCTGAGCAGGCCGGTGACCGCTCGCCGCAGCGCCTCGCGGCGGTCGGCGGCATCCCTGAGCAGGCGGGCCTGACGCCGCTCACCCGGGGTGCACAGCGACAGCCAGGAGGCTTCGGCGCAACGCCGGATCAGCCGGCTTTCCTCCAGGGCGATGGGGTCGACCGCCGGCGCGACCGGCGGCGGGCTCACGGACGGCACGGCCATCTGCATTTCAGGTACCGCGTCCGTGACGGTCGAGCCGCGTTCGGGCACTGCGGTGATCGGCGGAATCCGGTACACACAGACCCAGCCCTCGGGGGTCATCTCGCAGGCGCGCAGCATGGCCTGCTCGCTCTGCGGCACAGATCCGGCGACCAGGCTCATCAGGACGGTCATCATCATCGCGGGCCTCCATCGTGGCGAACGCGTTGAAGGACCCTAAAGGGTATCCGGTGCGCCGGATACCCTTGGTCGCTGACCTGACCGGCCGCGGCCTAGACCAGGGCCCCGTGGCAGTGTTTGAACTTGCGGCCCGATCCGCAGGGGCAGTCGGCATTGCGGCTGGTGCGTTCCCAGCCGGCGGGCAACAGTTCACCCGGCAGGCGTGACCGGTTGTCGCCGTCCAGTCGGCCCTCCGGCAGCTGGGCTGCGGGATTGCCCATCTGGTTCTCGCCGGTACCCGGGCTCAGGTGGATTTCCTGGAACTCCGGCATCTCCATCTCGGGCGGCGGCTGGAAGCGGAACTCGACCGTCATCAGCCAGCGCGTCACATTGTGCCGCAGTTCGCTGAGCAGGGTCTCGAACAGCGAGAAGGCCTCGGTCTTGTATTCGTTCAGCGGGTCGCGCTGGCCGTAGCCGCGCAGACCGATGATGCCGCGCAGATGGTCCAGATGGACCAGGTGCTCGCGCCAGGCCATGTCGATCATCTGCATCAGGAACTGCTTCTCCAGGCCCCGGGTCTGGTCGGCCCCGATCAGTTCCAGCCGTTCCGCGGCGCGGGCCTCGGCCGCGGCCTGCAGCCGCTCCTCGAACTCCTCGTTCGAGACGCCTTCCTCGGCGGCCCAGTCGTGCAGCGGCAGCTCCAGGCCCAGGGTCGAGCGGACCTTCTCGTCGAGGCCGTCGATGTCCCACTGTTCGGCATAGGCCTTGGGCGGCAGGTAGCGGTCGACCAGGTCGGTCACGACGTCCTGACGGAATTCGCCGACCAGTTCGGACAGGTCGGTCGAGTCCATGAACTCCTGGCGCTGCTCGAACACGGCCTTGCGCTGGTCGTTGACGACGTCGTCGTATTTCAGAAGGTTCTTACGGATGTCGTAGTTGCGGGTCTCGACCCGCTTCTGGGCGGTCTCGACGGCGCGGTTCAGCCACGGGTGGCTGATGGCCTCGCCCTCGGCCACGCCGAAGCTGCGCATGATCGAGTCCAGACGGTCGCCGGCGAAGATGCGCAGCAGGTCGTCCTCGCAGCACAGGAAGAATTTCGACGTGCCCGGGTCACCCTGACGGCCGGTCCGGCCGCGCAGCTGGTTGTCGATGCGGCGGCTTTCGTGGCGTTCCGTGCCCAGAACGAACAGGCCGCCGGCGGCCAGGGCCGCGGCCTTGTGCACGCCGATGTCGGCCTTCAGGCGCGCCTCCTCGGCGGCCTCCATCTCGGGGGTGATCTCAATGGCCAGATTGCGCTGGTCCTGACGCCATTTCTGCAGGCGCATTTCCAGGTTACCGCCCAGCTGGATGTCGGTGCCGCGGCCGGCCATGTTGGTGGCGATGGTCACCG
>CAXBHG010000002.1:0-63229 GCA_963975385.1 uncultured Brevundimonas sp.
GCTGCCGACTCTTCTGGGCCCGGATCTGCTTCAGCTTGGCCTTCACATGGGGGTCGCCCTCGGCCTGTTTGAAGTCTTCCTTCAGCTCTTCCTTGGACATCTTCATCCGCTCGGCGAAGCGGTAGCGCTGCCACAGGTAGTCGGCCCCGGCGGTGAAGGCCAGGAACACCAGCGCCGCGAACAGCAGGGCGATCACCAGATCCCGGGCCGCCGGCAGAATGGCCGCCGGGCTCAGGGCCGCCATGGTTTCAAAATCGCGGAAATGCGACTTCAGAACCAGCCAGCAGATGACCCCGATCGCCACCAGTTTGATGAAGGTCTTCACGAACTGCATCAGGCCGTCCGGGCCGAAGATGCGCTTGAACCCGGCGATCGGGCTCAGCTTCTCCAGCTTGGGCTTCATCTTCTCGGCGCTAAAGACCAGACCCGACTGGGCCAGATTGCCCCCGGCCCCGCCCAGGATGGTGGCCAGCATCACCGCCCCGAGGAACGGCGCGGCGGCCCAGACCGCGCGATAGCCGATCTCGGCACCCCCGCCGGCGTTCAGGGCCCCCATCAGCGCGTGAGGGCGGGCGATGAACGGCAGAAGATCCTCGGCCAGCCGGCTGGCGAACCAGCCACCGCTGGTGATGATCACCGCCGTCGCCCCCATCAGGCTGAGGGTCGAGGCGACATCCGGCGACTTGGCCGAATCGCCCTTTTTTCGCGCGTCCGCGAGTTTTCGCGGTGTCGCCTCTTCTGTTTTCGACTCGGGATCGGGCGCGTCAGCCACCGGCTGCACCCGCGAAGAGTCGCGCCAGATCGCGGTAGCGGTCGATGAAGACCGTTCCGATCACACCCAGCGACAGGGCAAAGACTGACAGGCCCAGGATCACACTGAGCGGCGAGGCGACGAAGAAGATCTGGAAGGCGGGCATCACCCGCGCCACCAGGCCGGACGCCATGTTGAACACCAGGGCGAAGACGATCACCGGGGCCGCCAGCTGCACCCCCAGGGCGAAGCTGTCGGCGATGGTGCGGATGGCCAGGGTGGCGAAATCCGCAACGATCAGGGGCCGCGCCGGCGCGACCAGCTCGTACGATCCCACCAGTCCGGCAATGAACAGATGGTGGGTATTGGTCGCGAAGATCAGGGTGGTGCCCAGCAGCATCAGGAACGCCCCCAGGGTAGAGCCCTGCTGGGCCTGCATCGGATTGGCGGTCTGGGCGAAGCTCAGCGTCGTCTGCATCGACACCACCTCACCGGCCGTCGACAGGGCGGTCATGAAGGCCCGCAACAGGGCACCGATCATCAGGCCGGTGATGACCTCGCGCAGCACCCATCCGGCCATGCCGCCGATACTCGCGGGCAGGGCCGGCAGGGCCCCGCCGACGATGGGCCACACCACCAGGGACACCGACAGGGCCAGGGCCAGGCGGATGCGCGGCGGCACATAGCTTTCGCCGAAACCGGGCATCGTCATCATCATCGCGCCAATGCGCGCGAAGATCAGACCACCGGCCCAGACCTGATCGGCGGTGGCATAGGGTTCCACCTTGCGATCACATCCCGGCGATGCGCGCGGCGATGGTCCGCATGAAGCCGCCCAGCAACGAGCCCATCACCGGCAGGAACAGCAGCAGGGAGACGAAGATGGCCATGATTTTCGGCGCATAGACCAGGGTCTGTTCCTGAATCTGGGTCAGGGCCTGGAACAGGCCGATGCTGACGCCGACCACCAGGGCGACCAGCAGCATGGGCCCGCACAGCTGGATCGTCAGCCAGAGGGCATCGCGCCCGACATCCAGAACTTCCGCGCCGTTCATTCTTACGCTCCAGCGATACTGGGCAGAAAATGCCGGGACCATGGTTAATGCGGGGTTAGGAAACCGGCGGCGGCCCGTCGATTTCGTGATCCGGCGTCGCTGCCCGCCCCGATCGCAAAATCCGCTGCACGCCGGCGGCACCGATGATATGGCTCGGCCCCATGAGCTCACCGGCCACCGAGGACCTGCACCGCCGCGCCGTCGCCGGCGACGGGGACGCCCAGTTCGCCCTGTCGCGCGTCTTTGACCGCGAAGGTCGCCACGAGATCGCCGTGTCATGGCTGGACCGCGCTGCCCGCCAGGGGCACGTCCCGTCGATGACCTGGCTCGGAACGCGCCTGCTGGTCGGGCGCGCCGCCCCGTTCCAGCCGAACGAGGGGGCCGTACTCCTGGCCCGGGCCGCCGAACTGGGGGACGCCGGGGCCGCCGCCCGGGTCGCCGTCCTCGCCGCCCTCGGCATCGGTCGCCCGCAGAGCTGGGAGACCGCGCTCGACTGGCTCCAGACCGCCGCCGAGCGCGGCGAGGCTAACGCCCGGGCCCAGCTGGTGCTGCTGACAGGCGACGATTCGGTCTGCGCCGCTGCCGACCGGCCCGACCCGGTACCGACCCTCTGGGCCCGGGCCCGAAAGGCGGTCGACCTCACGGCCTGGCTGGTCCCGCCTGTCGCCCGCACGATTTCGGAATCACCCCGCATCCGGGTCTTCGAAGGCTTTGCCAGCCCGGCCGTCTGTTCATGGTTCATACGGCGCGCCGCTGAACGTCTCGTCCCGGCCCGGGTCTATGACGCCGACAAGGGTGGCCGCCGTCCGGATGGTATGCGCACCAGCAGCGGCGCCGGCTTTGGCCTGCTCGATACCGACCTGATCCTGGCCCTGATGCGGGCCCGGATGGCCGCCGCCGCTCCGGCTCTCGACACCGCGACCTTCGAACCCTGCAACATCCTGCGCTACGACATCGGCCAGCGCTATGAGCCGCACTACGACTTCCTCAATCCGGAGGCCCCGGCCCTGGCCGAGACCCTGGCCCGGCAGGGCCAGCGCCAGGCCACCTTCCTGACCTATCTCAATGCCGACTATACGGGTGGCGAGACCGCCTTTCCCGAGCTGGACTGGCGCTTCGGCGGCAAGACCGGGGACGCCCTGCTGTTCTTCAATGTCGAGCCGGACGGCAAGGTCGATCCCCGCACCCTGCATGCCGGCCTGCCACCGTTGACCGGCGAGAAATGGCTGCTGTCCCAGTGGATCCGTGATCAGGCCCAGCCGATCATCTGAGCGTCACCGCTCCCCTTTCGCTGCTTCCCGCACTATGGCTGACCGCATGACCGACTCGCCGACCAGACCCGCCATCCCCCAGGCCGAGGCCGAAGCCGCCGTGCGCACCCTGATCCGCTGGGCCGGCGACGACCCCGAACGCGAGGGGTTGCTGGACACCCCCGCCCGCGTCGCCCGCAGCTATCGTGAGCTGTTCGCCGGCTATGAGGTCGAGCCGCGCGCCTATCTGGAGCGCACCTTCGAGGAGGTCGGCGGCTACGATCAGCTCGTCGTGCTCAAGGACATCCGCTTCGTCAGCTTCTGCGAACACCACATGCTGCCGGTCGTCGGCGTGGCCCATGTCGGCTATCTGCCGACCGACCGCGTCGTCGGCATCTCCAAACTGGCCCGGGTCGTGCGCGGCTATGCCAAACGCCTGCAGATCCAGGAAAAGATGACGGCCCAGATCGCCGACGCCATTCATGAGGTCCTGCGTCCCGCCGGCGTCGGTGTGGTCATCGAGGCCGAACACAGCTGCATGACCCTGCGCGGTGTCGACGTGCCGGGGGCCACCCTGACCACCAGCACCCTGCTGGGTGTCGTCCGCGACGATCCCCGCACCCGCGAGGAATTCCTGCGGCTGGTGCGCGGCTAGCCGCGACACAACGGCCCGACCCTTGCTGCGACAGGCGTGAACACCGGTCAGGAGGGCCGGAATCATGACCTGGACCGCCATTTCGACCCAAAAGGAAACACCGGCCATCGTGCGCGGCGGGTGGCTCGACGCCCTGCGTTTCATTGTGGCCGCCCTGATCATCCTCCACCATTTCCAGGGCGCAGGCCCCCTGGCCCTGGCCGAACACGTCCATCCGATGTTCGAACGCAGCGGCTTCCTGCTGACCAATTTCTTCCTGATCGACTCCGGCTATGTGCTGATGCGCGTCTATGGCGGTGCCCTGGGCCGGGGGGCCCTGACCCCCGGTGACTTCGTACTGAAACGCCTGCTGCGCGTCTGGCCCGCCCACCTGATCATGGGTCTGGCCCTGGTCGCCATGGTCGTGTTGGGTACCGCCGCCGGGGCACCGCCGCGCAGCCCCGAATGGTTCCGCTGGGACCAGCTTCCGGCCCAGCTGGCGCTGGTCCAGGCCTTCGGCATTCCCGGTGGGCTCGGCTGGAATGCCCCGACCTGGTCGATTTCGGCCCTGATCGGCTGCTACCTGGCCTTTCCGTGGGTGCTGCGTGGCCTGACCCGGCTGGGTCCGTGGTCGATCCTGGCGCTGGGCCTGGGCGGCTATCTGCTGGCCAACCAGCTGTGCTGGGCCCTGCTGGACTATCCCGTCTACCAGATGCCGCTGCGCTACGGCTTTTTCCGCGCCCTGCCGCTGTTCGTACTGGGCATGGCCCTGGCCGGGTTCGCGCAGAAGGTCTGGATCGATCCCCGGCTGGCCCGCTGGGCCGGCCTCGGCGCGGCCGTTGGCCTGTTCGCCATCCAGCTCGTCGACAAACAGGCCCTGGCCTCGCTGGCCTGTATCTCGGTGATCATCCTCGCCGCCGGGGCCCTGCCGACGCCGCGCCCGTCGAAATGGGTCGAGAAGGCCGCCCAGGTCTCCTTTTCCATGTTCATCACCAATGAGGTGGTCCGCATCGCCTGGTTCGGCGTGGCCAATGTCGCCATCGTCCGCCTCGACCTGCCGGTCGCCGCCCAGTGGGCCCTGTGGGGCCTGGGAGTCGCGGCCGCCGTGGGCTTCGCCTTCGCCTTCCATTTCGGGATCGACAACCCGATCCAGACCCGCATCCGCGCCTGGCTCAAGTCGCGGTCACCGCGCCCCGTGCGTCTGGGCGGCCCGGTCGTGTCGCTGGAAGGGTAGAGGGACGTCGATCGTCAGATCGGCATCCGCATGATCTCCTGATACGCCTGGATCACCTGGTCGCGGACGGCCATGACCGTCTCCAGCGAAGCCTCGGCCGAGGTCACGGCGGTGACCACATCGATCAGACTGCCCTTGCCCTGCACCGAGGTGGCCATCTGGGTCTCGGCCGCCCTGGTCGACTGGCTCAGGTCGCCCATCACATTCTGCAGCAGGTCGGAGAAGCCCGCTCCCTGGGCCGCGCCCGCCCCGCCGGTGGCCCCGGTCAGCTCGGTCGGCATGGCCCCGCCCTGGACCGAGGAATAGGCGCGCGCCGCCATCATGGGATTGATCATCTAGCGCCTCACTTCTTCAGCAGGTCGAGGATGCGGGCGTCCATCGACCGCGCCGTCTCGATGACGTTGAGATTGGCCTCATAGGCCCGCTGCGCCTCGCGCATGTCCATCGCCTCGACCAGGCTGTCGACGTTTGGGCGCAGGACGTACCCTTCGGCGTTGGCCGCCGGGTGGGACGGGTCATATTCCTTGCGGAACTCGCTCTGGTCGGGCCGCACCTCGGCCAGGCTCACGCCCGTGGCTCCGTCGACGTTGCGCGCCTCGAACACCGGGATCTGGCGGCGATAGGGGTTGCCCCCGGCCGTGGTCGCGGTGGACTGGGCGTTGGCGATATTCTCGGCGATGACACGCATGCGCGACTGCTGGGCCTTGAGGGCCGAGGCGGCCACGGCCATGGCGCTGTTGCGGGCGACGGGTTCCGGCATGATCTATCGATCCTCGCTCATGGTGTCAGCGGCCCGGGGCGCGGGCGGCCATCCGCAGCATGTTCATCGACTTCTGGTAGAAGCTGATGGCGGCGTCATAGGCCATGCGGCTCTCGGCCATCTTCAGCATCTGCTCCTCGACGACCACCGTATTGCCGTCCAGCGTGGTCTCTGAATCCGGGGCAGCACTGGTCTGGAACCGGCTCTGGGTCGCGGTCGGGGCAATGTGATTCGCGCTGGTCCGGGTCATCTGCAGTGCCCCGCCCTGGCGCAGGGCGGTCGCGAAATCGGTCGGAGCCTTCAGATCCCGCCCGACGAAGCCCGGCGTGTCCGAATTGGCGACGTTCTGGGCAATAACCCGCTGTCGCTCGTCCAGCCAGGACAGGCGACCCTTGATCTGGTCCAGCAGGGGCAGGTCGGAAAAGCCCATGGCTTCCTCCCGTCAGACGCGGCGCGCCCGTTCAGATGGGCAGAAAATGCCGCCTGCATGGTTAACGCGGGGTTATCTAAACGACCCGTTAACCACGATCGGCAAGGCTCCCTGCGCCGGCCCCCGATCGCGGAGGCGTCACCGGCAGGGCCATTTTGAATGAATTTCCTCGACCTTGCCCGCGCCGTCTTCGGCCTGGCCTTCACCCTCGGGATCATCGGCCTCACGGCCTGGGCCGCCCGGCGCTATGCGCCGCAGCTGATGGCCCGGATCAGCGCCGAACGCGGCGAACGCCGGCTACGGGTCGTCGAGACCCTGGTGCTGGATCCCGCCCGCCGTCTGGTTCTGGTGCGGGTCGATGACGAGGAGCGCCTGATCCTGCTGGGCGAAGGGCGCGAGCTGATCGAGCCGCGCCAGCCCGCCCCGCCCCAGCCGGAGACCGGGGCATGACCACAGCCGCCCCCCGCCCGGCCCTGTTTGCCGTCCCCACCCGGGCCGAGTTCAAACGCGCGGCCCTGCTGTCGCTGCTGACCACCGCCCTGTGCCTGCTGTGGCCGCTGGCCGCCCTGGCCCAGGAGGCCGCCCAGAGCGGCGCGGCCATCAATGTCGATCTCGGCACCGGAGCCGGCCTGACCACCCGGGTGGTGCAGCTGGTCGGTCTGATGACCGTCCTGTCGCTGGCCCCGTCGATCGTCATCATGACCACCAGCTTCGTGCGAATCATCGTGGTCCTGTCCCTGCTGCGCACCGCGCTCGGCATGCAGCAGTCGCCGCCGAACGCGGTTCTGGTCTCCCTGGCCCTGTTTCTGAGCGCCATCGTCATGGCTCCGACCTGGCAGGACGCCTATGATTCGGGCATCCGCCCCCTGCTGGATGAGCAGATGGAGCTGCCCCAGGCCTTCGATGCGGCCTCGGAACCTGTGAAGACTTTCATGCTCGCCCAGGTCGACCGCAGCGACCTCGCCCTGTTCGCCCGGCTGAGCCAGGTCGAGGCCAATACCGCAGCCCCCGACCTGCCCCTGCGGGTGGTCACCCCGGCCTTCATGATCAGCGAGTTGAAGACCGCGTTCGAAATCGGATTTCTTCTTTTTGTTCCGTTCCTTGTGATCGATCTGGTGGTCGCCAGCGTGCTCATGAGCATGGGGATGATGATGCTGCCACCGGTGGTGGTTTCGCTCCCGTTCAAGCTGATCTTTTTCGTGCTCGTGGACGGCTGGAGACTGGTCGCCGGCAGCCTGGTCGAGAGCTTCCAGCGGGCCTCCGGAACGGGCTGAATCCCCACCGTCAGTGACCCAGACGACAGGCACCGCTTGCCAAGCACACCAAAACACGCGTTGATCCGTCGGTCTCGCCCGGAAATCGGGCGGCCTTTTTTGGAAACGACCCATGACCACACAAGCTGAACTCATCGCTGCCGTCGCCAAGGACGCCAACGTTTCGCAGGCCGACGCCGGCCGCGTGCTCGAAGCCATCGTCAAGAACATTCACAAGAGCCTGATGGCCGGCGGCGACGTCCGCATCTCGAACCTGGGTGTTTTCGACACCGCCGCCCGCGCCGCCCGCGAAGGCCGCAACCCGGCCACCGGTGCCACCATCAAGATCGCCGCTTCCAAGGCCGTGCGCTTCCGCGTGTCGAAGCCGCTCAAGGACGCGGTCAACAGCTAGGACATACGTCCGGTTCAGGCGGCGGCTGCGGGTCTCGCAGCGGTCGCCGGTGCCGGAGTTCGGGCCTGAGGCGGGGCGGGAGTCGCAGCAGTGCGACTCTCGCCCGTCTGCTGCCGGAACTGGGCCTTCATCGCCGTGACCCATCCGGCGAAGGTATCGGCCCCGCCGGCCGCCGTGCCGACGTCGGCCGGATTGACATCACCCGCATAGGGCCCCGCCAGGGCGATCCGCAGCGCTCCGGCCGAACGGGCTCCCGGCACCAGTGGCGCATAGTCACGTGACAACCGTGCCAGCGCCCCCTGATCATTGACCAGCGAATAGCCGACCCCGGCCCGGATCAGCAGGCTCTCCTCGGCGGGCGTCAGCGGCACCGTCGAGGCCTTCCAGCGCTCTCCCAGGCTCTTGTCATAGGCGGCGGCCGCCGCGGCCCAGTTTTCCTGTTTCCAGAACACCTCGGCCCGGACCGCCTGCGCCGCCGGCGTGGCATCGCGATCCAGCACCTCCAGCGCATGGTCAAACCGGCCCAGATCCATCAGGGCCCGTGCCTCCAGCGCCCGGCGCTCGGCATTCAGGGCATTCGGCAGCAGGGTCGTGCGTGAGCTCCAGATGGCGTTGAGCGCCTTCTCCGCCTGCCGGTCCATCAGATAGACCGTGGCCAGGTCAGTCGCGACCTGGGCCTTGGCCACACCTTCCAGCCGGTTGTCGACCTGGTGTTTCAACAGTTCGGCCGCCTGGTCCAGCAGGTCGACATTGACCAGTCGCCGCGCCAGACGCCGCACCATCTCGTCACCGTCGGCCCCGACCGGCGTCAGTTCGCGGAAATCATAAAACAGGCCCAGCGCCTGGATCGGCTGCAGGCCGTCCGCCCCGCCCTCGAGGAACAGGCTGCGGAAGGCATTGGACAGGTCCATCTGCAGATCCATGGCCCCCGGCAGCAGCGCCATGCGCGTCCCGGCTCCGCGCAGGGCCGTCAGGGCTTCACGATACAGGCCCTGCGACAGATAAAGGCTGCCCAGCTGCCGGATCACGGCCAGTTCGGTGGCGTCGCCACGCCAGCGCCAGCGCAGGGATTCCAGTTGGTCCGCCGCCGCGTCGGGCTTCAGGGTGCCGCGCTCCATCTCCATCCGCACCACGGCCAGCTTGGCCGGAGTCGCGATACCGTCCAGCGGAGCCCGCGCCACCGCCTTGTAGACGGCCAGCGCCCGGTCGCCCTCGCCCACCAGTTCGAACAGCCGCGCCTGGACCAGTCGCGCCGTCAGCTGGTCCGCGGCACTGGTCGGCTGGCTGAAGCTGTAGGCCAGCAGGGATTTGGTCGCGTCGAGGTCACCGGTCTCCAGCGCCGCCAGCGCATGGGCGGCCCCGAAACGCGCGCGCCAGACATCGGGAAAGCTGTCGATGACCGAGGCCCCGGCGATGAAGCCCCGCCGCGCTTCTGCCCAGTCGCCCTGCTGCGCGGCGATATAGCCCTGCCAGACCCGCGCCGACGGATCCCCGGAAAGAGCCCCGGCCGCGAAATCCGCCTGGGCTTCCTGGATCCGGCCGATCGAGGCTCGCGCTGCGCCACGCAGGCCGCGCACCTCCGCCTCCCCGGCCATGTTCGGGGCCTGGTCGATAATGGCGTTCAGGATGCCGATCGCCTCATAGCCCAGGCCAGAGGCGAGCAGGAACCGGGCCAGGGCCAGACGGGCCTCGATCGGCGCACGCGGATTCTCGCCCGCGGCGTGCGACTCGTCTGCGGCCCGGGTCTGCAGTTCACGCAGACGCGGGCCGAATCCGCCCGGTCCGGTCTCGCTCCATTCCGGCAGGATCAGCGCGGGAAACCGGGCCTTTCGCGGGGCACCGGTCGGCACCTCGGCCGCAGCCAGCAAGACCGAAGGCGGCGACAGGATCAGCCCGCCGGGCCGCGTCAACGACACCAGATCGCCATCGGCGGCAACACGCAGGTCGTCGGTCGGGGTCTCGATCGCCAGCCCGTGCGCCGTCGGCAACAGCGTCATGTCGACCGACTGGCGACGCTGCGCCAGACCCTTGCCGGGGGGCAGGGCCGTGACCGCCGCGAACCGGTCCCCGACCAGGGGATCGGTCAGCCAGACCGCCCGGGTGGCCCCGGCCATGCGCACGACCAGCGCCAGGTCGCCGCTGTCGGCCCGCGTCACCTCGACCCCCGTGGCCGCGACCGGCTGACCGCCGATCACCACGGTCCATTCCGCGCCCTTGCTGACCACCGATACCGGCAGCCTGTCGGGAGCGGCTATGCGCACGGCTGTGTAATCGGTGCCGGCCGCCCAGCGCGCATCCGTTGCCGGCCCCAGGGTCCGCGCCCCGGTCATATCCAGGCGGGCGGCCGAGTCGAACACGACCCAGACCGCCGCGCCGCGCCGGAATACGGCCGCGCCGACCGGCTGGGTCCAGGCGAATTTCAGCGAAACCTTGTCGTCCGTCGCGGTCGCCGTCACCGGAATGGCGGCGGCGGTGGCGGGGGCCGCCGCGCCGGCCTCGGCCGGCGGCGGCCGGCCGGGGGCATAGAGATTCAACCACACGGCCCCGTCCGCGCTGCCGCTGCGGAAATCGGCCCCCTCGGCCAGGGTCATGACCAGTTCGGTGCCACCCCGAACCGACCGGGTCTCGACGCTCTCGACCCCATTGGGCGGATCGACCCTGAGACGGGATATGTCAGGGGCGGCCGTGGCCCCGATCCGGACGATGACGGCCTGACCTTCCCGTCGCACCTGCGACCGGGCCCCGATCACCCCGGCGAACTCAACCCGGGTGAAACGCGGATTGGCCCCGACCCGAATATCGATGGGATCAAGCGCCGCGCCGATTTCCTCGGCCAGCGGGGCCAGCGGCGACATCACCACGGCACCCGCCGCGGCAGCCGCCACGGTCGTTCTGAGGATGCGCTTGCTGGATGAGACCCCGGACATACGCGCGCACCCTCGCGCGAAGCCCTTTAATCGCGGTTAACGGAGGATGACCGATCGTCGTTCGTCGTCACCCGGCCCGCGACATTGACGCCGCTTGCATGCCGGTCCCCGGGGGCCGACATCTCCCGGATGACCGAAACACCGCATCCGCGCCTCAATACACTGTCGACCGGCCTGCGTTGCCGATGCCCCCGCTGTGGCGAGGGGCCCCTGCTGACCGGCTATCTGACCATCCGCGAGTCCTGCCCGGAATGCGGCCTCGACTACAGTTTCGCCGATCCGGCCGACGGCCCGGCCTTCTTCGTCATGTCCCTGGTCGGGGTGATCGGCATGATGGGGCTGATGGCCTTCGACTTCATGCTCCACCCGCCCATCTGGGCGCATCTGGTCGTGACCCTGCCCCTGCTGATCCTGCTGTGCCTGGCCACGCTACGGCCGTTCAAGGGCTGGATGGTCTCGGAACAGTATGTTCACAAGGCCGCCCCGCCGGTCTGGGAGAGTATCGGCAAACACGGCACCGGCACCGGCCCGCGCGGTCGCCGTCCGGACTGAGTCGTTCGCGAGACAGATGGCGACCCCGGAGGGACTCGAACCCCCGACCTCTGCTTTAGGAAAGCCTTGCTCTATCCGGCTGAGCTACGGGGTCACAGGGGCTGACCTAGCGAGTCAGCGGGCGCGGGGGAAGCGGCAGCTGACGTTGCGCCGCCGATTTTCGCGCCGGCTCGTCCCGGGCCGCAACACACTCCCGCGTGGGGCACCGCGCTGATTGTGGTTAATCGCCCTTAAGATACAATATCTTGTAGGGAACAAACCCTGAATCGAACGGTGTCGGTGATTCGGTCCTGATTCGTTTCGCCCCTGTTCCGCCGGTTAACCACGCCCCGTTAAGACCGGCTGGCTCGGATCCCTAGACCAGGAGCATCAGCACCGGCAGGACGGTGCCCGCCAGCAACAGCCAGCGTGCCGTGACCTTCCAGCGACTGACCATCGCCCCCATCCACACGCCGAGCAGGGTCGACAGCACCAGGCCGACGGCGACCAGGGTGAAGAACCATTGCAACAGAAGTTTCGACAGCGGCGGTGCGGGTTTCGGTTCGGACCGGGGTGCGGCCGCCGCCGTCGCCGCAGGCCCCGATGCCGCGACCGGAGCCGCCGCCGGTGCGGCCTTGGGCTTCTTCAGCGCATAGACCTGGTCCATGTGCATCCGGCCCAGCTTCTCGATGACCGGGGGCGGGGTGTAGCCCTCGTGGCTTTCCTGCAGGCGGAAGATCTGCAACCCGCCCGTAATCGCGAACATCAGGACACTGGGGGCGATGAGCATGCCCAGAAACAGGTGGCCCTGACGGATCAGCATCGGCCAGGCGATCGGCTTGCGGGGGGCGGTGTCGGTCATGGTCAGGCTCCGGAAAAAGGTAGCCCCCACTGTGCGGCCCGGTCCGGGATCGGCAAGCGAAATTCCCGGGCCGGACTGCGACCGGTCGTCCTTATGACTTGAGGAGGGCCACGCGAATCGCCACCTTGGATCCATCATGAGTGATCGCCCCACGGGTCTGGCCCCCTCGCGCGTCGTCGCGGTCCTGGGCCCCACCAACACCGGCAAGACCCATCTGGCGGTCGAGCGGATGCTCGGTCACGCCTCGGGCATGATCGGCCTGCCGCTGCGGCTGCTGGCCCGCGAGATCTATGAGCGGATCGTCAAACGGCGCGGTGCCGCCGCCGTGGCCCTGATCACCGGCGAGGAGAAGATCGTCCCGCCGCGCGCCGTCTATTTCGTCTGCACCGTCGAGGCCATGCCGCTTGAGCGTCAGGTCGAATTCCTCGCCGTCGACGAGATCCAGCTGGTCGCCGACCCCGAGCGCGGCCACATGTTCACCCAGCGGCTGCTGCACGCCCGCGGCCGGTTCGAGACCATGTTCCTGGGGGCCGGCACCATGGCCCCGCTGATGCGGGCCCTGATCCCCGACCTCGAGATCATCGCCCGTGAACGGCTGTCGACCCTCAGCTATGACGGCTCGAAGAAGCTGACCCGCCTGCCCCGGCGCAGTGCCATCGTCGCCTTCTCGACCGACCGGGTCTATGCGATCGCCGAACTGATCCGCCGCCAGCGCGGCGGGGCGGCCGTGGTCATGGGCAGTCTGTCGCCCCGCACCCGCAACGCCCAGGTCGAACTGTTCCAGTCCGGCGAGGTCGACTTTCTGGTCGCCACCGACGCCATCGGCATGGGGCTGAACATGGACGTCGACCATGTCGCCTTCGCCGGCCTGCGCAAATTCGACGGCACCCGGACCCGCTGGCTGCACGCTCATGAGATCGGCCAGATCGCCGGGCGCGCCGGCCGCCACCTGCGCGACGGCACCTTCGGCGTCACCGGTGAATGCGAGGACCTGGACGCTGATCTGGTCGAACAGGTGGTCGAGCACCGCTTCGATCCGGTCGTGGCCGCCGAATGGCGCAATGCCCGGCTGGATTTCGACACCCTGCCCGACCTGCTGCGCTCCCTGGTCGAGACACCCGGCACACGGGGGCTGAAACTGGCCGCCCCGGCCCTGGACGAGACCCTGCTGCGCCGGGCCATGGTTGATGACGACGTCAAACGCATCGGCCGCTCGCGCGGGGCCGTGATGCGATTGTGGGAGGCCTGCCAGCTGCCCGACTTCCAGAAGACCACCCTCGACGAACACGCCCGTCTGTCGAAGGAGATCTTCCAGGCCCTGACCGGCCGGCGCGGCCGGCTGGACACCGACTGGGCCGCGCAACGCTTTGCCCGGCTGGACCGGGACGACGGCCAGATCGACCAGCTCTCGGCCCGGCTGGCCGGGGTCCGCACCCTGTCCTACATCGCCAACCGCCCCGACTGGCTGGACCAGGCCCGCGACTGGCGCGACCGGACCCGCGAGCTGGAGGAGCGGCTGTCCGACGTGCTGCACGACCGGCTGACGGCCCGGTTCGTCGACCGGCGCACCACCGCCCTGATGCGCTCCCTGAACGACCGGGCCGAGGTCACCGCCGACGTCGGCGAGGACGGCCGCGTCACGGTCGAGGGCGAGGTGGTCGGCCGGATGGACGGCGTGCGCTTCGCCCCCGACAAGGGCGGCTCCACCCTGGCCGACCGCACGCTGAAGGCCGCGGCCGGGCGCGCTGTCGGGCCCGAGATCGCCCGGCGTCTGGGCCGGCTGACCGCTGACGACGATGACGCCTTCGCCGTCACCCCCGACGGGGCCGTACTGTGGCGGGGCGTCCCGGCGGCTCAGATCACCGGCGGCAACCCCTTCGCGCCCCGGGTACGACTGCTGGGCGACCTCGGTCCCGTCGCCACCCGCGACCGGGCCCGCCAGCGCATCGAGGCCTGGCTGACGGCCGAGGCCGGGCGGGCGCTGAAATCGCTGCGCCGCCTGCGCCGGGCCCTCGACAACGGCACCCTCAAGGGCCTGCCCCGCGGCCTGGCCTTCCGCCTGATCGAGGCGGGCGGTCTGATCGACCGGGCCGGGGTCGAACGGGACCTGCATGCGCTCAGCCCGGCCGAGCGTCGCACCCTGCGCACCTTCGCCGTGCGCATGGGCAGCCATTCCGTCTGGCTGCCCGATATATTGAAGCCGCGCGCCCGCGCCCTGGCCCTCGCCTTCGTCGCTTGTCAACAGTTTCATCCACAGGCCGGGGGCCTGACCCTGCTGCCCGATCCGCCCCCGTCGCCCGGGACCCTGTCGGCCTGGGGCCTGCGCGCCGTCGGCCGCTGGGCGGTGCCGGTCGAGGCACTGGAGCGCGCCGCCGACCAGCGCGGCAAGGACGGCACCCTGCCCGCCGCGGTCCTGACCGAGCTGGGCTGGACCGCCGATGAGGCCCGGGCCCTGCTGGCTGCACTGAAGACGACAAGGGCACGGAGGCCCGACCGGCCCGGGCGACCGGTCGCCCCGCCGAAGGACTCGCCCTTCGCCGCCCTCGCCGCCCTGACTCCGGTCCCGACGCGCGCGCCGCGACGCAAGGCCACGCCCCGGCGGCGGGCCATGCCCAAGGCATGAGCGACGCCGGTTGCCGGATCGACGTCTGGCTGTGGCGCGCACGCTTCCTGCGCACCCGCTCCATCGCCACCGCCTTTGTCGAGCGCGGTGCTGTCCGCCTGACCCGGAACGGGGTTCAAACCCGCCTCGACAAGCCGGCCCGCGACGTTCGCGTCGGCGACAGCCTCGTGTTTGCCCTTGGCGGACGACTCATTGATCTCACGATCGAGTCACTGGGCGAGCGGCGCGGCCCTCCGCAGGAGGCCCGTGCCCTGTATGGTCTCGTCGACCCGTCCTGACGCCTATTGCGTCAGAACGAACTCGCCCTCGATATGCAGTTCCACCTCGTCCGACACCGCCGGCACGGCATAGTCGACGCCGAATTCGGAGCGTTTGATCGTGGCCTCGCCGTCAAAACCGACGCGATAGGCCCCGCCCATCGACGGACCGGCCTGGTTGAACTCGACCTCCATCGTGACGGGACGGGTCACACCGCGCAGCGTCAGGTCGCCCACCACGGTGGCCTCACTGGCGTCGTCGGCATCCACCGTCACCGACCGCGACACGAAGGTGGCGACCGGATGGTTGGCGGTGTCAAAGAAGTCCGCCGTCTGCAGATGCGCCTTCAGCCCGTCCGAGTTGGGATCGACATCGGTCAGCGGAATGGTCGCGGTCAGGCTGGAGGCCGACGGATTGGCCGGATCCAGGTTCAGCGTCGCCTCCACGTTCACGAACTGGCCGTAATAGGTCGAAAAGCCGAGATGTTTGACCGACCAGGTGATCTTGCCGTGGCTCGAATCCAGCGCATAGACTCCAGCCTGGACCTCGGCCGGGACCACGGTGGTCTGGGTGCGGGCAACCACACCGCCCGCAGTCAGCAGGGCGAGGGCGGCGGTGCCGCCGAGCGCGATCTTGAGGAAGGGATTCATGACGGACTCCTGGAGCGTTGGTGATCTGCAATCGGAACTGTAACAGATAGCGCAGTCAAGCCCACTGCCAAGGGCTTGGGCGGGGAGTCCGGTTGACACAGGGGGTTGGCGGGGTCATTTGCGCTTCCCGCCCTCCCGTCATTCGATCGCGCCCCGACCGCCCCATGACCTACATCGTCACCGACGCCTGCGTGAAATGTAAATTCATGGACTGTGTCGAGGTCTGTCCGGTCGACTGTTTCTATGAGGGCGAGAATTTCCTCGTCATCGCGCCGGACGAATGCATCGACTGCGGCGTGTGCGAACCGGAATGCCCGGTCGACGCCATCGTGCCCGACACCGAGGACGAACCCGACGGCAAATGGCTTCAGGTCAACGCCGAATATG
Organism: uncultured Brevundimonas sp.; assembly: GCA_963975385.1. Lineage (GTDB taxonomy): Bacteria > Pseudomonadota > Alphaproteobacteria > Caulobacterales > Caulobacteraceae > Brevundimonas. The sequence goes on from CAXBHG010000002.1 coordinate 16,018, forward strand.
CCAAGGTCTGGCCCAATATAACCGTCAAGGGCACAGCCCCGGACGATGCCGCACAATTCGAGCGGGAGACCGGCAAGTTCGAGAAATATTTCTCCCCCAAACCGGGCAAGGGCTCCTGAGCCCTCAGCCTCCGCCGAACCCGGTACACGACACTCCGGGGACGGAGCTGCGGATGTTTTGAAATTCCGGCATTTTGTGATAGGTTCATCGGCATTGGGTCGGGCGGTCAGCGAATTTTTCGCCCCGCCCGCGTTTGCGACAGAACCCCGCCCACGAAGGCAGGGTCGGCCAGAGGTTTGGTGATCCGTTTCCACATTGACGTCTAAGCCTGTCCCCTCCGACGGCCCCCGCCGACGGAGAGGATCTGACGCCTCCGTGTTTTCGATTCGCTCCCCCCTGTTGCCGGGAAAGGAATGACATGACGAGCAAGAGCGGTCTGGAATTCAAGGTTGGCGACGCGGTCGTCTACCCGGCGCACGGCGTCGGCAAGGTGGCCGCCGTCGAGGTCCAGGAAGTGGCGGGGATGGAACTGGAGGTCTATGTCGTGACCTTCGACCACGAGAAGATGACGCTGCGGGTTCCGACCAAAAAGGCCAAGACGGCCGGTCTGCGTACCCTGGCCGCCGACGACGTGGTGACCAAGGCGCTGACTACCCTCAAGGGCCGCGCCCGTATCAAGCGCACCATGTGGAGCCGCCGCGCCCAGGAATACGAAGCCAAGATCAACTCCGGCGACCTGATCTCGATCGCCGAGGTGGTTCGCGACCTGCACCGCGCCGACAGCCAGCCGGAGCAATCCTATTCGGAGCGCCAGCTCTATGAATCGGCTCTGGACCGGATGGCCCGTGAAGTCGCTGCGGCGAACCGTATCGACAAGGGGGCTGCCGTCGAGCTGCTGGCCAAGTCGCTCAGTGCCAAGAAGGCCGTCCTGTCGCCGGCCGCTGTCGCTGCTGCGGCCGAGGCCGAGGCTGAAGCCGCCTGATCCGTCAGATCGGATCGGCACAAGCAAAAAAGGCCCGGTCGCGAGACCGGGCCTTTTTCCTGTTCGGAGACCGGCGAACCGGGGTCAGAAATACTCGGCATTGGCCGGGCATTCGGCGCTGATGCGCCGCGCCGTGATACTGGCCGGAATATAGGGCAGGCCACGCGCCAGCTGGGCCCCGCCGCGGAAACGGAAATGTTCCGCATCATAGGGACCGTTCAGCCGGACATTGACGCTGCGGCCCTTGGGATCGCGACAGACGCCCTCGAACCGGGCATGGCCATTGCCGACCTCCCGCACGGGATAGGTGCACTGCCAGCGGCGCGTCGACAGCCCGCCGAAGAAGCGGTTGATCTCGCTGGGCCGCACACATTTGGTCTCGGTGTCACCAACCCCCAGGGCACTGGTCGTATATTCCCAATAGCCCGGCAGGACGGTCTGGGCCGGGGCCGGAGCCCGCGCCTGCGGTGCCGCGGCAGACGCGCCCAGCAGCAGGGCCCCCGCAAGCACCGGCACGGCGGTCGCCAGGGTGCGGGTCAGCAGAACAGAAGATTTCATGGTCGCCCCTCGGTTTGAAAACGTGATCATGGATACAGTCTCTATATGGTGTCATTTGAACGGCGGCTGAACAGGGGCGTTCGACTCCGGACAGGCCGGTTCGGCCTTGACGCGCGGACCGCTCCTCCTCTATACGGCCCCCTCTCGCGCGGGACATTTGCCCGCGCGTTCCTGTTTCATGCGTCCGGTCGCTGTTTTCCGGATGTGATCTTTAAGGATCTGACGATGTCTCGTCGTTGCGAACTCACCGGTATCGGCCCGATGGTCGGCCACAGCGTGAGCCACTCGAATGTGAAGACCAAGCGCCGCTTCCTGCCGTCGCTGAAGACGGTCAAGCTGGCTTCGGAGTCGCTGGGCCAGTCGTTCAGCCTGCGCATCTCGAACGCCGCGCTGCGCACCCTCGACTACAAGGGCGGCCTGGACGCCTTCATCGTCAAGGCCCGCGACGAGAAGCTCTCGACTGCTGCCCAGCGCATCAAGCGCCAGGTGAAGGCCAAGCTGGCGGAACAGACCGCCGCCTGACCGGCGTCGATTCTCTGATTTGAATGAGGCCGGTGGCAACACCGGCCTTTTTCTTTGCCCGTGGGTGCCCTTGCGCCCGCGCCACGTCGCCCTACCCTCGCTGCGGTCTTCTCCGGAGTTCGCCGTGTCCGCCATCGTTGCCCGCCTTGTCGCGCCTGCGGTCGCCGCCCTGACCCTGGCCGGCTGCGTTTCGGTCGCGCCGCCCGCGTCCACCCCCGGCCCGCGCACCTCGACCGCCTTCACGCTCGAGACCGACCAGCCGCGCACCGACGAACAGCTGGCCATGCGTTTTGACCGTGCCGACCTGTCCTTCCGCGTCAGCCCCGAGGCCCGCGCCTTCAGCGCCGTCGCCGGACTGGACTTCACCGCCGCCGCACCGCTGGACCGGCTGGTGGTGGAGCTGGATACAGTGTTCGACATCTCCGGGGTCACGGTCGACCGGGTGCCGGTCCCGCGCGCCCACTGGAGCAATCCCGACGGGCGATTGACCGTCGACCTGCCGCGCCCCCTCGCCGCCGGAGACCCGGTCCATCTCCGTATCGCCTATGCCGGCTACCCCCGGGTAGCCCCCAACGCACCGTGGGACGGGGGCTTTGTCTGGGCCACCACGCCGGACGGCCGTCCGTGGGTCGCCACCGCCGTCCAGGGCGAGGGCTGCGACCTGTTCTGGCCGTGTATCGACCATCCGCTGGCCGAACCGGCCCGGGTTGATCTGCATATCACCGTGCCCGAGGGGCTGTCGGCTCCGGCGAATGGCCGCCTGACCGGTGTCGTCGACCATGGCGACGGCTGGACCACATGGCACTGGAGCGCCACCCGGCCCAACACCTATGCGGTCGCACTCGACATCGCGCCCTATGTCGAGATCAGCGCCGACTATGTCAGCCGCTACGGCAACACCGTGCCGATGACCTACTGGTATCTGCCGACCGACGACCCGGAACGGGCCCGCGCCCTGTTCGACGAAATTCCACGCATGCTCGACTTCTACGAGGCCACGGTCGGCCCCTTTCCGTTCGGGGATGAGAAGGTCGGCGTGGTCGCGACCCCCCACCTGGGCATGGAACACCAGACCATCAATGCCTACGGCAATAGCTACAGTCTGGACGGACGCGGCTTCGACTGGCTGCTGCACCACGAACTGTCGCACGAATGGTTCGGCAACCAGCTGACCAATACAAACGCGGATGACATGTGGCTGCACGAGGGGCTGGGCACCTATATGCAGCCCCTCTACGACCGCTGGCTGCACGGCGAGCGGGCCATGCAGGCATCCCTGCTGACGCAGCGTCAGGCCCTGTTGAATCGCCACCCCATCGTATCCGGCGAACGGCGCACCGAGGACCAGGTCTATGACGACACCAGGGGCCCGGGCCTGGACATCTACAACAAGGGCTCACTGATCGCCCACTCGCTGAGGCAGCTGATCGGCGACGAAGCCTTCTTCACGGCGGTGCGACGGCTGGTCTATGGCCGCCCGGATCCGCGCCCGGGTAATTTCAGTCCACGCTACGCCTCCACCGGCGACTTTCTTGACCTCGTCAATGAGGAGAGCGGCCGGGACCTGACCTGGTTCTTCCGCGCCTATCTGTACCAGGCCGCCCTGCCCGACCTGATCCAGACCCGGGAGGGCGACCGGCTGATCCTGCAGTGGGTCACCGGCGACGGCGGCCCCTTCTCCATGCCCGTCGAGGTCGAGGTCGACGGCGCGGTCACCACCCTGCCCATGACCGGCAACCGCGGCGAGATCACCGCTGCCTCCGGTGCCCATGTCCTGATCGACCCCCGCAACCGCCTCCTGCGTCGCCTCGAACACATCGAAACATGGAAGGCGCGACAGGCCGCCGACGCCGCGCGCTGATCCCCGAACCGCGCCGTCTGATCCGTTCAGCTGTCGTCGTACCGGCTCGAATTTGGGATACTGCCGGATTCCCGGCTTCTGACAGGAGCAGCTTTGCTATAAGCTCGCGATATGTCGAAACAATCGGTTCTCCGGCGCGCCGCTACCCCGGCGGACTACGCCCTCGCCAGTCTGCGCGAGGCCTATACGCCGGGCGCGATACGGTTCGCACCCGAGGATTCCCCCTTCCGCGTCCTGTTCGCGGACATCACCCACCGCTGCAACATGGCCTGCGCCAACTGCTACATTCCGGTTCGCGACCTGCCCGACCTGCCGGTCGACTGGCTGTATGACATCCTCGAACGCCTGCCGCGCCGCGCCCGCATCCGTCTGGTCGGGGCCGAGCCGACGATGCGCGAGGACCTGCCCGAGATCATCGCCCGGGTTCGCCGCCTGGGTCACATCCCCACCATCCTGACCAACGGACTGAAGCTGGGCCGGCGATCCTATGTCGACCGGCTTCGGGCCGCCGGCCTGCGCACCGTGTATCTGTCGCTGAACGGCGGACTGCGCGACGACCTTTATGAAGAGATCGACGGGGCCGCCTGCGCCGCGCGCAAGCTGAAGGCGCTCGACAACCTGCTGGCCACACGGATGAACGTCACCGTCGGCACCATCCTCGTTCCGGGCCTGAACGATAGCCACCTGCCCGAATTCCTCGACTTCCTGCTGGGCAAGGGCGTGCACGACATCCACCTGCGTTCGGTCGGCAAGATGGGACGGCACATGGAGGGCGAGCCGTTCGATCTCAACGGCCTGGAAGCCTGCCTGCGCGGAGCCCTCGGCGATCATGCCGATGACCTGGTCCTGACAAGCGCTGAGGGCTCCAGCCGCGACTTCCGCCTGGGACGTGCCGGTTTCCAGCTGACCCAATGGCCCGATCTCGGTAGTCTGACGCGCGGTCGCATCGCCCCGGACGGCCTGGTCGAGCCGATGTTCGAGAGCATTGCCGCCAATGAATTCCACTACTGAACCCCGGCTGGACCGCCCCGCCTTCGAACAGGCCCTGGTCGCCGCAATCGAGCCCTGGCCCCTGGAACAGACCCGCTTCTACCGGGCCCTGACCACTCGCCGGTGCCCGCCGTCCCTGCTGCAGCGCTATGCCCGTTCGACCTATCTGTCAGCCACCCTGTTCTGTGCCACCATCGCCGATCTGGTCGACAAGGCCCCGGACCGGGAGGCCCGCCTCACCCTCCTTGAAAACCTGCTCGAGGAGGAGGGTATTCACCTGAACGCCCGCCGCGGACTGGTTGTCAGACCCGAGGCCCGGCATCCCGCCCTGGCCCTGCGCTTCCTGCGCGCGACCGGGATTGAAGGGGCGTCCGAGGAAGAGGCTTTCGGCGACGCGACGCACGCCACCGGCCCCGGCCGGGCGATGCTGGCCGAAGGGCGCTGGCTTGAGGCCGTGGCCTTTCTGCTGATCGGCCAGGAGCTGAAATTTGCCACGGTCGCCGAACCCCTGCTCAAGGCGCTCGGGCAGCAAGGCTTCAGTGACCGTGACCTTGCCTTCTTCGCCGTCCATATCGAGGCTGACGCCGAGCACGGACAACAGGCGCTGGATCTGGTCCTGGACCGCGCCGTAACGGCGGAGCAGCAGCAGACCTGCATCGCCGCCGCCGGGGCCGGGGCGCGTCACTGGTTCGACTCACACGGATCTGCGGCCGACCGTCAGCGCCGCTGACGCCGAAATGTATTTCGCCAGCCCGACCTTCCTCCTGCTGTTCCTGCCTGTGGTGATGCTGGCCTTCCACACTATCCGGGGGACGGCGGCCAACGGCCTGCGGGCCGGCTTCCTGATCGCGGCCTCGATCGCCTTTTATCTCTGGTCCGGCCTGCATAACGCCACGGTTCTCGCCTTCAGCCTGGGCGTCACGTTCGCGTGCGGGCGTTTGATGACCGGACTGGGCAAGGACCGGGAGTCGTTGCGCCGCGCGTTGATGTGGGCAGGGATCGCCGTCAACATCGGCCTGCTCGCGGCGTTCAAGGTCCATGCCCTTGATGTGTCGAACGCCGACGGCTTCCGCACCGCCGAACAGATACTCATCCCGCTGGGCCTGTCCTATGTGACCTTCCAGCAGATCGGCTTTCTGGTCGCCTGCCGCCGCGGTCAGATCACCGCCCCGAGCCTGCGCGACTATCTGTTCTTCATCACCTTCTTCCCCCATCTGTTGATGGGTCCGATCGTGCGCTTCCAGGACATGGCGCGACAGTTGCGCGACCGTAGCCTGGCCCGGGTCGATGCCTCGGACGTCGCCACCGGCCTGTCCATCTTCGTCTTCGGCCTGGCACAGAAGGTCCTGCTGGCCGACCAGATCGCCCCGGCCATTGATCGCATCTTCCTCGCCGCCCGCACCGCGCCCATCTCGCCTGCCGAGAGCTGGGTCGGCATCATCGCCTTTCAGATGCAGCTCTATTTCGACTTCGTTGCCTATGCCGACATGGCCATCGGCCTGGCGCGGATGTTCGGTATCCGCCTGCCGATCAATTTCGACCGTCCGCTGTTCGCCGTCGACCGTTTCGATCTTTGGCGGCGCTGGCACATCACCTTTGCCATCTTCATGCGCACCCATGTGTTCCAGCCGCTGGTGCGACGGCGGCGCATGCCGGTGGTCATGGCCCTGGCCGTCACCGGCGTTCTGTCAGGCCTGTGGCACGGGCTGGGCTGGACCTTCATGGTCTGGGGCCTGATGCAAACCGCGATATTGCTGGTGGTGCACGAGCGTCGCCGCCGCAACCGCCGGCCCGGTGGCACCACCGGGATCAGCCGCGTCTCGGCGATCACCCTGACCTTTCTCAGCAGCGCCCTGCTGGGAGCCATGTTCCGGGCCCCGACCCTCGACAGCGCCCGGCATGTCTATGGTGCCCTGATCGGCCTGGGCGCAGCCGCCGAGACAAGCCTGCTGGGGCCACGCATGCTGGTCATGCTGCCTCTGTGCGTTCTGGTCGCCTGGGGCCTGCCCAGCAGTGCGCAGTTGTTCGGCAGTCACTGGAACGCTCTTGACCCCAGACCCGAGCCGACACCCACGCCGCCGCACCGGCTGGGAGGGTTCAGGTTGAGCCCGGCCTGGGCCCTGGCGACGGCAGCGACCCTGATGCTCTGTCTGTGGCTGATCGATGACGCGCGGCGGTTCGTCTATGTCCAGTTCTGAGCGCCGCGCGGCTGGCCGCCGCTTCCTTGCCTTGCTGTTCGCGGGCCTGACCCTGATGCTGGGTGGCGTGATCGCCCTCACCGCCATCACGGATCCGTCCGGTCTGCTGGTCGGGGGCGGCTGGTCGCCCGGAGTCTGCGCGCAAGGCATGAAGGACCGGCACCCTTCCTTCATGGCAGCCTGGATTCGCCGCAATCAGCCCGACGAGATCATCATCGGCACATCCCGCGTGCGCCGGGGGTTTGAGCACGGTGGCCTGACCCCCGCCCGGAACCGAACCGCGATGAATCTGGGTTATTCCGGAGCCAGTCTGGCCGACATCGATGCAATCACCCGCCAGGCCATCGTCGATGCCCCGATTCAACGCGTCTGGATCGGGCTGGATTTCGGGTCGTTCGCGACGACCGACCGGGCGCGACGGCCGGCCGCGATGGGAAGACGGTGGGCGACGGCGCAGCAGGACGCCCTGTTCACGGGCCTGTTGTCGGCCCAGGCCCTCCAGGCAACCCGCGAAATTCTGCGTCATCCGGGGACCTGTGCCGTTGCCCCCTTTGATACCCGGGGCTTTCCGAATCCCGCGGCCGAGCCGTTCGAGGCGTCACACCGCGCCAACCTTCCCGGCAAGATGGTTCGCGCCGGCATTCTTGCATCCTGGCTGCGCTCACCGGCCGAGCGCGAAGCCCTTTATACCGGCGAACTGGCCCGGTTCACCCGTCTACTCAGCGACATGGAGCGCCAGGGCATGACCGTCGTCCTCTTTGTCGGTCCGACCCATCCGGCCTATGACAGCCTGATCGCGGAAGCGGGTCTGAGCCAGATGCGGATCCGCTGGCGGACTGATGTCGCGCGCATCGCCGATGCATACGGGGTGGTCCTGGTCTCCGCCGACAGGCCGGGCTTCCTGGCGGACCTTCCCGGCCTTGCCGAAGGCTGCGACACTGCGCCGGCCGACTGCGCCTTCTATGACGCCACCCATTTCCGCCCCGTCGTCGGCAAGGCGATCATCGCCGAGGGGCGACGACTGTCCGAAGCCCGGCACCATGACAAATGATCGGAGCCGGGTCGCAGCCGCTCCAGGGGGCGCGGTCCATGCGACGGCCAGGGCGACCGGTCAGACCGCCTCAACCGTGATCGCCTGACGGACCATCTCGCAGGCCCCCTGGGTGCTGAGAAAGGCGATATCGGCGGCGTCGTGACCACTGGCGATCCGCACCAGACCCGCGATCGGGGCCAGTCCGGTCGGATCGATCAACCACCAGCCGCCCGACAGCCACACCTCAAACACGGCATGGAAGTCCGGCGGCCTGAGCTGATCCGCATAGGCACTGACCGCACGCGCCGGAATCCCCGCAGCCCGGCACAGGGTGATACCCAGATGGGTGAAGTCGCGGCAGACGCCCGCGCGATCAATGAAGGTCCGGGCCGCTGTGGTTTCGCTGCCGGACACGCCGAAGCGATAGTCGACGTTGGCGGCGATCCAGGCGACGATGGCCAGCGCCCGCGCGCCCCCCCTCAGGCTACCGAACTCGCGCTCGACAAACCGGCCGAACTGGTCGGACGGGCAATACCGGCTGGGCCACAGATAGGTCAGCACATCCACCGGCAGATCGGCCCAGTCGGACTGGACCGCATCGGGCGGCAGGCCGGCCGGGGCCCCATTATCGACCAGGGCCTCGTAGCGCACCCTCACCTCGCCCGACAGGCGCGCCCGCAATGGCCGCGTGCCGAAACCGGCAGCCTCGTCCACACGGAACGGCCCTGCGGGGGTCAGAGCCACCGTCTCCTCCAGCACCCGCTGGCCCGGCCAGTGGGCGGCATGGATCTGGAAGATCGCATCCGTCGGCGGGTCGAAACGATAAACGAGCTCGGAACGGACGCGGAGTTTCATGAAAGCCTGTGCGGAACGGGGGAGGCGACATCAACGCCGCTGCGCCCGTATCGCTCCGGAGGGTCACCCGCAAGCCGCACGAACGATGACAGGCCCGCCGGTGTCGACGGCGGCCCCACCCAATCGGCCGGTTACGAGGGCCATCAATGTGACCGCCGGCGGAAAGGAGCTCCTTCCTCCCTGGTGCTGGGCTAGGTGTGGCGGGCAGCCAGCTTGGCGACGACCAGCCCGACCATGGCACCGAGCGCCAGCACGGCCAGCCACTCGACCGGGCCGTCGTGCAGGAGGGCGAGGATCAACGTGGCGGCGGTCACAACCCCGATCAACGCGGGCGCGACCAACGGGGCGAGGGGGTGACGCCCCTTCATGCCGTCCCCCCGCCGTCATGCGCGGACAGCAGCCGGTCGAGCCGCCCCCGGCCTCTTGATCTGTCCAGCCACAGGACGACCCCGCTCGTCAGTATGACGATCGCCATCACATCGAGGACGGCCCAGATGACCTTCATCGGCAGCCCGCCATAGTCGCCGAAATGCAGCGGCTGGCTGACAAGGAGCGCGGTAATGTACCACGGCGATTGCGGACGGGCGGTCAGATCGCCGTTGCGCGCGTCGATCAACACCGGCCGGTAGAGACGCTCGGTCAGCGGCGTATCGCCGACCATGAAGACTCCATAGTGATGATCGCCGCTATAGCCTGTGCCCGGCCAGCTGACGAAGGCAGGACGCATTCCCGGTTCGGCCGCCCTGGCAGTCCGGATCGCCTGGTCGACCGACGCGAGCCGGGCCGGTGCCGGTAGCCCTTCATAGCGTTCGGCGAAGGCCGCGACAGCGCTGGCCTGCCAGGCGCTCTGAAGGGGGCCGGCGACGGTATTGATGGCACCGGTGACGGCGACCGTCAGCACCCACAACAGGGTCGCCGCGCCGAGAAGATTGTGCAGGTCAAGCCAGGCCAGGCGACGGCTGCGGCTGGTGCGAAAGACACCGAAGGGCTGCTTCTTCATGAAGGGGGCGTAGAGCACCATGCCCGAGACGGTCGAGGCGACGAACAGCAGCCCCATGACGCCGAAAAGAAGATAGCCCGGCAGTCCGGCATAGAGGTCCGTGTGCAGTCGCAGCAGGACATACATGAACCCGCTGTTGAACGGCGGAGCCTGCATATCCTGTCCGGTATAGGCGTCCATCACGACCGTATTCATTTCGGATACGGGGGTGGCAGGCTCTGCGCCCGAGTTCACATAGACCGTGCCCGCCTCGTCGTGCCAGCCGAAGAACAGCGGCACGTCGCCGGGGTATTTGCCGAGTGCCCGGGCGACCAGGCGATCGACATTGGCGGGCGGGGCCCCGGCCGGCGCGGGTCGCGGCTCGATCTCGGTACCGGTCAGATGGCCGATCTCCTCGCCGAAGATCAGGGGCAGTCCGGTCAGGCACAGCAGCAACAGGAAGAGGGTGCAGACCAGGCTGGTCCATTTGTGGACCAGGAACCAGCTTCTCAAGGCACCATGTTTCATTCGTCCGGCCCGCTGATGGCAAAAGTGGAGGCGCACGACCGTCATGCGTGCGGCGGGGCCAGACGCCCGCCGCACGGCTGACCGGCACCGGACCTTTTAATAACACAAATCATTCGCAAGAATAGTTGCGAATGCATCGCGATTGCGGTAGCCAAGGCCATCATTCGAACGCCCCGGCTTTCGGCGGGGCGACGCCGGGCGGCCGGCGCTCCTGTCCGCAACTGGGTATGCAAAATGACTCTGAAGATGTCGCTGCTGTTCGGCAGCGCACTGGCCATGCTGACGGCTCCCGCATTCGCTCAGACAGCTGGCGCGGATGAGCCGTCAACGGCGGTAGGCGACGTGATCGTGACCGGTCGCTACACAATCCCCGATCAGATCGATACGGCGACCGGCCTCGGATTGACCGTGCGCGAGACGCCCCAGTCAGTGACCATCATCACCGAGCAACGCATCCTCGACCAGAATCTGGCGACCGTCGCGGACGTGGTCAACAATGCGGTGGGTGTGTCGATCAATGAAATCGATGATGTCCGTAACAGCTTCACCGCGCGCGGCTTCGAAATCACCAACTACCAGGTCGATGGGGTGCCGCTGGCCTGGACCCTGGCGGGGGGTGCCGGCGAGACGATCGCCGACGTCTCCCTGTACGAACGTGTTGAAATCGTGCGGGGTGCCACCGGCCTGCTGACCGGCGCGGGCGACCCGTCTGCCTCCATCAACCTGGTGCGCAAACACGCCGACCGGCGCGATTTCGGCGGCTATCTGAACGCCAGCTACGGCAGCTGGAACACCTACCAGGTGACGGCCGACGTCGCTGGTGCCGTGACCGGCGACGGCGCGATCCGCGCCCGTGCCGTGGCCAGGTACGAAGACGGCGAGAGCTATATCGACCTGTACGAGAGCCAGAAACTGGTGCTGTACGGCGTTGTCGATGCGGACCTTGGTGCCAATACCCTGCTGCGTGTCGGTGCCAGCCACCAGCAAGGAAATCCGAACGCCCCGGCGTGGGGAGCCCTGCCCTCATTCTACAGCGACGGCAGCTTCGCGGCGTGGCCGCGGTCGAAGACCGCATCGGCCGACTGGACGTTCTGGGACACCGAAAACCAGAACGTCTTCGCCAACCTCGAACACCGGTTCGACAACGGCTGGACGCTGACGTTCGACTACAACTGGCTGCGCAACGCCCAGCACACTGAAATTCTGTACCTTTACGGCCTGGTCGATACGACGACCGGCGACATCCAGTACAGCTACCCCTATTCTGACAAGGGCGAGAGCATCCAGAACAGTTTCAGCCTGAAGCTTCAGGGCGAGCTTGATCTGTTCGGGCGCAGCCATGACGTCGTCCTGGGCGCGTTGCACAGCACCCAGGACCGCGACAACACCACCTACAGCGCGCTCGCCTTCCCGCCGGGGACGGATTTCGTAAACTGGAACGGGGCAGCCTACCCCTATCCGGGCTTCAGCGACGTCGGCTTTCTGGCCGTTGAGGAGACGGTCGAACAGACCGGCTACTATGGCTCGGTGCGGCTGAACCTGACCGATGAGTTGAAGGTCATCGGCGGTGGCCGCCTGGCCAGCTGGGATCTCAGCGGCTTCAATTTCGGGCCGGTGCGTGAGTACGGCGATGACAACGTCTTCATCCCCTACCTCGGGGCGCTTTACGACGTGACCCCGATCCACCGCGCCTATGCCAGCTATACGGAAATTTTCCAGCCTCAGAACGCCCGGGACCGCGACGGTGACTACCTCGACCCCATTACCGGCAAGGCCTATGAGATCGGGCTGAAGAGCGCATTCCTCGACGAGGCGCTGCAGATGACGGTCGCCCTGTTCCGGATCGAGCAGGACAACCTGGCCCAGGTCGACGTCGGCGCGTTCGTACCCGGCACCCTGCCGCCGGAACAGGCCTATCTGGGTGCCCAGGGGACGGTCAGCAAAGGTTTCGAAATCGAGGTGACCGGCCAGCCGGTCGAGGGCTGGAATATCAGCCTCGGCTACAGCCAGTTCGATGCCGAGGACGCTTCCGGCACCGCCGTCAGCACCGACCAACCCGGCCAGTTGCTGAAACTGTTCACCACCTATCGTCTGACCGGGCCGCTGAACGACCTTGTCGTCGGCGGCGGCGTGAACTTCCGCAGCAAACAGTATTCCGAGGGCCTGAACCCGGTCACATCCGCACCGTTCCGGTTCCAGCAGGACGCCTACACCCTGGTCAGCCTGATGGCGCGCTATGACCTGACGGACAGCCTCCAGATCCAGGCCAATGCCGACAATCTTCTGGACGAGACCTACTACAGCCAGATCGGCTTCTACAGCCAGTACCGCTACGGCGCGCCGCGCAACTACACGGTGTCCCTGACCTACCGCTTCTAGACAAAACGGGCCCACCGGTTGCTCGGCGGGCCCGTGAGTCTAAGGCTCCAGTTCGATGTCCCAGTACAGGACAAACTCTGCGCCAAATTCTCTTCGATATCATCCTGTTATTGCTCGGAAACCTCCGGTCCTAGGGATTTCCGAGCGGCGATTGGTCACCATATGGTCACCAGCGGGCAGGATTTCGCGGTCATTCCCGGTCGTTCTAATCCACCCGAAAACGCTACCAAAAAGTCGCTAGGGTGTCTCCCGAAACGTCCGGTGAGCGCCAGCAGCCGACATTGGCTCGCCGAACCAAAGTAGACGTTGAGAGCATACCTTGGCTGACAACGCCGGTTCAGGCTTCCACTCCCAAATCTTGCCGATGCGCCTATGTTCAAATCAGCAACGACACAGCTGAGGTGGCTGCCTCAGACGGGGGCCCGCGTATGCTGAAAGCGACTGACGACGAGATCGAGTCCGTTCGAGAATATTTCGAGTGGCAGGCTCCCGACCTCGAAGCGACCTTCATGCAGAAAGTCTACTCGGAGGCCGTTCTCAACACCCGCCACGATGTCTGGGACGTTCACACCAACAAGGATCGCTGGTGGGTCATCACAGGCGGGACGAACCTCTATTCCCAGCAGCAGTTCCCCAACATGGACCTAGCGCTGACCTTCCATATTGGCCTGATCCTGCGAATCCCGCGCACAGAGGACCAGCAGCAGGACGACCAGCGTCTGATCCCCTTCGGCGGCGTGTTCGAGAAAATGGAAGAGGCAGGGACTGCCGTCACCCAAGCTCACAACCCTGCCGGCTATCAGGCGGTTGGGGTCCGCTGCCGCGAGACCCTGCTCGCTCTGATCGGGGTCGCCCAAGACGCAGCGGTTTGGACCGACACGCCGCCGAAACGGGCGGACTTTCGGGCCTGGACGGAAATCATTTGCAACGACCTCATGCCAGGCATGTCCAACAAGGAGCGCCGCGGCGCGACGAAGGGCGCGCTCGAATCCGCCTGGACGTTTTCCAACTGGCTCACCCACTCCAAGTCGGCGACCTGGGTCGACGTCGAGATGGCCCACGCACTGATCCAGCATGCCATTGGCATTGCCTCGTCGCTCATCCTGCGCGGATTACGCGGTGTGCCCGAGGCCTGCCCGAAGTGCGGTTCGCCGCGCCTAGAGCCCGAGCAAGGCGAAAACACCGCCGCGCCCGGCGTCATATTTGAACGCCCCCGCTGCTCAGACTGCGGATGGGCCGGTCGACCCGTCCCCATCCAGGGGCTCGAAGATGTCCAGCCCATCATCACCCGTGAAGGCGAGGACTCCGATGAGCACAGCATCATGTCGGTGCCGCTGCGCGCCCTTCGCAAGCCGGGCGATCCGCCCGTCGCGCCTCTGACGGACACCGAGAGCGGCCCGCCCGAACCGACCGAGTATTTTGCGTATGGGTCCAACATGGCGACAGCGCGGCTCCAGGAACGGATGCCGAGTGCGAAACCGCTGGGGCTCGCCATCCTGTCCGGCCACGAGCTGCGCTTCCACAAGCGGAGCAAGGATAACTCGGCCAAATGCGATGCCTTCGCCACCGGCAATGACGACGACGCGGTCGTCGGCGTCCTCTTCAGGTTCGATCCGGCCGAGCGTGGTGCGCTCGACGCAGCTGAGGGTGCCGGCAAGGGCTATGACGCCACGATGGTCACCGTCCTCAACGGCCAAGGCCGAAGACGAAAGGTGCTGACCTACCTCGCCTCGCCAGGCACCATCGACAACACGCAGAAGCCCTACACTTGGTACAAGAACCACGTCCTGGTCGGCGCCCGGGAACACAACCTTCCAGCCGACTACGTCGCCGAATGGATCGAAGCTGTCGAGGCGCTCGAAGACCCCGACACCAGGCGCGATCAGAAGGAGCGGACCACCCACGCGGCCCTTTGAGCTGGCTCTTATTGGTCGCAGGCACTGGCGCCGGCTAGCGGACCTTCTGAATGTCGGTGAAGAGTCAGATCCGGTCTTTAATTTCCGAGCCAGAGAACCTTGGCTCTCGGGCCGAAGCTATTCCGCAGACAATCTCAAGAACTATTGGAGCTACTGCCAACTCGGAAACGTTCCCAGTGAGCGTAGCCGCCCACTAGGATTTCAGACGTATGCCGGGTCCCCCGCCAGCATCTGCTGGAATGAAAAGGACGCCAGCTTCCTCCAAGACCGTCTGAACGCGGTCCAAGTTTCTGGAATGCATATCGCCTCGGTCGGACTCAAATCGTTGGACGGTGGACGGCGCAACACCCGCTTGTTCAGCTAGTTCTCGCACGCCTAAGCCGACTGCCGTTCTTGCCAGTTTCACCTGTAACGGCGTGATTGTCGGCACGAGGTACTCCTTTATGCGCACTACGTGTTGACTTTGTCGGTACGACGTGCTCAGTATCGCGCACACTGTCCTCAAACTCCACCGCTCAGCGCCGGCCGAGCGACCGAGCGGCTGCGCGGGAGATGACGCATGTCTGGCGAGAAGATATCTCGGCACGAAAGGTGGCTGGCGCTCGACGATCATCGACTGCGGCTCCTGGACGGTTGGTGCGAACTCCAGCGGCAACTTGAGAGGGAAGCCGGGTGGTTCGCCCTGTCAGAAGCCGTGCGAGCCGAGGTCGAACAGGCCAGCGGCCTGTCTGACTTGGACACCACCTTGCGTCTAATCAACCGGCGCCTTCGCCGTTGGCTGCGTGCGTTGCCGACAGATCCCACCGATGACATCGCAGTCGTGACGGCCAGCTTGCAGGTCGCCCAACGGCTTCTGCCGGCTGAGGAGAACCGCGTCGTCCACGGTCTGATCGCGCGGGCCGTCCGTGACCTGGCGCGGATGCATAATCCGTCGTGACCCGTCGGGACCATCATCGCGGACGGAATGAGGAGCGGCGGATGACGCCCTCAACGCCTCAGCCAAAGACCCGCCGCAAAGGGCCGGCTGAGGACGATGGACAACGCCTTGCTCGGGCGATCCTGAAACTGCCCAGAGACCTGCGCGATGTGTTCCTTCTCCATCGGATGGCGGGCATGACCTACATCGAAATCGGGCTGCATCTTGGGATGACGCCGAAGGCCGTCGAGACTTCGCTCGCCGCCGCGCTGCTCCGGCTCATGCGGGCTCTTCCCGCGAGCGCCCCCCCTTTGGAAAATCAGACGGCGAAGTGACGCGCAGCTTGGCCAGTCCAACCCAAAGGAACGCTTGCCACGGCGCCGAGAGGCACCTTGGACCGGCATGCCCGCTGGGCAAAACAGCGGCGAGACATCACGTCGGATCAAGTCCGATCAAACCCTGTCAAAGGTCAGCTAACCTCACACGGACGAGAGGGACGTTCACAATCTCGGGAGGCAAGTTCGCCTCCCCAACAGGCCTGAACAGTCCTGAAACGCGGTGAACAGCTTGCCGCCTGTCGAGCCCTGAAGACCTCGGATTCGTCCAGCCATCGACCTCTTGTTTCCCCAGCTTTCTGCCGACAGCTTGGGATGGAAAGTGAGGAGTATCCGATGACTGAGTTTCAATTTCGCGGCGCCGAAGATCCCCTGCTGACCCGTAAGGAGGCCTCGACCGAGCTTCTGCGCATGGGCATTCGCCGTTCGCCCTCGACCCTGGCCAAGATCTTCTGCACCCGGTCGGACGGGCCGCCCTGCACCCACCTCGGCCGCACGCCCTACTATCCGAAAAGCCTTCTGCACGACTGGGCGCGCAGTCAGCTCACGGGTCTGAGGTCCTCATCCAGCCAGCCCCGTCGGGCGGCGGAGTGGTACGAACCCACGGATGACAGGCATCGCCCGTCGTTGTGACTGGTCACAGCTCCATACCGGCGGTGCGACCCAACTGTTGCCCGAAACGGAAGTCGACCACGCCGGACTGGACACTGCCGGTCATCGCCTGACCCCGGCACGCCTCCATCGCGGCGCGCCACGGCGCCAGGACGATCGCATGCCGCCCCTCGACCACCACAAACGGCTGACGGCCGATCTGCACCTTCGACATGTAGACGCCGGAAAAAGCCTGGCCGTTGGCAGCCATGAACACCGGCTTGCCGTGGGTGCCGAGCCTTTCAAACACCGTCTGGACCTCCATCGTCGTCAGCGCATGGACATCCTTGGCGCCCAGGACCAACGGATCGCCTGACCCAAGGCCCAATCCGCGCAGGGTCGCCGCGCGTTCGGGCAGCGCCCGTCGTACGGCGTCACCGAACGGTCCCTGCATGGACAGCTGCACGTCCTTGGCCAGAAGGGTGTCGAGGTAGGTGTGCGCTTCCGCGTCGATTTGATCCTTGAGGGGCCTGGGATCGAGCACCCGCACCTCCATCGCGGCGTTCCCGTCCCTCGCCCGATCCGCCATGGCGGCTCGATCCCCGTAATCCTGCGGGACACGGAAGCGCCCCTCCCCGAGAGCCTCGCAGGCGTCTTCACGCCCCATGGCCTCCAGGCGACGAACATGCCGCTCGATGAACGCATCGCTATCCGCCGGGCGGGCCGCCTTGTGCTCGGCCGCCGAATAGAGGCCACCCCGCTCCGCTGCGATCTCCGCAATGGTCTGGTCTGCCGGCCGCGCCTTCAAGGAAGAGGCCCGCACCTCGACGATCGCGCCATCCGCGACGCGGTCCAGCGCAAGGACCGCCTGCACGGTCGGAAGACGCAGATGCCCGAGCCGTCCGTCGGCCATGTCCATCACGAGGACCTGCGTACCGTTATCATAGGCCCCTATGGGCGCGGTTCCGGCATAGGCGCCGACCATCCGGTCGCCCGGCTGCATCGCCACCGGTTCGAGCCGTGACAACTGCCCCGACCACTCGCCGCCCCAGAGGGCCTTCGTTGCTGCTCGCTCTCTTCCCTCGCGCTCACCGAAAGCCTGAAGGCGCTCGCGTAGGTCACCCGGCAGGTGCCAGGTCTCGCTGCCTTCCCGCGCGATCCAGCCTGCGGTCTCCAGATGGACCAGGCGGCGCAGAGCGTCTCCGCGCATCGCGTCCGGGACATCGGTGAGGGCCAGGTGTCCGTCCCAAGCCGCCCCGATGAGGGTCCGATCCATCGCCGTGAACCGATCCGCCGTCAGGTCCCGCTCGGCATGGGTTGACGCCTCTTGTCTCGGCCCGAGGATTTCGGTGGCCAGTTCCTGGGCCCGCCCGCGCAATCCGTGGCTGACATAGTCGCGCGGCAGGACCAGATCGCGACCGTCGTCCCGCTTACCCCGCATGAGGATATGCAGATGCGGACGCCCCGTGTCGAAATGCGCGCCGGCGACCCAGTCGATCGAGGTCCCCATGTCCCGCTCAACCCGCTCCATGAACTCGCGGGCATAGGCCTTGAGATCGGGCAGGTCCCGTCCATCCTCCGGGTTTACGATCAGCCGAAAATGATGCCGGTCCGGATCGCATCGCCGGGCGAACGCGGGCGCATCGGCAGAGTCCGAGGTCTTGTCGAAGAACTGCCCCACGGCGCCCGCCTCGCCCGCGCCCTCGCGCTCGACATAGCGGACGTGAGTCATCAGCGCCTTCCGGGCCGCAGGTCCCATCTTCACGACGCGCACCTTGACCATCACGCGGCGCTGGCCACCCGGTGCCGCCTTCACTGGCCGGACGCGGGTCGACAGTGTCTTGGCCGAGAAATGCTGCGCCCTCTGCCGGGGCGTCATGTCGGGTGTCGCCCGGCCGAGGCCGGCGACGCGACCGACCTTTCCGACCGGAGGCGTCTCCCGGCGGGCAGTCATCGGTGGACGGAAGTCGAACAGGTCGGCCTCTGGCTTGTCGGTCATCGCGGCGCTCCCGCGCCCCGGCCGCCGCTTCACCGACTCCACTTCCCCAGATGTACCCGGCGCGACGATCCTTCAGGGTCGCAAGCCGGATTTTATCTTGCCCTGCTTCCCTGTCTCTGTGCGGTTGATTCCCCGGGGATGCTTTGGATTCCCCGCTAGTATATGAGAGCGGTCGTGGCCGGAGCGCGTATGAACGGCGACCAGAACGAGTGGTGAGATGCTCCAGAGACGGTCATTGCCGACCTTCCGAAAGGCGATATTCGGCTGCGCGTAGTGATGTCCGAATGCGGCGAACCGCTTGAGCGACTTCGCACAAGACGACGTTGGCAACATCCATCCTGATGCTCAAACCGGGCAACGTCATCAGCAGCGTCGGCATCAGCCAGCGATGGTGCGCGGCTGGCCCGAGATTGCACGAGCTACGAAGTAGTGCATGACGGCTCCAACCAGGAACATCGGCGCCAGCGCAAGCATAGCCACCTGCAGGGAGTCAGTTACGCCTCTACCGGCCGCGAAATCGCTGACCATCCCGACGAACAGCGGCCCGCAACCGAGCCCGACGAGGTTGTTAATCAGGAGAAAGAGGGCTGAGGAGACGGTTCGCTCTGCAGGTCTGGTCCGGTTCTGGATGATAGCCAGCGCCGGGCCCATGAAGAATATGTTCAGCGCGATGGGAATGGCGAAGAGCGCCAGCGCACCGCCCCATCCAGGATAGAGAACGGCCGCAACAAACACCGGCAGAGCTGCGAGCAGTGCACCTCCCGGAACGAGAGCATAGGCGCGCTCCGACTTTCGCCCCCACCGATCTGCGAGGTAGCCCCCGAGCCAGAGGCCTAAAGCCATCGCGCCTGCGCTGGTCACGCTAAGGTACTTGGCGACTTCTCCAAGCTCCATGCCCTTGGAGCGCATGAGGAATGATGGCAGCCAGTTGAGAAGGCCATAGGTCACGAAGGACGACAGGCCCCCCGCGAGCGAAACCCGCCAAAGGACTGGATTGGCGAAAAACCGCCCAATCGCTGGTGCTAAGGCCCCAACGGCGGCCGAGGGGACCGCATCAAGCCTGCCGGCACGAGGCTCCTTCACCACGAGCCAGAGTATGAGCGCTATAGCCACACCGGGTAGGCTCACAACGTAGAAGGCCGCGCGCCACCCGAACTCTTCCGCGACCCAAGCTCCGAGCGCAGTGCCGATAAGGATCCCCAATGGGGCGCCGAATGAAAACAGCCCGATCGCCATCGCGCGGCGCTCGGGCGGGAAGTAGTCGGAGATGAGCGAATAGGATGGCGGGGCACCGCCGGCTTCCCCTACCCCAACGCCCATACGGGCCACCGCGAGCTGAGCAAAGTTTTGCGCGAAGCCGCAGGCAGTTGAGAAGACGCTCCAGACCATGCAGGCACAGGCCATGATCCTGACCCGTCCAAACCGGTCCGCCAACCAGCCGACCGGGATTCCGAAAATGGAATAGAAGAATGCGAAAGCCAGACCAGTAAGCAGACCGAGTTGCGTGTCCGACAAACCCAGGTCGGCCTTGATCGGCTGAGCGAGGATCGAGACGATCTGACGATCGAGGATATTGAATGTGTAGATGAGGATCAGCAGACCCAGAACGAAGTACGGCCTTTCCGTCAGCGAAGGCCGGGGCGTGGGAGCGTCTGACATAAGGGCCTCGGGGGATAGATGCTTCCGCGGAAAATATGGACCGCCGCAGCCGCAGGCGCAGCGGTCCAGTCGGGGAGGAGCAGGGCGAGGCGGATTAGAAGTCCACGCCGAGAGAGACGCCGTAGGTGCGCGGCATGCCGGCGACACGCACGACCGAGTCCTGGATGCGGATCACACTCTGCCAGTAGTATTCATCAGTGAGGTTCTTGCCCCACAGCGAGAACTTCCACCTGCCATCGTCGGTCTTGATGCCGACGCGGCCATCGACGAGCGTGTAGGCGTCGATGTCAAAGAGGGGGTCGCTCTCGAAGTCTGCGCTGGAGTCGCTCCGGTAAGCGGCGCTCACACCGACGAACCCGGTGCGGCCGGATCCGACCTGCCACTCATAATCAATGTCGATATTGTTCTGCCATTCGGGCGCGAAGCTGAATGGTTTGCCGACGAAGTCGCGACGAACACCTAGGGCGTCGAAGCCGACGAACTGGTCGATCTCAGTGTCCAGGTAGGCTAGGCCGGCGTTGACCGTCAGCCCCTCGGCCGGGAGCCACTGGACCTCCAGTTCCGCACCTTGGGAGTGGGATTCCGGAATGTTTACCAGGGCCTGGAGCGCCCCGAAGACCGAGTCGAGGATTTTGCTTCGGGCCTGCTTGTCCTGATAGTCGTAGTAGAAGGCCGAGAAATTGATCTGCATCGTCCGATCGAGAAGCGTCGCCTTGAGACCTGCCTCGTAAGCCGTCAGCTCTTCCTGGGTGACGGGCTTGTACTGGCTCTCCGACGAGCCCGCGACGGTGATGGAGTTGCCCGCCTTGTAGCCGCGGCTGCTGGACGCATAGACGAGCACATCGTCGCTGACGTCATAGCTGAGGGCAACGCGCCAGGAAACGTTGTCCTCGTCGAGGCTGAAGCGCGGCTCCGTCGAGAGGAAGTTGGAGCCCAGCGTTACGCAGCCGTTTGTCGGCGTGAAGGCCGCGACCGGAAGACCGTTGGCGTTTCGGAAGAAGGCGCTGATCGCGGCGAAGGCTTGGATCGCGGCGGGCTCGGTGACCGCGGTGCATCCGACAAAATCCAACTCGCTCTTGGTGTAACGCAGGCCGGTCGTGAGGGTCAGACGATCACTCAGAGCCCAGTCGCCGCTGGCAAAGACCGCCGACGAGTTGATCTCATTGTTGATCCGGCTGGAGGCGTCGCTGAATTTGACGCCGAAGCTGCTTTGAACATTCGATGAACTGGCGATGTTCACCGTCGAGTTCTCTGACGTCTCGTCCTTTTGGTACGAGGCGCCTGCAACCCAGTTCAGAATGCCTGTCTCGCCGGACAGCCGGAATTCCTGATTGAACGCGTTGATGCTTCCCCTCAGCCCATACTGGCTGTTGTCGTTCGCCATGCCGTCACGATCGATATAGTCGTCGGTGTCGAGACTGGAGAAGGCGGTGATGGACGTCAGGGTGAGCGTATCGTTCAGATCCCAGGCGACCCGCGCCGATGCCTGCCAAAACCGGTCGTCGCGGGTTGGCTCGCGTGTGGCGCTCCAGTCGGCGGACCGCGCATTGTGCGGAGCCAAGGGATAGTCGCGGACTTCGGGCAGGACGCGAGCCGGTGTCAGCGGCGTGATCCGGATCACCTGGGTCGCTTGCGGGTCCGACCGGTCGACATAGCCGTTCAGGTTGAACGTGGCGCGCAGATTGTCGGCCGGCGCCCATTCGAGGATCGCGCGAGCCGAGGTCTTGTCGGCGCCGCCCAGCGTATCGTTGCGGGTGTAACTCCGCTGCCAGTCGCCGCTCTGAAGGGACTGGACAGCCAAGCGTCCGGTCAAGGTGTCCGTGAGAGGACCCGTCACATAGCCCGAAAGTTCGACCCGATCGAAACGGCCATAGCTGGCGGAGAAGCCCGCGCCGGCCACATCCGATGGACGGGCCGAAATGTAGTTCACAAGCCCGCCGGTGGCATTCTGGCCGAACAGCGTACCCTGCGGACCTCTGAGGACCTCAACACGCTCCAGGTCGAACGAGGCTCCTTGGGTCATCGCGGGATAGGGCAGTGCGACCTCGTCGAGGTAAACGCTAACGGCCGGCGCCGCGGCCAGACTGTAGTCGAAGTAACCCACGCCGCGCAGCGAGTAGACCGGCGCGTTGACGCCCGTGTCGGCGAAGGTGAAGCCGGCAACGACGCGACCCAGATCGCTGGCAGTCTCGATATTGCGGTTCTCAAGTTGCTCTGACGACAGCGCGGTGATGGACAGCGGGATTTCATTGACCGCCTGTTCCCGCTTCTGAGCGGTGACGACGATATCGTCGATCTGGCTTGCCTGGCCCTCCTGCGGATCAGGAGCGGCGGGAGCTGTCTGTGCATGGGCAAGGTTGGCCGATGCGATCAGCGCCAGCGCCGATACAGTGGCCAGATTCAGTACGCCCCTCAACTTGGTCATGGTTTCCTCCCGCCACGCTTATCACGACCCGCCGGTGCAGCCCGGAAATCGGTGCGCAGTCTCAACCTAACATTCGGTAGGTTTTTTCACCTGTCAAGCGTTCGATTTTCTTGTATCGACTGACCGGTCGGAGCAGTATCGAAAACACCGATGAAATCCGTTGGATAGGGGAGGCCCAAGTTGGCGACCGTCTCAGCACTCAAGAATGCGCCGCGAAAGGGCGAGGTCTCCAGCGTCAGGCTGTTGGAAATCTCGGCGAATCTCTTCCGCGAGCACGGGTACGCATCGACCACGATGCGCGACATCGCTGAGGCCGCGGGGATGAAGGCTGGCAGCCTCTACTACCATTTTCAGTCCAAGGACGAGATTCTCGACCAGGTGCTGGAGCGCGGCATCGGTGAGGCGATCAAGGGGTTCGAGGCCGCAATGGCGTCCTTGCCCGCAGACGCCGCCTTCGTTCCCCGCCTCAAGGCGGCGGTAACTGCACATCTTCGGACCGTGCATGAGTACGGCACCTATACGGTGGCCAGCCGCCAGCTACTCAAGCAGATTCCTGGCGATCTGCACGCCAAGCACACCGCTATGCGCCAGACCTACGACGGTCTGTGGCAGGGGCTGATGCAACAGGGACACGCCGAGGGCGTCGTCAAGGTCGCGGTCGACGAAGGCCTCGTCCGGCTTTTCATGCTGGGGTCGCTGAACTGGACAAGCGAATGGGTGGACCCGAAGAAGAAGTCGTTCAATGAACTGGGCGCGATCGCTGCCGACCTGTTCTTGAACGGTTTCGCCCACGCCACGCCCGCCAAGGGCTGACGAGGGGTGACCCGCGCCGAAGGCCTCCTGGCGCTCGACATCCCCGATGTCGTCCAGAGCTACGACCAGCGAGATGCGATCCTCTACGGTCTAGGCGTCGGACTCGGACTCGACCCGACTTCCCCTGCCCAGTTGGCCTATGTCTATGAGGACGGGCTGAAGGTTCTGCCGTCGTTTGCGGTTGTCTTGGGGCACCCCGGCTTCTGGCCGAGAGATCTGGAGACCGGTCTCGACCATGCCCGGATCGTTCACGGCGAACAGACGCTGTCCCTCACACGTCCCCTCCCCTCGCACGCCACGGTCACGTCGCGGTCGCGGATCACCGGAGTGTCGGACAAGGGTGAGGGCAAGGGCGCGGTCGTGGGTTACGAACGGTCGCTGTACGACGAAAGCGGTGACCTCCTGGCGGTGGTCGGCCAGACTCTATTTTGCCGGGGCGACGGGGGAATGGGGTCTTCGGGCGCCGCCTTGCTCCGGTCGGAACCCGACCCAACAAATCCTCCGACGAGCCGGGCCCAGGCGGCGACTTCACCGCAGGCCGCCTTGATCTACCGGTTAAGCGGTGACCTCAATCCTTTGCACGCCAGCCCTCGCGTCGCGAGGGCCGCGGGTTTCGACCGCCCCATCCTGCATGGCCTGGCGTCGTACGGCGCAATCGCCTTCGCCGTCCTTCAGGCCACAGGACGCGATCCCGATACGATGCGCACTCTCGACTGCCGCTTCAGGGCGCCGGTCTTTCCAGGCGAAACCCTGGAGACGTCGGTGTGGGAGGACGGCGACCGATGCCGGTTCGCAACGCGAGTGGTCGAACGCGACGTCCTCGTGCTTTCCAACGGCCGAGCGGAGTTTCAGCCATGACACAAACTCGAGTTCTGCCCGCCTACGTGCGGCCTGACGAGGAATACCTCGAACATCTGGCCGCCGGCCGTTTCATGATCCAGCGGAGTCGCTCGAGCGGGAAGTTCGTCTTCTACCCGCGCGTCGCTGAGCCGGGAACAGGAGCGCTCGACCTGGAGTGGACGCCGGCGAGCGGCGGCGGCGAGGTCCATGCCGTTACCGTGATCCAGCCGAAACCACCCGAGGAAGCCTACAACGTCGTGCTTGTGGAGCTCGACGAAGGTCCTCGGATGATGAGCCGCGTCGACGGCGTGGCCGCCCACGAAGTGATTA
This sequence comes from uncultured Brevundimonas sp., assembly GCA_963975385.1. Classification (GTDB taxonomy): domain Bacteria; phylum Pseudomonadota; class Alphaproteobacteria; order Caulobacterales; family Caulobacteraceae; genus Brevundimonas. The sequence goes on from CAXBHG010000002.1 coordinate 40,727, forward strand.
TCGGCCAGCGTGTGAAGGCGCGGATCACCGAGATCGCAAACCAGCCCGCAGTCGTTTTCGACCTCGCCTGAACACGTCACTTGAAAGAACAAACAAAGCCGTCTACCGAACGTTTGTTAGTTTAATTCGCAGGCCTTCGGGCGGACAAGCGAAGTCTGACAAATGGGAGATTGCGGCTTGGACGACCGGGCGGACGAGGACGAACTTCTGTCGCTCATCGAGGATTCTGCATCGGCGTTTCTGGTGGAGAAGCACCGGCCTGAACGGCTGCGCCAAAACCCCCTACCCAGCCTTTGGTCAGACCTCGGAGAACTTGGTCTTCTCGGAATCAATCTTCCCGAAACCGACGGTGGAAGCGGCCTGGGCGCTGTTGGCGTCACACGTATCGCGCGGCTGTTCGGGCGAGAACTGCTGCCTGACCCTTTCATCGCCCATGCCGTCATCCCGGCGTCGCTTATCGGCGCCCTGCCTGTTGGCGAGGCTCGTACAGCGTTGGCCGCCGCATTGCTGGAGGGAAGTCGGTCGGTGACTCTGGCCTGGCAGGAGGATGCCGGCCAGCTGTGTTCGAAAGCCTGCGCCGCAATCATGGCGTCGGGCGGCTTCAGTGGTGAAAAGATCGGCGTTTCGTATGCGAACATGGTCCTGATCACAGTGAGGACCGACCAGGGGATCGCCTTGGTCCAGGCTCTTGCTCCTCCGGAGACGACGCCGACCCGGACGCTCGCAGGCGCCGCGTTCGGACAGTTGGACCTGTCGGGCCTCACGCCGACAGGGTCACCGCTTCTCGTCGGCGATGCGGCTGTTCGGGCCGTAGACCGGGCCATCGGTCTCGGCGTCCTCGCCGCCGCCGCCCAACTCTGCGGCATCGCCGATGGCGCCTTTGCCCTGACCCTCGCGCACCTGAAGACGCGACGCCAGTTCGGCAAGGCAATCGGTGACTTCCAGGCCCTCCAACACCGGGCCGTCGACCTGCTTATGGCGTTGGCACTGGCCGAGGCCTCTGTGGCGGAGGCGGCACGATGCTGGGACGAGGATCCGGACAGCGAGACCACGTTCGCGGCGGTGAGCGCGGCGAAAGCCCGATCGGGAGCCACGGCTGTGCTGGTTTCGCGAGAAGCCATCCAGATGCACGGAGCCATGGGGTTCACGGAGGAAGCGAGCGTCGGCCTCTATGTCCGCGCAGCCCATTCATTGAACGGATGGCTCGGCTCCCCACGACATCACCGCCGCCGATTTGTCAGCCTCGGAACGACTCATGTCTGATGTCTATGCCCGGGATTTGCCCGACCACGAACTGCGAGCGTCGTTCCGTCGCTGGTTGGACAGCATCTACCCCGCTGGGTGGAGACAGGATTCTGTTCGGCCATTCCGAAGACTCCGATCTCCGGACGTCGAGCATTGGATCGCCATGCTCAAGGACGGGGGCTGGCGTTGCCCGGGCTGGCCCGCTGCCCATGGCGGAATGGGCCTGAGCTTCGGGCAACAGGTGATTTATCAAGAAGAGCTCGAACGGACCGGCGCCGCGCGCGTCATCGATCTCGGAGAGGTCCAGTTGGGCCCGACGTTGATGCTGCACGGCAGCGAGGCGCAAAGGGCGACCTATCTGCCGGGCATTCTGTCGGGCGAACACATCTGGTGCCAAGGCTACTCCGAGCCGGGCGCGGGCTCCGATCTCGCAGCACTGTCGACCAGGGCAGAGATCGACGGTGACGACCTGCGGATTACGGGCCAGAAAATCTGGACCACCCACGCCAATGAAGCGACGCACATGTTCGCCCTGGTTCGCACCGCGCGCGCCGAGCGCAGGCAGGACGGCATCACTTTTGTCCTGATCGACATGGCGGCGCCCGGAGTGACGGTTCGGCCGATCAACAACCTCGCCGGTGAAGACGAGTTCTGCGAGGTCTTCCTCGACGACGTCAGGGTTCCGATCGCCAGTATCGTCGGCGAACTCAATGCCGGATGGACGGTGGCCAAGGCCTTGCTCGGCTACGAGCGGGTCTGGATTGGGAACCCGGCCCTTGCTGGTCAGGCGCTGTCTCTGGCCCGGCGGCTACTCCACGCCACCGACGCCGACCTCGGCGTGCGAGACCTGTACGCTGAGTGTGCGACCGACCTGCACGATCTTCGGGCTCTATACGCGCAGACCTGCGAACGGATCGCCCAAGGCCGCGAGCCAGGTCCCGAAGTCTCGATGCTAAAAATCCTGTCGTCCGAGCTGCTGCAGAGGATCGCCGAACTCAATATGGAGCTGGGTGGGGTGACGGCGGGGCTGGAGGGACGGCACTCGATCAACGGTCTCGAAGTGGATCTGGGCTGGCAGTATTTCATGTCCCGACCGCAGGCGATCTTCGCGGGGACCAACGAGATCCAACGAAACGTATTGGCCAAGGCCGTACTGGAGCTGGGTCGATGACAGCGCACGCCTCTGCCCTGGATGGAATCCGGGTGCTCGACATGACGCGGGTCGTGGCCGGCCCGATGGCAGGGCAGGCCTTGGGAGACCTGGGGGCCGACGTCCTCAAGATCGAGCGGAAAGGGGAAGGCGACGACGTGCGTCGGGTCGGCCCGCCCTGGATGCCTGGCCCCGAACGGCGGACCGGCCCGGAGTCCACCTACTTCCAGGCGGTCAACAGAAACAAGCGTTCGCTCGCGATCGATTTCGCGATCCCGGAGGGAGCGGAAATCGTTCGTCAGCTGGCGCTGCAGTCCGACATCCTGATCGAAAACTATCGGCCGGGAACACTGGAACGTTATGGACTGGGCTACGAAGCGCTCAGGGCGATCAACCCGCGGCTGATCTATTGCGCGATCACTGGTTTCGGCCAGACCGGGCCCTACGCCGACCGGTCGGGCTACGACTATCTGATCCAGGGCATGGGCGGGGTCATGAGCGTGACGGGCGGGGTCGATGGAGAATCAGGCGCGGTACCCACCCGCGTGGGTATTCCGCTCGTGGACATTTTCGCCGGCCAGAACGCTGTCATCGGCATTCTGGCGGCCCTGCGTCACCGCGAGCGGAGCGGCGAGGGCCAGATGGTCGACATCTCACTCTTCGATTCCCAGCTCGCAGCCATGCTCAACGGCGCTTCCGCCTGGCTCAATGCCGGCGTGGTGCTTGGCCGCACCGGCAACGACCATCCCTCCGCAGCGCCCTACGGCGTCTACGAAGTGTCGGATGGCCACATCATCATCGCCACCTTCAATGACCGCGAGTTCCTGCGACTGGCCGATGTGCTGGGACATCCGGAGTGGAAGACCGATTCGCGCTTCTCAACCAACGGCGCTCGGGTCGCGAACCGCCCTCTGATCAAGTCGCTCGTCGCCGCGGCCGTGGCGCCTCTTGACCGAGACCATTGGGTGAAGACGTTGAACGCGGCCAAGGTCTCGTGCGGACCGATCAACGCCATGCCTGACATCGAAGCGGACCCTCACGTCGCGGCACGCGACATGATCGTCTCGCTCGACCACCCGGAAGGCCACACGGTCCGGATGACCGGCAGTCCTTTCCGCCTGTCCCGGACCCCGGTGACCTACAGGACCGCCCCACCGCTCATGGGCGAGCACACCGAAGAAGTCCTCCGCGAGGTCCTCGGGACCCGACCGGACGACCTCGCGCGGCTACGCGAAACGGGATGTATCTGATGGCCCAGGCTCATTTCCGTTTTCCACATCAACCCCTGACGGACCATGCCACCGCGCTCCGCGTGGAGGTGCGGGACTTCCTTGCCGAGTTCGCCCCTTTTTGGTCGCCGCAGACCCGCGCAAAATCCTGGGTGGGTTTTGATCGCGCCTTCAGTCTGGCGGTCGGGGCGCGTGGCTGGATCGGAATGACGTGGCCGAAAGCCTATGGCGGTCAGGACCGCAGCGGGCTCGACCGGTTCGTCGTGCTTGAGGAAATGCTCGCGGTGGGCGCGCCGATCGGCGCGCACTCCACCGGCGACCGCCAGACCGGCCCCCTGCTTCTTCGCCTGGGCACCGAAGCCCAGAAGCACGACTTCCTGCCGCGGCTTGCACGTGGGGAGATCTCGGTATGTGTCGGCTTGAGCGAACCCGATTCCGGATCGGACCTCGCCTCGCTGCGCTCCCGCGCCACGGGGACGGATGGCGGCTGGCGGCTGCAGGGCCGCAAGATCTGGACGACCAACGCCCACAGGTCCGAATACATGCTCGGCCTTTTCCGGACCGGCGAGGGGTCCGAACGTCAGGCGGGGCTGTCGCAGTTCCTCATCGATCTGTCCTCGCCCGGCATCGAGATCCGCGGCATCCGCGATCTGTCCGGCGACAGTCACTTCAACGAAGTCACCTTCGATGATGTCTTCATTCCGCAGTCCGCCCTCGTCGGCGTCGAGGGCGACGGTTGGGCCCAGGTCACGTCCGAACTGGCCTTCGAACGCAGCGGTCCAGATCGGCATATGAGTGCGTTCCCGCTCCTCGCCCGATTGGCCGCGCTAACGTCCCCGGACGAGGCCGATGCCTGGCGGGTGATCGGTGACGCCACCGCCCAGCTTGTGGTCCTTCGCGAGATGTCCCTGTCCGTAGCGGGCGCCTTGGCGCGCGGCGAGGTGCCGGACCGGGAAGCAGCAGTGCTCAAGGAGCTCGGCGTGACCTTCGAACAGTCCATTCCAGAGGTCGCTCGCGCCGTTCTGGACGGGTCATCTCGCGCCGCCGTCGATCCGGATCTTGCTGCGCTTTTGCAGTCGACCGTTGAACTGGCGCCTACCTACTCCCTGCGCGGCGGGACGCGTGAAATCATGCTTGGCCTCGTGGCCCGGGGGCTGGGTCTGCGATGAGCGACACCGTTCAATCCGTCCTCGGCGAACAGGTCCGCAAACTCGTGGAGGCTCTGCCGAAGAACGCGGACCCCGACCTGATTTGGCCAATGTTGGACGAACTGGGCCTTGAACGCGCCTTGGTCGCAGATGGCGCCGGCGGCCACGGCCTGGACTGGTCAGACCTCGGCGAGGCCTTGCGCGAATGGGGCGCCGCCGCGGCTCCTGTCGATCTTGCGTCCACCCTTCTCGCCGCCTGGGCCCTCGACCAGTCGGGCATTCCCTTACCGGACGGTCCGCTTCAGCTTGAGGCGGAATCGTTGGGGGTTCTCGCCGAACGGCCCACCACTTGGCGCGTCGTCGTCAGCGGACACAACGAGGATGAAGTTGCGCTCTTCGATCCTGCCCGCTCGCGCGTGCGACAGGGGTCTCTGCAGCCGGACAGGCTGCGGGCCGCGCTCGCCGTTCTCCTCGGCGCCCAGATCTCGGGCGCGCTGGATGCGGCCCTGTCGCTGAGTATCGATTATGCGACGACCCGAACCCAATTCGGCAGGCCGATCGCAAAGTTCCAGGCCGTGCAGCATCTGGCGGCAGAGCTCGCCATGGAGACAGCTGCCGCCGGAGCCGCCGCAGATTTCGGCCTGCGCCGCTTCAGCAGGAGCCCTGGGCTTGCGGCCGCCGTCGCCAAGAGCCGGACGTCCCGGGCTGCCACGGCGGGGGCTGCCTTAGCCCATCAGATCCACGGCGCCATCGGCGTGACGGAGGAGCATGACCTTCATCGGCTTACGCGAGCGCTCTGGCGCTGGCGCGATCAAGCCGGTGGCGAACACGCCTGGGGTCGCGCCCTCGGGGGGAGTATCGCGGGCGACGGTGCGACCGATCTCTGGGCCTGGGTGACCGACAGCCTGGACGGCCTGGAGTCCGCATCATGACGGAGCCTTCGTTCGCCGGCAGGCGTATCCTTGTCACGGGAGCCGCCTCCGGCATCGGCGCGGCGACGGCACGTTTGTTGGCCCGCCTGGGAGCGTCGCTCGCGCTGACGGATTTCAGCGACGGGGTCGCTGCGGTCGCCTCGGAGCTCGGCGCCTGGTCAATGACGGCCGATGTCAGGGACGAGACGGCGGTGACGGCGACGGTGGCGGGGGCGCACGCGGCCCTGAATGGGTTGGATGGTCTGGTGAACTGCGCCGGCGTCGCCACCGTCAATCGCCTTGAGGACACCAGCCTCGATGAATGGCGACGCCTAATCGACACCAATATGACGGGCGTTTTCCTCTTCTGTCGCGCGGCCGCTCCCCTCCTCCGCGCATCCGGCGAGGGATCGATCGTCAACCTCGCTTCGGCCAGCGGCCTGACACCCTCGTTCGCCGGCGCTGCTTACGGCGCCACTAAGGCCGGGGTGGTGATGCTGAGCAAATCGCTCGCAAGAGAGCTCGCGCCAGCCGTTCGGGTCAACGCGGTCTGTCCCGGCGTGGTCGACACCCCGATGTTTGAAGCCATAACGGGGACCGACGCTGCGGCGATCTCCACGATCAAGGCGGGCTATGCCCTCCAGCGGCTCGGCCAGCCTGAAGAAATCGCCGAGGCGATCGCCTTCCTTTTGGGGACCCAGAGCGGCTTCATCACCGGTGTTGCTCTGGCCGTGGATGGCGGCCGCAGCTTCCACTGACTACAGGTGGAAGCCGCCGTCGACGACGATGCTGTTGCCGGTCACATAGCCCGCCCGTGACGACGCCAGATAGGCCGCAGCATCCGCGACTTCATCGAGCCGACCCAGACGACCAAGCGGAACAGCCGCGATCGTCGTATCGATGAAGCGCTGGTTGATCTGACCGGCATCGACCATCTTGTCGAACAGTCCTCCGTCGAGGACGCCCAGGGCGACGCCGTTGAACCGGACCCCGAACCGACCCTCTTCCTTGGCGAGACCCTTGAGCAAAGACTCCACGCCAGCCTTCGGCACCACCGAGAGACCGTCCTTGTGAGGCCATCGATAAAGGCCGGTCGTGTGAATGGCGACGACCGAGCCCTTGCTCTCACGGAGGTGCGGGATTGCAGCGTGCATCAGGGTGAAGAAGGCCACGGTGTCATTGTTCAGGAAGTCGGCAAACTCGCGAGGCTCGACAGCTGACATGTATTTGAAGGGCAGCATGGGGCCTGCTGCATAGACGACCGTATGGATGCCGCCTTCAGCCTCGGCGATCTCGTCCACGGTCCGTTTGACAGCGTCCATGTCCGTGAGATCCAGTTGGTTTAGAGCCGCTTTGCGACCTTGGGCCTCGATGTCTCGCGCGACGCCTTCGGCGCTGTCGCGACTGCTGCGATAGGTAAGGGCGACGTCAGCGCCGTCGCGCGCCAGCGATCGGGCGACGGCCCCGCCGACACCTCCGCCGCCGCCAACGACGAGGGCGACCCCAGTTTCGTAGCGTGGATCGCGAGTCATGCGGTGAACTCCGGTGCGGTATGAGCGACCCGCAGAGCGGGCTTGTTGATCTTTCCGCTGGGAAGGAGCGGAAGGCTGTCGCTGAAGATTGTCCGGCGCGGGCGTTTGTAGCCGGCGATAAGCGTTCGACAGTGGGCGACCAGGTCGGCTTCGGTCAGGCTCGAACCGGCGCGCAGCACCACCACAGCGGTGACGGCTTCGCCCCATTTGACGTCCGGCGTTCCGATAACCGCGACGGCGGCGACGGAGGGGTGGGAGAGGATCGCGTCCTCCACCTCGCGGGAATAGATGTTCTCCCCGCCCGAGATGATCACGTCCTTCTTCCTGTCGACCAGGAAGGCGTAGCCCTCGGCGTCAAGATATCCGACGTCGCCGGTATGCAGCCATCCGTCCCGAAGCGTCTCAAGCGTGGCGGGACTGTTGTTCCAATATCCCTGCATCACCACCGGCCCCCGGATGCAAATCTCGCCCACTTCTCCAGCCGGCAAAGATCTTTCTTCGTGGTCGCGGATGGACACCTCGCAGCCGATGAACGGGTGCCCGACGGAGTTGAGATGCCGGTGTGGGGCTCCGCTTTCGTCCACCTCGTGAGCGGTCACGGGCAACAGGGTGCCAATGCCCTCCGTCTGACCGTACATCTGTTGGAAGATGGGACCGAAGGCCTCGAGCGCCCGTCGCAGCAGGGATGGCGGCATGGCCGCCGCGCTGTAGAGCAGTGTCCTGAGCGATGACAGGTCATGCCGCTCGCGCTCCGGAGCCTCCAGCAAGGCTTGGACCAGGGTCGGCGCCATATGAGTGGCGGTAATCTTCTCGGCTTCAATTGTGGCGCAGATTGCTGCCGGATCGAAGGCGCGGTGCAGATGGACGGTCCCTCCAACCCACTGTTGCGCTAGGGCAATCGCCTTGGCCCCGATGTGAAACAGCGGCATCATCAGAAGGGTGCGGTCGGCAACGCCTAGCTGCATGGCGGCGGCGATGATCTGTCCGGTGGCGGTTTCGGCGTAGTGGTCAAGCATGCAGCCCTTGGACCGGCCCGTCGTCCCGCTGGTGTAGATCAGATAGACGAGATCCAGAGCGCCAGGCAGGGGCAGGTCCGGTCCCGCGGGATCACCTTCGTTCAGAACATCGACCCAGTCGGACGCCCAGTCGGGAACCCGGGTCGCACCGATGACCACGAAATGCTCGATCGTCTCCAGGTGCGGCCTGAGCCCTTCGATAAGGTCGAGGTAGGCGGCTTCGAAGATCAGGACGCGGGACATGCTGTCGTTGATGATGTGCAGCATCTCCGCACCCGCCAGACGGAAGTTCACGGTCGCCGCGACGAAGCCGAAGGCCTCACATGCGCCATAGGCGACGCAGAACTCGATGGAGTTCATCGACAGGATGCTGACCCGATCCTGGGTGCGCATCCCCCGAAGGTTGAGCGCCGAGGCCAAGCGGAAGGCCTGCGCCCTGAACGTGCCGTGGGTGATCCGCGTATCGCCAAGGACGAAGGCCGGGCGGTCGCCATACCAGATGGCATTCCGGTCGATCATCTCCCTCAGCGTCGCCTCGCCATAGCGCATGGCTCAGGCCCCCATATGAAAGCCGCCGTTCACCGACAGTCTCTGACCGGTGACGTAGGAAGCCGCCTCCGACAAAAGGAAACAAACCGGGGATGCGGCCTCCTCGGGTCGGGTAAACCGGCCGAGCGGAATGCGCGCCAGGTAGGTATCACGGAATTTATCGCTTCGGACCACCTCGGTCATGGGCGTTTCGACGACGCCGAAGGCCACGGAATTCACGCGGATTCCATACTTGGCCCATTCGCGTGCGGCGCTCATCGAGGCGCCGATCATCCCGGCCTTGGCGGCTCCATAGTTGATCTGACCGAACGTTCCCTGGACGCCCGCGTCAGAGGCGATGTTGACGATTGCACCTGGGTTCGCTTCGCCCGCCTTGGCGCGCTCGACCATGTTTCGACCCACTGCCTGGGTGAAGAGGAATGCGCCGGTCAGGTGGACATTGATGACCGCTTGCCAGTCGGCCAGCGTCATCTTTTCGATCAGGGCTGGGCGCGTGATGCCGGCATTGTTGACCAGACCGTGCACCGCGCCGAACCGCTCGAGAGCGCCGGCTACCGCCGTCTCAACGAACGCCGGATCGGAGACGTCGCCGACATAGGTGGCGACCTGATCCTCACCCAATGCCTTCTGGACGTCGGACAGACTGTCGGGGTTGAGGTCGATGAGGGCAAGGCTTGCCCCCAGGCCTTGAGCCTGTTCGGCTATAGCCCGCCCGATGCCCTGTCCAGCGCCGGTGATCATCACCGTCCGGCCTTCCAGGGACATGGGATTCAGAAGCGCCCCAGCTTGTACTGTCATGTCCACCTCAGCGCCCCGTGAAGTTCGGCTTGCGGCGTTCGCGCATGGACGCGATCGCCTCGGCATGATCGTCGGTGGCGCTCGCCATCGCCTCGTAGGCCATGCCGACATCCATCATCTGATGAGCGAGTTGCTTCAGTCCGATGTTGGCGGTGACCTTGGACCAGCGGATGGCCTTGGTCGCCCCCCGAGCCAGTTTGTCGGCATAGGCGTCGACGGCCGCATCGAGCTCTTCGGCCGGCAGCGAGAAGTTGATCAGGCCCATGGCCGCCGCCTCGGGGGCCGGGATCAGGTCGCCGGTGAGGAGGTAATGTTTGGCGCGGGCGTAGCCGATCATCTGCGGCCAGATGATCGCGCCGCCGTCGCCGGCCACCAGCCCGATCTTGACGTGAGGATCACCGATCCGGGCCGTATCGGCGGCGAAAATGATGTCGCAGAAAAGGGCCACAGTGGCGCCAAGGCCGATCGCGTCGCCGTTCATCTTGGCGATGACCGGCTTGTCGCAATCGAGCGCACCGAAGACGATCCGTTTGGCTTCGCGGATAGCTTCAGAAAATCCGTGGGGGTCCTGCCGCATCTTCTCGATATGAGCCAGATCTCCGCCGGCGCTGAACGCCCGTCCAGCGCCGGTGAGGACGAGGATGTCGCTGTCCGGATCAGCGGCGACGTCAGGAAACAGATTGGCCAGCTCGGTATGCAGCCGGCCTGCGATGGCGTTCATCTGATCCGGCACGTTGAGTGTCGCGGTCAGAACCCGGCCGCGTCGTTCAAACGTGATCGACTGATAGTCTTCGAAACGCATGTTTGCTCCCCTTCGTCCTCGCGCTAGAGCGAGGCGTCTCCACCAAGAATGAGTGTCGCCTGGCTGGACAAGGTCCCGCCATTGCCGTGAGCGAGCGCGATGCTCGCGCCCGGTATCTGTCTGTCGCCGGCCTCGCCGCGAAGCTGCCGCACCGCCTCGACCATGGCGAGCAGCCCATACATGCCCGGATGAGCATAGGAGAGGCCGCCGCCGTTTGTGTTCACCGGCAGGTTTCCCCCTGGGGCGATGGCGCCACTGGCTACAAAGGCTCCGCCCTCGCCCTTGGGACAGAAGCCGAGATCCTCAAGGAACAGGATCGTGTTGATGGTGAACGCGTCATAGACCTGCACCACATCAACATCACCAGGGCCAACACCTGCCATAGCGTAGGCGCGACGTCCCGATTCCGATGCGGCGGTCACCGTCAGATCGGGCATCGAGGCGATGTCGGCGTGCCAGGTGGCCGCCGCCCCACCGAGCAGATAGGCCGGCTTGGCCGCGTGGTCCTTGGCCCGGTCGGCTCTCGTCATGACGACCGCCGCGGCACCGTCCGTAATCAGGCAACAGTCCCTCACCGTGAGTGGGGTGGAGACCATGCGCGAAGCCAGTACGTCTTCGATGCTGAGCGGACCGCGCGCGGAGGCTTCAGGATTGAGATTGGCCCATTGTCGAGCCGAAACGGCGACCGCCGCGAGCTGCTCGCGCGTGGTGCCGTACTGGTACATGTGCCGCGACGCAGCGAGAGCGTAGGACGATAGCGGGTTCAACGGGCGATAAGGCGTCTCGTAAGGCGAGGCTTGCCGCATCGACACCAGTCCGCCGCCGCCTGTCCGCTGATTGCTGGCGTGCACGATCAGGGCAACGTCACAATACCCCGCCTCCAAGGCCAAGGCTGCGACAACCGCGTGGCTCATAAAGGCAGAGCCGCCGGTTCTGTTGTTGTCGGTTATGCGAGGCCGAATGCCCAGATATTCGGATACGCCTAAACCGGACAGGGCGTCGTTGGATGTGCAGACGAACAGCCCGTCCACCTCCGAGAGGGCGATCCCGGCCTGCTCAAGAGCTGCGCGACCGGCGAGCGCCGCCATGTCGTTGGGTTTCAGGCCCGGAGCCTCCCCGACCCCGAAGGTGGCGGCGCCGACGATCGCCGTCGCACCGCGCGGAAATCTGTCCATCGTGTGATCCTCCGCGTCATCTGTCGCGACGTTTCCAACACGGTAGAGACGCATGCAGAAACTGTCTATCGTTTGTTAGAATTTATTCGAATTGCGGACGGCGCTTTTCGAAGAAGGCGGCCAAGGCTTCGCGAAAATCGGAGGTTGTTGCGGACGCGGCGAAACTCTCAGCCTCCGCGTCGAGCTGCTGGCTGAGGCTGGCCGATCCGGCCTGACGCAACAAGACCTTGGTGCGCGCCAAGGCTGCCGATGCTCCGCGCGCCAGCCGGCGCGCCAGCGCGGATGCCGTGGCCTGCAGGGCCTCGGGCGTAACCACTTGATTGACCAGTCCCAGCGCGAGCGCCTCGGGAGCGGCGATTGAGTCCGACAGCAGCGCGATCTGCATAGCCTTTCGTAAACCGACAAGCCGGACGAGGTGCCACGAGCCCGAACAGTCCGGGCTGGCGGCGACGTTGACGTAGGCCATGTTGAATACGGCATTGTCGGCAGCCACGGCCAGGTCGGTCGACAGGGCGACGCTCATCCCTCCCCCCGCCACCGCGCCATGCAGGGCCGCCACGCTGATCAGCCGGCTTTCGGATAACCTGAGGATCGCCGCGTGCATTGGGCCGATCAGACGACGGGACGCCTCGCCCGCAGCATCGCCCGCCGCGTGAAAGTAGGCCAGGTCGCCCCCTGCGACAAAGGCGCGTCCTTCGCCCGAGATCAACACCACGCGCACCGTCGGATCGCCTATGGCCCGGTCGATCGCTTGTTCGAACGCTTCGGCAAGTTCGACGTCGATAGCATTGAGACGGTCGGGACGGTTGAAGCGAACCGAAGCGACGCCCTCCTCGACGGCATAAAGGACCGCCTCGCTCATGCTGCGACATCCCGGATCGGTCGAGCGAAAGGCGCTGAGGCCGATCGTGCGAAGTCGTGGATTGCGTCCCGGTATTCCGCTACCAATCGCTCGCAGAGTTCTGCTGTTGATGGGACGTCGAAAACCCCGCCCACGCCTTGTCCGGCTGACCATAGCGACTTCCAGGCCTTGGCCTCGTTTTGCATGTCGAGCGCGCCGTGCGGGACGAGATGATCGGGGTCCAATCCGGCGGCGAGAAGGCTCGGCTTGAGGAAGTTCGCAGCGACGCCGCTGATGTGAGGCGTGTAGAGAACGTCTGAGGCCTTAGCCCCCACCACCATCGCCTTCTGGGCGTCGGAGGCGAGGCTTTCCGCGGTGGCGAGGAAGCGTGTTCCGAGATAGGCGAGGTCCGCGCCCATCATCCGGGCTGCCGCGATGTCGCGACCGGTGTTCATCGCGCCCGAGAGGATCAGGCAGCCGTCGAACAGGGGTCGGATCTCGGAGATCAGGGCGAAGGGACTGACGGTTCCCGCGTGACCGCCGGCGCCGGCGGCAACGGCGATAATGCCGTCGACCCCCGCCTCGACCGCCTTCTGCGCATGACGCACGCTGATGACGTCATGGAACACCAAGCCTCCGTAGCTATGGACCGCCTCGACAACGTCGGGCACCGCGCCGAGAGAAGTGATCACGAACGGCACGCGATGCTTGACGGTGAGTTCCAGGTCCACCGCTAGGCGCGGGTTGGATCGGTGAACGATCATATTGACCCCGAACGGCGCGTCGGCCGGGGACAGCGCCGCCGCGATGGTTTCAAGCCACTCTTCATAGCCCTCGCTGCTGCGTTGATTGAGGGCCGGAAAGGTGCCCGCGACGCCACCTCTACAGGACGCTATGACAAGATCAGGCCCCGAGACCAGAAACATTGGGGAAGCGATCGCCGGGACCGAAAGCTTGTCGAAAGCCGATGGAATCATGACCTCGCCTATTTACACCTGCCAAACGTTCGTTAGTTTTATTGGCCAAGAGGGCCGCAAGGCAAGGGCGCGCGAACAATAAGCCCACCCGAAGGAGGATGAGACCATGACTGAGCTGCTTTCGCCAGAAGTCCTGATGCTCCGCGAGAGCCTGCGTCGCCTTCTCGACGACATCGCCTCCCCCGAACAATGCGCCGAATGGGACCGCTCGGATCGCCTTCCGCCCGACCTTATCCTGGCCTTGGCCGAACTCGGTGCCTGCGGCCTTTCGGTGGACGAGGTTTACGGCGGATCTGGCAAGGACGTGCCTGCCCTCCTGATGGTCGTAGAGGAACTGGCGCGTCGAAGCATGGCGCTGGCGGGCCTCTACGTCATGTGCGTCAGCTATGCGGGTCTGAACCTGTCGGAACTTGGGACAGAAGCGCAAAAGCAAAGGTTCCTGCCCCGGGTCGCCGAAGGCCGAATGTTATTCGCCTTGGGACTGTCGGAGCCTGACGTTGGAGCCGATCTCGCAATGGTCCGGACCCGGGCTGAACGCACAGGCGACAAGATCGTGATCAATGGCGTGAAGCGCTGGTGTTCCGGGGCCGAGTTTGCGGACTACATCTATGCCTTGGTCCGCAGCGGACCGGTGGAGGATCGCCACCGCAACCTCTCCTTCGTCCTGATTCCCCGAGATGCGCCGGGCGTCAGCATGACGACGACGGACACCATGGGCATCCGCGGCGTCCCGACCAACGACGTGAATTTCGACAATGTCGAGATTTCCATCTCGGAAGTGATGGGCGAGGAGGCAGGCTGGAATCAGGGCTGGAGCCAACTGGCCGGCCCGACGCTTGAGGTCGAGAAGCTGCAGCCATCAGCCATGGCCATGGGACTGGCTGAGGCCATGGTCGAAGAGGCCTGGGCCTACAGCCAGGAGCGGGTGCAATTCGGCAAACGGATCTGCGGGCATCAGGCGGTTCGGCACCAGTTGGCTGACGTGAAGACACGGCTCCAGACGTGCCGCCTGATGCTGACGCATGCCGCTGATCTCGTCCGGCGGGGTGAGCCAAGCGCCGTCCAAACCTCGATGACTAAACTCTATCTGGCGGAGACGATCCGGGGGATCGCGCTGGATTGTCAGACCATCATGGGCGCCTACGGCTACGCTCATGGTTTCAGCATGGAGCGCTATGTCCGCGATGCACTCGTTCTGCCGATCTTCGGCGGCTCCTCGGCCATCCAGCGGAGCAACATCGCCAACTTGCTGAGGCTGCCGCGCGAATGAGCGCGGCTAGTCAAGCCGGCGGCGGGTTGCAAGACGTTCTTCGCGTGGAGCCGATGGCGTGGAACCTCTTTCGCGCCACATCGCATCAGGCCAATCCCTCGGGCGTCATCTTCGGCGGAAGCTTCCTCGGCCAGGCTCTCGCAGCGACCTCCGCCACTGCAAAGGACCGGGCGCCTACTTCTCTGCACGCCACCTTCCTCAAGGCCGGCAATCCTGCTCTGCCGGTCGACTACTCGGTCACGTCTCTTCGGGAGGGGCGAAGTTTCTCAACCCGCCATGTCGTTGGACGGCAAGGCGGACAGTCCCTGTTCGAAGCGCTCGTGTCCTTTCAGAGCGCCGAATCGGGGTTCAGCCACAGTGCGACCTGGCGTGAGCCGCCCCCGGAACCGTCGAGTCTGCGGTCTCTGGAAGAGCTCGCCGTCGACTGGACCGACCGGTTGCCGGCGGACCAGATCGCGCCCCTCACCCGCCTCCGCGGACTGGAGGCGCGTATCCTCAATCCGGAAGGTTTCCTCCTTGAGCGAAGCGCACCTTCGGCCAAGTTCTGGGTCCGGGCGGTTTGCGAGACCGGTTCGATTCCCGATGCCGTCGCGACGGCCTTCCTGTCGGATTTCCTGATGCCGGCTGGCTCGAGCCTGCCCCATGCCAATTCTCCCTACGACACCAATTTAATGGCTGTCAGCCTCGATCACACCATCTGGTTTCATGAGCCCGCCGTGGCAGGCGAATGGCTGTGGCACGAGATTGAAAGCCCGTGGGCCGGCGCCGGCCGCGGCCTGACCTTCGGACGAGTCTTCGATCGGAACGGCCTACTGGTGGCATCGACCGCCCAGGAGATGTTGCTGCGCCGCCGCCTGCCCTCCTCCCCACCCCAGCCCGGAGCCTGATCATGGCCGAAGCCTATATCGTCGCCGCCGCACGAACCGCCGGCGGACGCAGGGGCGGACGCCTCAAGGACGTCCATCCCGCCGATCTTGGCGGTCAGGTCATAAATGCCCTGCTCGATCGGACCGGTGTCGATCCCGACCAGATCGAGGATCTGATCTTCGGCTGCGTGAGCCAAGCGGGGGAGCAGTCGTCAAACGTTGCGCGTAACGTCGTCCTGTCCTCGAGACTGCCAGAAAGCGTTCCAGCGACTTCGGTCGATCGACAGTGCGGATCATCCCAGCAGGCACTGCATTTCGCGGTCCAGGCCGTCATGTCGGGAACCATGGACGTTGTCATCGCCGGCGGTGTCGAGAGCATGAGCCGCGTGCCGATGGGTCTTCCCTCAACACTCCCTTTTCAGAACGGTTTCGGAACGTCGAAGGGGCAGGCCATGGCTGATCGCTATCCAGGCGTTCAGTTCAGCCAGTTCGCTGGAGCTGAGGCGATTGCCCGCAAGCACGGCTTCACACGGGAGCAACTCGACGCCTTCGGCTACGAAAGTCACCGACGGGCCGCAGCCGCCACGCAAGCGCGCTTCTTCAGCGATGAGATCGTGCCGATCCGTGTGACCTCACCCGACGGCGAAACCCTCGATCACACCGCCGACGAAGGCATACGGTTCGATGCCAGCCTGGACGGTATGGCCCAGGTCAAATTGTTGCTCGACGGCGGTCGCCTCACCGCCGCAACCTCCAGCCAGATCTGTGACGGAGCGTCGGCCGTGATGGTCGTCAATGAGCGTGGTCTCAAACGTTTTGGCCTGCAGCCCTTGGCTCGAATTCACCACATGACCGTGCTGGGCGGCGATCCCGTGATCATGCTCGAAGCGCCCTTGGCAGCGACAGAGCGCGCTCTGGCGCGAAGCGGTCTGTCGATCAACGACATCGATCTTTACGAGGTCAACGAGGCCTTCGCCTCGATACCCCTCGCCTGGCTAAAGGCGACCGGCGCAGATCCGGAACGGCTGAACGTCAGCGGCGGAGCGATCTCCCTGGGTCATCCGCTCGGTGCTTCCGGCACAAAGCTGATGGCTACGCTTCTCAACAATCTGAAGCGCCGCAACGGTCGCTACGGCCTGCAGACAATGTGCGAGGGTGGCGGCATGGCCAACGTCACGATCATCGAGCGGATGGCGTGACCGAACCAAGAGCGGGAGCGACGCAGTTGGAGTTCGTCGATGGCGTTCATGTGGGGATCGAAGAGCGCTGGGCTGTCATCACGCTCAGCAATCCGGGACGTCGCAATGCCTTCTATCCGGAGATGCGGCAGCGGCTGACCGAAGCTGTGAACGCCCTGGCTGGCGACCCGCAGATTCGGGCCATAATCCTCACCGGTCACGACGGTCATTTCTGCTCGGGAGCTGATCTCAAGCGAGCGGGGTCGATTGATCGATCACCCGCTGCCGCGAGAGAGCGTTTCCGCTCCCTGCACGACCCCATCGAGGCGATCGTTAGTGCACCCCAGCCCGTCATTGTTGCTGTCGAGGGCGACGCAGCCGGCGCCGGCTTGTCACTGGCCTGCGCCGCCGACTTCATAGTGGCCGCTCGCGGAGCGCGGCTTGCCGCGTCGTTCGCCAAGGTCGGACTGTTTCCCGACATGGGCATTCTCCACTCCCTGGAACGCCGCGTTGGCCTTGGCGCTGCGCGGCGAATGCTGATGCTCGTTGAGCCTGTCTCCGCCGAAGCAGGACTGAACATGGGCCTCGTCGATTTCGTCGCCGAAACGGGCGAGGCCCTCGCCATGGCTCGCGAAACAGCGGACCGCTTGGCGCGTCTGGCACCCCTGAGCCTTGTCTCCATAAAAAGCGCCCTCGCCTCGCCGCCGGAGTCGCTCGATGACGCCAAGGCCTTGGAGATGGACGTGGGCCCGGTTCTTCTTGCCAGCGAAGATCACCGAGCCGCACTTCAGGCATTCCTGAGCAAGACCACCCCAAACTTCCGCGGCTCCTGAGTCAGCTGATCCAAGAAGAACAATTCCATGTCCGATCCCGTCGTCATCGTCGCCTTCGCCCGCACGCCCATGGGCGGCTTCCAGGGGGTCTTCAATGGCGTGAAGGCGACCGAACTGGGCGCCACGGCGGTCCGGGCGGCGGTCGAGCGCGCGGGCGTGCCGCCGCAGAAGGTCGAGCAGATCTACATGGGCTGCGTCCTGCCGGCCGGCCTCGGTCAGGCCCCGGCGCGTCAGGCGGCCATCGGCGCCGGCCTCGGCCAGCATGTCGAGGCGACGGCCGTGAACAAGATGTGCGGCTCGGGCCTGCAGGCCGTGATGATGGCCAGTGACGCCCTCCACGCCGGTTCGGCCGACGTCATCGTCGCGGGCGGCATGGAGTCGATGACCGGCGCCCCCTACCTGATGAACAAGCACCGCGGCGGCGCGCGCATCGGCCACGATGTCATCGTCGACAGCATGTATATGGATGGGCTGGAGGACGCCTACACGCCCGGCAAGCTGATGGGGAATTTCGCCGAGGACTCGGCCCGGACCTATCAGTTCACGCGCGAGCAGCAGGACGCCTACGCCCTTGAGAGCCTGAGCCGCGCGCTGAAGGCCATCGAGAGCGGCGTCTTCAAGGCCGAGATCACGCCCGTCGAGGTCTCGGGCCGCAAGGGAACCGTCACGGTCACCGAGGACGAACAGCCCGGCAAGGCCATGCCGGAGAAGATCCCGACCCTGAAGCCCGCCTTCTCCAAGGACGGCACGATCACCGCCGCCAACGCCTCTTCGATCAGTGACGGCGCCGCCGCCCTCGTCATGACGCGCGAGAGCGTGGCCAGAGCGCTGAACCTGCCCATCGTCGCCCGCATCGTGTCGCACGCCGCCCACGCCCATGAGCCGGGCCTGTTCACCACCGCCCCGGTTCCCGCCATGCAGAAGGCGCTGAAGAAGGCCGGATGGTCGGTCGAGGACGTCGACCTGTGGGAGATCAACGAGGCCTTCGCCGTCGTCCCCATGATCGCCATGCAGGAGATGGCCATCGACCACGCGAAACTGAACGTGAACGGCGGCGCGACGGCGCTGGGCCACCCTATCGGCGCCTCCGGCGCGCGGGTCCTGACCACCCTGATCTCGGCGCTCCAGAACCGGGGCAAGTCCAAGGGGATGGCGTCCCTGTGCATCGGCGGCGGCGAGGCCGTGGCCGTGGCGGTCGAGCTGGCCTGAAGGGCAGAGCTGGCAATGAATTACGCTGTGGATCCAGATAGATACTCGCACGGCAAGGGCCATGGTCGGCTGTGAAAGGTTGAGATAGGGATGAGCCCTGACGGCATGATGCGGAGCTTGCGGACGAAGCCAGAGCTCCGGCGGAACGTGGCCTTCGACGGAGTAGATCGAATTCGGATCACCGAGCTCGCGAGACGTCTCGGCACCACGCCACGAGCGATCCGCCATTACGAAGACTTGAGATTGATCACGCCCGAACGCACCCGAGCAGGCGCGAGAATCTACTGCCCCGACACCCGAAGCACCCTCGAATCCATCGTGGCGCTCCGGAGGGCCGGAACGCCGATTGAACAGATCAAATCCATCCTGATCGATTCGAAAGATGGTGAAAATCTCGACCAGAAGGTTTCCGCCGCCCTCCGAGTCCGCCTTCGTGATCTCCAAAAACAAATCGACGAGCTAACATCGCTGATTTCTCAGTTTAGTGCGGTCGATGTAGTTGAACCAATCACGACAGCAGCCTCACTTCCCTGACGATGCGATGGCATGGTGCGCAAGTGATTGGAGTCCGTCTTCCAAAAGCAGACGAACACAACCGTCGCTCGGACTAAGACAAAGACACCTTAGCCAAGTTGGGCTGCGGATCGGACATGCGGCATGATGAAGGTGGTGAGAGCGGCGACCACGTCGTCCAAGGTGCCAGGGTCTTCACCGGCGTTCTCGAGGAAGGCACGCCACTGCGCCTGCTTTTCCGGATCTCCAGAGAAACTGGGCGTCAATGCGTCAGGCGGCTCCGCAGGAATCGCCGTTTCTCGGCGGGCGAACGTCGCGGCGATGGCTCGGGCCAGCCGGTCGTCGTCGAAGGCGAATAGACGGCTCAGGACCCAAATGTCGTAGAAGTCCTTGAGGCGGGTATTGGCCCGACCGAGATCGACCATGGCCTGGAACTTCTCGGCGATGACGGTCTCACGGGCATAGGCCCGCAAGCGGGGCGCCGGCAGGTCAAGCAGCACGGGGTAATCCATCTCCTCGATGCCGGGCTCGGTGGCATCGCCGAAGCCGATGTCGATCGTGACCTTTACCCGGGCCTTGTCGATGACGGCTGCCGTCTGCAGGCGCAGGCCGCCGTAGGCGACCTCCTCGCGAATCCGGTCGACCTTCAGGCCCTCCACGTCGAAGACCACGCCATCGTTCTCCTCGACCGCCAGGACTTCCCGGAAGACCTGAAGCATTCCCTCGGGGCTGGGTTCGCCGAAGCCAAGGAAGTCGACGTCGCGCGTGGCCCGAAGAGGAATTTCGAGCCAGGTCATCAGCAGCAGGGCGCCCTTGAGCACGAAGCGCTCGGCGTGTTCGGTCCGGGTCAATCGATAGAGAAGCCGCTCCAGCGCATAGTGAACCAGAAGGGTTTCGAAGGGTCGCCCGGTCGAGCGGGAGAGATTCAGCAGCCGAGCCCGCACCGAGGCGCCCATGTTCTGGACGGGCTCAACCATTGGCGGTCATCGCCGTCAGATAGGGACGAACGACGGTGCCCACCCGGCCGCGGTCCGCAGCGGCGAGGATTTCAGAGGCGGTGGCTTTTCGCTGGCGCAGCGCTTCCTGAAGACCTTCAAGGGCGACTGCCAGGCCGACGGAGCGGCGATGGCGGAAGCTGTCGGCGATGGTCTTGGCGACGCCGAAGATGCGAACGCCCACATCTTCGATGACGACGGTGTCGACGCCGTCGGTCAGAAGATCATCGGCGAAGCGCACGATCCGCAGAGGTGGCGAGGATGTCTTGGGCGCCCAGGCTTTGTGGCCGATCGCCATCCACACCTTCGACGGCATCTGGTCGGTCAAGCCGTGGTAAGCGAGGGCGGAGACCAGACAGACGACGCCGTTCGGAACGCGCAGCGCGGCTTCGGCCAGGGTGTGCTCAGCGGTGTAGTCGGCATCGGCGATCTGATAGACGCCGCGCCCCAATTTCACGATCTCGCCGGCGTCCTGCATGCGACGCAGGGTGACGCTGGTGACCCCGACTGTTCGCAGATCGGTGAGCCGCATCATGCTGCGTCCCTCGAACGTCTTGAGGGCAAGCTCGCGGTTGGTGAGCCGGATCGCCATAAATCCAAATCCTCGGAGGGTAGAAGGTAATATCCGAGGATTTGTAACATTGAATGGACGCGGGAACCAGTCGTCCTCCGGTCCGTGGGGGCCCCGGATCCGCATGCCGATTTCGGACGCCGAGCTCAAGGACGGAAGTCCGAAGCCGCGTCTTCCACAAGGGCGGGCAGCAGATTCCTCGCGACCAGCTCGCTGATCCGGTCCGCCGCAGCCTTGAGCGGATCGTCAGCGAGGTGAGCGTACCGACTGGTCGTGCTGATGTGGCTGTGACCCAGCAACTTTCCGATCAGCGGCAGCCCCTCGCCGCCGGCCAGGCCAGCGCTCGCAAAACTGTGCCGCAGATCATGGATACGCACATCCTCCATCCCGGCGCGCGCGCGGATCGTCACCCAGGCCCAGTCCAGGTTGGCGACCGGCCGCTTCGGATTGCGCCTGTCCGGGAAAACGTAGGCGCTCTCGTTCTCAAGAAGGCCGGCGAACAGCCTGACCGCCGGAGCGCCGAGGCGGATCGATTTCGGCCCGGTCTTGGAGTCCTTCAACCGGAGCAGGCCACGCTCCAGATCGACCTCTGACCAGCGGAGGTGTGCGATCTCGTTCTTGCGGGCGCCGGTGAGCAGCAGGAGGCGGATGATGTTGATGTGGCGAGGATCCCCGCCATCCCGTTCCATCTGGTTCAGGACATCGCCCAGGCGCGCCATCTCCTTGGGCGACAGGTAGCGTTCGCGCCGGTTGTCCCTGTACCGCTTCACACCCCGCGTCGGATGGACGTCGATCAGGTCGCGATCCATGGCGAAGGTAAAGATGCCGCCGAGCAGTCCCACGGTCCGGGCGGCCGCATGCTTGCCGCCCCGGGTGTGGGGCGTGGCGTCATCCCGGGTCTTACCGGCGCCGATGTCGATCATGAGTCGCTGGATGTCGGCCCGCTTCACGTCGCTGAGCTTCATGCGCCCGATGCGGGGCTTGATGTGCCGGTCGATCCGGATCCGATCGATCTGAAGGGTGCTCGGTTTCTTCAGGGCCGTGCCCTCGGCCATGTAGAGCTCGCACAGATCGGCGACCGTCATCTCGCGCCGGTGGCCCATCTTGACGTCCTGGGGATCCCCACCCTTCGCGGCTTCCGCCAGCATCAGCCGCGCTCTCTCCCGGGCTTCGTCCGGCGTGAATACGCCCAGGGCTCCGAGCACCATCAGCCGATCCGCGCCGCCGACCGTCCGATAGCGGACGACGAAGGCCTTCCTGCCAATTGACGATACCCGGACCCCGAAACCCTTCATGTCGGCGTCCCATACGGTGTAGCGAGACGCCCTGGCGGGCAGGTCCTCAATTACCCTCTTTGTGAGACGTTTAGTCGCCGCTGGGTCAGCCCCCGCCTGGGTTTGGGGTCTCCGAGGGGGTCTCAGAGTGATGATTTTGGTCACCACATGATCACCAGACATTTTGCCTCCTGCCCGCCGCAGCGGGATTTGAGCCCCCGTTTTGGTCACCACATGATCACCACGCGGGGGGTATTTTGGAGGATATCGGGGAAATCGGCGGGAAAGGAACGAACCCTGAACCTGCCCACCACAAGGGCATTTGCGCACCCTCGGGCAACCAGAAAGAACCGCTAGGGTTCGAGCTCGATGTCCCAGTACAGGTAGTCCAGCCAGCTCTGATGCAGGAAATGCGGCGGGA
>CAXBHG010000003.1:0-52291 GCA_963975385.1 uncultured Brevundimonas sp.
TCGGCCACCGGCACCAGGCCGACGTGGATGTGGCTGCCGACCGAGTCCGGCTCCAGCGAGGCGGCGATGACCGACGATCCCGGCTGGTTCATCGGCACCCAGATCCAGTCGCTACCCACAGCGACGTCGCGGGCTTCCAGACGCACCTGAAGGGCCTCGGTCAAGGTGCTGGCCTCGCGCGTCTGGCGGGTGATCGGCTCGGTCCGGGTCACGTGGAAGGCCTCGGTGGCCGCCGTCTGCGCGGCCGCGGCACAGACATGGATGCCCTTGATCTCCAGCGCCTCGATCGCCGAACGGGCTTCCGGGGCCAGCAGGTAGCCGCGCGGACGGGGCCGGGTTTCAGTCACCTGCAACTGGCGGGAATCGCGCAGCTCGATGGCCTCGACACTCGCCTCACCCGTCTCGGAATCCATCAGGGGCAGGACGGCGGGCAGGACGGGCGGCTCATAGGCGACCGGCAGCGGGGCGTGCGAGGCCGCCATGGATCGCCGCGACGCCGCCACGGCGCGCCGCAGGCGCGGTCCGTCCTGCGCCGCGGCCTCCAGCAGGCCCGCCGCGGCCAGATAATGGCTGGCGACCCGGCGCTGATAGGCCTCGCGACCGCCGCCGTTGCGCGATTCCAGCAGGAAGGAGACGGCCCCGGTCAGGCCGTAATAGTTGCGCGAAATGCCCGGAGACGTGCCGCCGGTGACCAGCGGGCCGGTCGCCGGCATGCCGCTGAGATAGACCGACGCACTCAATCCGGCGTCGCGCAGCCGCGCCTCCATGGCCGGCAGATAGGTGGCGCGCGCCAGCCGGGTGACGCCCGTGGGCACGCCGGGATGGGTCGCATCCAGAATGGTCTGGTCGGCGGCGTTCAGCCGGCCGAACCGCTGCAGCGGGCTGGAGGCCCCGTATTCGTGGGCGTCGACCACCACATCGGGCGGCAGCCGGGTCATGGCCGCCTGGACGGCGCGGCTTTCCGGCAGGGTAGCCAGCAGATGGTCGCGGTTCAGATCGAAATCGAGCCCGGTACGGCGGGTGAAGGCCGCGGCCCCGTCCGGATTCATGCGCGGAACCACCACCACCGTGATCCGGTCCAGCAACGGTGTCAGCTCACCGTCCGCCAGGGCCGAGGCCAGGGCCAGCATGGCCTCGCCGCCCGACGGTTCATTGCCGTGCTGCTGGCCCATCAGCCAGACGATCGGGCGGTTCAGCCGGCGCACCGCGGCCAGATCCTGCAGACCCTCGGCGGTGAAGACCAGCCACGGCAGGTCACGCCCCTCGGCCGTCTGTCCCAGCGAACCGAGATACAGGCCGGGGACCCGCGCCTTCAGCCCGCGCAGATGGGCCTCCATCTCCGCCTGGCTGGTGAATTCGGTGCGATCTGCGGCCAGACCTGGCGCATCCATCAGGATCGGCACATCGGCGAGTTGCGCCAGCACCGCCGGGGTCTGGCGGTAGGGGGTCCGCGCCTCGACCTGGGCCAGGGCCACGCCCGGCAGGGTCGCCGCCATCAGGCCGATGAGGGCCCAGCTACGAAGCGTCGACATATTCATCCCGCGGAACTCCCTGTTCCTTCCGGTCTTAGGGCACAGGTCGGGACCGCGCCAGACGCCATCACGGGACCCGTCAGCGATGAACGAGGCTTCATCGGGCGGCCGGAATATGGTCAGGCTGGTGACATGGCTTCGACAAGCCGGTCCCCCATATAGACTGTTCCAATCAACCGTCCCGAACGGGAGACACTGATGACCGTTTCACGCCGCGCCTTCACCCTGGGGGCCGCCGCCCTCGGCACCGCCAGCCTGGCGGCGCTCGCGGCCCTGCCCGCCGCCGCCCAGGCCGGCCTCTCGGCCGATGACCGTGCCGTCCTGGCCCAGGCCCAGACCTATCTGCAGAACCTGACCTCGGCCCGCGGCGATTTCGTCGAGACCGCGCCCGGCGGCCAGCGCCGCACCGGTCGATTCTGGCTGCAGCGCCCCGGCAGGATGCGGTTCGAATATACCGATCCGGCCGGCCTTCTGGTCGTGTCCGACGGCAATAACGTCAAACGCTATGATCCGCGGCTGAACGTCTTCCGCCAGGTGCCGCTGGGGGCCACCCCCCTGTCGACCTTCCTGGCCCGCAATGTGCGCCTCGACCAGGGGGTCCGGATCGACCGCGTCACCCGGATGGCCTCAGGGGCCTTCGCCATCACCGCCCGCGACGCCGACAAGCCCAATGAGGGCTCGGTCATCCTGGCCTTCGCCGGCAGCCCGCTGCGGCTGCAGGAATGGACGATCACCGACGCCCAGGGCGGACGGACCCGCACCCAGCTGACGCGGCTGGTCAATGAGCCCAACCTGGCCGCCAGCCTGTTCCGGCTGCGCGACCCGACCCGGCGTCCCGGCCGCAACTAGGGACGGACCCGGGCCCCGGCGGCCCTTTGACTTTTTTCCGCCCACGTGACACTTTGGACACAGGGAGGCGCAAGTCGCCCTGACCGCTCGGGATTTCATCCCCGTCCCGACGACGCGACAGACACGACCTCAAGGCGCCCGGCCCCCTCGCCGGGCGCTTTTTTGTCAGCCGCCCCACGGGGATTTTCCGATGCGGTCCGGTCGAAAACCCCGGGCCTTTCTGACGCGCTCCGCCTAGAAACCTCCCATGCTTCGTATCGCCACCTGGAATATCAACTCCGTCCGCCTGCGCATCGACCAGGTCGCGCGCTTCGTGACCGAGTCCGACACCGACGTCCTGTGCCTGCAGGAGATCAAATGCCTGGAGGATCAATTCCCCCGCGCCGCCTTCGAGGCGATGGGCCTGCCCCATCTGAAGATCGGCGGCCAGAAGGGCTGGCACGGCGTGGCCATCGCCAGCCGCAATCCGATCGCCGCGGCCCCCGCGCTCGATGTGTGCCGGGAAGGCCATGCCCGCTGCGTCGGGGTGATGGTCGATGACGTCGAGGTGCAGAATTTCTACATCCCGGCCGGCGGCGATGTGCCGGACCGGGCCGAAAACCCGAAATTCGATCACAAGATGGATTTCTACGAACGGCTGACGGCCGAAATGACCGGGCGTGACAAACAGCGACCGCTGGTCCTGGCCGGGGATTTCAACATCGCCCCCGGCGAGAACGACGTCTGGAACCACCGCTATATGTCGAAGATCGTCAGCCACACACCGCTGGAGGTCGAGACCCTGCGCCGCCTGCAGGCCGCCGGCGGCTTTGCCGACGTGATCCGCGACCAGAATCCCGAACCCGCCAAATTGGCCAGCTGGTGGAGCTATCGCGCCGCCGATTTCCGCAAGTCCAACCGCGGCCTGCGTCTGGACCACCTGTGGACCTCGCCCGGTCTGACCCCGGCGGTCGTCCCCGGCAGCGCCCGGATCCACGACACGGTGCGCGAATGGACCCAGCCCAGCGACCACTGCCCGATCACGATGGATCTGGACGTCTAGCCCTACGGCTGCAGCCGGTAGCCGCCGGTATCGGTCAGCAGCAGCCGGGCCTGGCCGGGCTCGGGCTCGATCTTCTGGCGCAGCCGGTAGATGTGGGTTTCCAGCGTATGGGTGGTGACCCCGGCATTATAGCCCCAGACCTCGGCCAGCAGTTCCTCGCGCATCACGGCCTTGGACCCGGCGCGATACAGGTATTTGAGGATGCTGGTTTCCTTCTCGGTCAGGCGGATCTTGCGGCCCTTGTCATCGACCATCACCTTGCCGGCCGGACGGAACTCATAGGGGCCGATGCGGAACACAGCGTCCTCGGACTGTTCGTGGCTGCGCAGATGGGCGCGAATCCGGGCCAGCAGCACGGCGAACCGGAACGGCTTGGTCACATAGTCATTGGCCCCCGCCTCCAGCCCCTTGACCGTATCCGCGTCCGAGGACTGTCCGGTCAGCAGGATGATCGGCGTCGTGACCCCGGCCGTGCGCAGTTCGCGGCAGGCCTCACGGCCGTCCATGTCGGGCAGGTCGACGTCGAGCAGGATCAGGTCGGCCCGGACCTCGCGGCCCAGCCGGATCCCGTCCGTGGCATTGGCGGCCTGGACGGTGCGAAACTCCTCGTGCAGCGCCAGCTGTTCAGCCAGGGCTTCGCGGAGGTCGTCGTCATCGTCGATGATCAGCAGGGTTCTGGGCGTGGGCATGGTACAAGAATGGCGAGGCTTGCCCCCCGCGCCAAGGCTTGAACGCGCGATTTCGGGCATTGATTGTCATTAGAGCCCCCTCAGGGGACATTTCGTTCCCCGAACAGGGCCGATCCGACCCGCACATGGGTCGCGCCATGGGCAATCGCGGCCTCATAGTCGGCGCTCATCCCCATCGACAGCACCGCCAGGCCGTTGCGTCGGGCCAAACCGGCGAGCAGGTCGAAATGCGGTTGGGGATCCACATCGACCGGCGGAATACACATCAGCCCCTCGACGGTCAGGCCCAGATCGCGGGCGACGGCGACCAGGGCCTCGACCCCGTCGGCCGGCACGCCGGCCTTTTGCGGCTCGGCCCCGGTATTGACCTGGACCAGCACCCGCGGCGTCTTGCCGCTGGCCAGCGCCGCCGTCGCCAGGGCCCGGGCCAGTTTCTCGCGGTCCAGGGTCTCGATCACATCGAACAGATCCAGCGCCTCGGCCGCCTTGTTGGTCTGCAGCGGCCCGATCAGGCGCAGCTCCAGATCCGGCAGGCCGGCCCGCCGGTCGGCCCAGCGGCCCCGGGCCTCCTGGACCCGGTTCTCACCGAACACCCGCTGGCCGGCGGCGAGGATGGCGTCGATCGCTTCCGGGGACTGGGTCTTGGACACCGCCGTCAGGGTCACTGAGGCCGGGTCGCGCCCGGACGTGCGGCACGCGGCAGCTATCCGGCGGCGCACCCCGGCCAGACGGGCCGCGACGCCG
This sequence comes from uncultured Brevundimonas sp., assembly GCA_963975385.1. Taxonomy (GTDB): domain Bacteria; phylum Pseudomonadota; class Alphaproteobacteria; order Caulobacterales; family Caulobacteraceae; genus Brevundimonas. The sequence continues at coordinate 4,857 of CAXBHG010000003.1, forward strand.
TCGATGGACGGCGGGGAAGAAGCAGGCAAAGAAGGGGTCATGATCCTGTCCGCGGACGCCGAAACCCTGTGGGGGGCCGCCACCGGTCTAGCCCGCGCCGCCGCCGGAGTCAGCCGGGACCTGGACCGGCCCGCCCTGCTGTTCTTCACCGACCCGGTGCGCACGCCACAGCCCTGGCTGACGGCGGCGGGCCTGCCGCGCGGGGCCGCTGTCGTCTACCGCAGCTTCGGGGCCCCTGATGCCCGCGCGGTGGCCGAACGGTTGCGTCAGGTGACGGCGGAACGGGGCGTGCGACTGCTGGTCGGGCTCGACGCCGGTCTGGCCGAGGCCGTGGGGGCGGACGGGGTGCATCTGCCGGAACGGGCGCTGGAGCGGGCCGATGACCTGCGCCGCCGTCATCCGGACTGGCTGGTGACGGGGGCCGTCCATTCCGCCCCGGCCCTGACCGGTGCCCGCGCCCTGTCGGCGGCGGTGCTGTCGCCGGTGTTCGCGGCGGGCGGGCCCTCGGCCCACCGCCCGGCCCTCGGCGTCGCCGCCTTCGCCGGCGCCGTGCGGACGGCACCGGTGCCGGTCTATGCCCTGGGTGGGATCAACGCCGCCAATGCGGACACACTGACGGGCTCCGGGGCCTGTGGCCTGGCCGGAGTGGCGTCGATCCAGGCGGCCTTTGGCCAGCCGCTCAGAATTTGAAGATGGATTCCAGCCGGAAGCGCGGCGCGGCGCGACGGTCGGTTTCGGGCGGGCGGGCCGGATCGGCTTCCGGCGAGGCGAGACCCGCGGCGGCACCGACGCGCAGACGCGGGTTGATGCGATAATAGGCCCCGGCCTCGACATCGCCCCAGTCGGCTTCGCGGCCGACGGGCTGGCTGAGGTTGAAATTCAGACCCCAGCGGCCGCTTTCGTTGAACTGCAGGCCGCGACGCGGCGGCGTGGTGGCGGTGCGGGCGGCACCGGCCTCGGACAGGGTGACGACGGGTGCGCGGGTGCGGGCGGTCTGGGCCGAGACGTCGTCAGCCACGGCGAGAACCGCCAGGCCTCCGATGACTGCAGCAATGACCACGTTCCGTTGCATATCCGACCCTGAATTCCGCGCCGTTAAGCCGCCGCGGTCGTTGTCCGGCCCCGACCGCAAGGCCGGAACACCCCTAGAATAAGACACCAGCGGTCTTTCGGGTCAACGGAAGGTGGGGTTTGAATTGCTCCGGCGCCAGACTCTGTCGACTCCTGTGGCTCAAGCGTCACGGGAATTGGTCGAAAATGACTCGCGTGGCGGGCGACGGGGGGGCGTACCGCCCCCTCCAGGATCCGCTTTCAGGTGCAATGCGCCGCATTCCCGGTGACACGGCCGGTGACTTCGCCTTGTCATCGCCCCTTTTCACCGTGTTATACAACGACGCTGCGGCGCATGGCCTCACGCGCGGGGCCGTCGGCGCGCATTCTGATCCCCTCGGTGATGCGTACGGCGTCCAACTCTAACGGAGATTCCCTATGGTCCTGGTTCGCGGCGCTGCGGTCGCCCTGATCGCTTCCGGCCTGATGCTCTCGGGCTGTGGCGGCGTGCACCTGCCGGGCATGGGGGCCAAGGCTCCCACGGCCGACGCCCAGAGCGGTATCGGCGTCAACGCCTATCTGTGGCGCGCCACCCTCGACACGCTCAGCTTCATGCCCCTGCTGACGGCCGATCCCTGGGGCGGTGTGGTCAATTATGACTGGTACACCGACCCCCAGTCGCCGAACGAGCGTTTCAAGGCCACGGTCTTCATCCTCGACACGCGCCTGCGTGCCGACGCCCTGAACGTCACTGTGACCAAGGAAGTCCGCAATGCGGAAGGCCAGTGGACCGCCGCACCGGTGGCCCCCCAGACCGAGACCGATCTGGAGAACGCCATCCTGACCAAGGCGCGTCAGCTGAACCTGTCCAACGCGGGCTGAGGCCCGCTTTTTCCCAAGCCTCTCTCAGGCCACCTCCCTGGGGAGCCCTCTTCAGGATAATCCGTGGCCCGCTACGAGCCCAAGATCACCGAACCCCGCCAGCAGGCGCGCTGGCAGGCAGCTGACGCCTTTTCCATGCCGACGGCCGGCACCGGCCGACCGAAATACTATGTGCTGGAGATGTTTCCCTATCCGTCGGGCAACATCCACATGGGTCACGCCCGCAACTATGTGATGGGCGACGTCGTGGCCCGGTCCAAACGGGCCCAGGGCTTCGACGTCCTGCACCCGATGGGCTGGGACGCCTTCGGCATGCCGGCCGAGAACGCCGCCATGGAGCGCGGCGTGCATCCGGGCGACTGGACCTGGGCCAATATCGCGACGATGCGCGAGCAGCTGAAGCTGCTGGGCCTGTCGCTGGACTGGTCGCGCGAATTCGCCACCTGTGACCCGGCCTATTACGGCCAGCAGCAGGCCTGGTTCCTCGAGCTGTACAAACAGGGTCTCGTCTATCGCAAGGACGGGGTGGTCAACTGGGATCCGGTCGACAACACCGTGCTGGCCAATGAACAGGTGATCGACGGCAAGGGCTGGCGCTCAGGTGCCGTTGTCGAAAAACGTAAGTTAAATCAGTGGTTTCTTCGCATCACTCAGTATGCGGATGATCTGATCGACGGCCTCGAGACCCTCGATCGCTGGCCCGACAAGGTCCGGCTGATGCAGGAGAACTGGATCGGCCGCTCCAGGGGTCTGCAGATGACCTTCGCCTGGGTCGGCGCGGCCCCGGCCGCCGCCCCCGACGGGCTGGAAATCTACACGACCCGGCCCGACACCCTGTTCGGGGCCGCCTTCATGGGTATCGCCCCCGATCATCCGATCGCCCGGTCCCTGGCGGAAGCCGATCCGCGCGTTGCCGCCTTCGTCGCCGAATGCCGCAAGGGCGGGGCCTCCCAGGCCGATATCGAACAGGCTGAAAAGATCGGCTGGGACACCGGACTGAAGGTCGTCCACCCGTTCGACGGCCGCGAGATCAGCGTCTGGATCGCCAATTTCATCCTGTCGGAATACGGCACCGGGGCCATCTTCGGCTGTCCGGCCCATGACCAGCGCGACCTGGATTTTGCCCGCAAATACGACCTGCCGGTCCTGCCGGTGGTCCGACCCGAGGGCGCGGGCGACGATTTCACCGTCGCCGACGAGGCCTATGTCGGTCCCGGCAGTCTGTTCAACTCGGACTTCCTCGACGGCCTGTCGATCGAGGCGGGCAAGGTCGAGGCCATCGGCCGCATCGAGATCGCCGGCCAGGGCGAGGGCGCGACCATCTATCGCCTGCGCGACTGGGGCGTCAGCCGCCAGCGTTACTGGGGTTGCCCGATCCCGATCATCCACTGCCCGTCCTGCGGCGTGCTGCCGGTGCCGACCGACCAGCTGCCGGTGGTCCTGCCCCATGACGTGACCTTCGACGTGCCCGGCAATCCGCTGGCGCGGCATCCGACGTGGAAACACGTGGCCTGCCCGTCCTGCGGCGAGGCGGCGACGCGCGAGACCGACACCCTCGACACCTTTGTCGACTCCAGCTGGTATTTCGCCCGCTTCACCGACCCGACCGCCGCCGGGCCGGTCAGCCGCGCCGCCGCCGACCACTGGCTGCCGGTCGACCAGTATATCGGCGGGGTCGAGCACGCGGTCCTGCACCTGCTGTATGCCCGTTTCATCAGCCGCGCCCTCAGCGACGCCGGCCTGATGAATGTGCGCGAACCCTTCGCCGGCCTGTTCACCCAGGGGATGGTGGTTCACGAGACCTATCGCCGTGCCGACGGCCAGTGGGTCGAGCCCACCGATGTCGACCTGAGCCATGATGACGGCAGGCGCTCGGCCCGCCAGATCTCGACCGGCGAGGTCCTGACCATCGGCGACATCGAGAAGATGTCGAAATCGAAGAAGAACGTCGTCGCCCCGCAACAGATCGTCGAGTCCTACGGCGTCGACGCCGGGCGGCTGTTCGTCCTGTCCGACAGTCCGCCCGAGCGGGACGTGCAGTGGACCACGGGCGGGGTCGAGGGCGCGTCCCGCTTCGTCCAGCGTGTCTGGGCCGAATTCGACGATCTGCCAACGAATGTTCCAGATTGCGACGTCGTCGACGACAAGGCTGAGGGCCTTCGACGTGTGACGCACAAACAGATCAAGAGAATTTCTGAGTGTATCGACGGGTTTAAATTCAACGCCGCAATCGCCCGACTCTACGATTTCCTGAACGTTCTCAAGTCTGTGCGTGTCAGCGAAGCGAGCCCCGCTCTTCTCGCGGCCAAAAGGGACGCCTTATCCGTCTTTGTCCGCCTTGTAGCCCCTTTCACCCCCCACCTGGCCGAGGAGTGCTGGGCCCGGCTGGGCGAGAGCGGCCTGATCCTCGACGCCCCCTGGCCCGAATGGGACCCGGCCCTGGCGGCCGATGACGAGGTGGTTCTGCCGATCCAGATCAGCGGCAAGCGCCGCAGCGAGATCACCATGGCCCGCGGGGCCGCCGATGCCGACGTCGAGGCCGCCGCCCTCGCCAATCCGGCCATTCAGGCCTATCTGTCGGGCAACAATGTCTCGGTTCGGAAGGTGATCGTGGTCAAGGATCGCATCGTCAATCTGGTCGTCGGCTGATGCGGGCCCCGCTCGCCCTGCTGTCTCTCGCGCTGGCCCTGTCCGGCTGTGGTTTCACGCCGCTGTACGGGGATGCCGGGGCCGGTTCCGGCCTGTCCCGCATCGCCGTTTCGACCCCGGACGACCGCCTCGGCTACCGTCTGCGCGAGCAGCTTGACGACGCCCTGGCCCATGACAGCGGCCGGCCTGCCCTGTGGCGTCTGGAAACCGTCGTCGAACAGTCGCGCCGGCCGCTGGGTCGCCGCATCGACGATACGGCGACCCGCTATGAACTGACCGTCCGCGGGGCCTGGACCCTGACGCCGGTATCCGGCGGCACACCCGTGGGCGGGGTAGAGGTGGTCACCACCACCTATGCCGCCGCCGACCAGCCCTATGCCGCCATCGCGGCCCAGCAGGACGGCGAGGACCGCGCTGCGGCCGCCCTCGCCCGCCGTATTCGCCTCAGCCTGCTGCGCGCCCTGTCCGCCGGGACGCCCCCGCAGCCGTGATCCTGTCCAAACGCCCCGAGATCGATCGCTTCCTGGCCCGACCTGACCCGGCGATCCGGGCGGTCCTGATCCACGGCAAGGACCGGTCCGGGGTCGGCGAGCGCGCCGGGATACTGTGCCGCGCCATCACGCCGGACCTCAACGACCCGTTCAACGTCACCCTGCTGACCGACAGCGACATCGACGGCGATGAGGCCCGTCTGGAGGAGGCCCTGACCGCCCTGTCGATGACCGGTGGACGACGGCTGGTGCGCGTGCGCCTGGCGGCCGAAAAATCGGCGATCGACAAGATGCTGGCCGCGGCGGTCAAGGTCCATGCTGACGGCGGCTACAACCCCGACGCCGTGCTGGTCATCGAGGCCGGGGCACTGGGACGGGATTCCGCCCTGCGCAAGGCCGCCGAGGGGGCCAGGGCCGCTGCCGCCATCGTCTGCTACGAGGACGAGACCGGGGACGTCGCCCGGATGACGCGCGAGGCCCTGGCCGGCGACAAGGTCGGCCTGACCTCGGACGCCCTCGACCGGTTTGTCAGTCGCCTGCCACGCGAACGCGGCCTGATGCGTCAGGAAATCGAGCGACTGGCCCTCTATATCGGCCCCGGCTCGGGCCGGACCATCGATGTCGAGGAGCTGGAGGCCCATCTCGGGGTCGAGCCGGACGCCTCACTGCAGGACGCCGCCCTCCAGGCCTTCGGTGGCCGCCCCGCGCCCGCCCAGTCGGGTCTGCGCCGGGCCCTGGCCGAGGGCGAAAGCCCGGTCATGGCCGTGCGTCAGGCCTCGATCCATCTGGGCAGGCTGCGCCGCATCAATGTGCTGCAGGCCAACGGGGCCAATGCCAAGGAAGCGGCCAAGGCCGCCGGCGTCTTCTGGAAACAGGAGGGCGAAATGCTGCGTCAGGCGCGCAACTGGCGGCTGGAAGACCTCGACCGGGTGCTGGACAGTATCAACACCGCCGACGTGGCCACCAAGACGACGGGTTCACCCGACGCCCTGCTGGCGGAACGGCTGCTGCTGGAAATCGCGGCCCGGGCGCGGCGACTGGGCCTTTAGCGGACTAGCCCCGCTTGGAGGCCTTGCGGAAGGCCGGCTTGGCCAGGGCGACATTCCTGGCCGCAATGACCCGCTCGCCCGCCTTGCCCCCGTCGAACCCGGCATGGGCCGAAGGGGCCCCGCGCTTGGCGGCCAGCACGCGTTTCAGGGCTTCTGCGGCGGTTTCGGGAGTCGGGGTCTTGTCGGTCATAATGCCATCCTAGCACGTCCCGGCTCAGGACCGCATCAAACGTCGGCACAGATCATCCAGCTGTTCCAGGGTGGCATAGCGGATCGTCAGCTCGCCCTTGCCGCGCCGGTCCACCAGCTGAACCTTCAGGCCCAGGGCGTCGGCCAGATCCTGTTCCAGTGACGCCACATCGGCATTGCCGCCGCCGGTGTCGCGCTCGGCACCGACGCGGCCGGGCTTCGGCCCCGCCGCCGCCTGGCGGGCCAGGGCCTCCACCTGACGCACATTGAGACCCTGGGCCAGCACCTGTTCCGCCAGGGCCGCAGGATCAGGCGCGGTGATCAGGGCCCGGGCGTGACCGGCTGACAACCGCCCCGCGGAGACGTGATCCAGCACGGCTTCGGGCAGTTGCAGCAGACGCAGGGTGTTGGCCACATGGCTGCGGCTCTTGCCGACGATGCCGGCCACCGCGTCCTGGGTGCGGCCGAATCGTTCCATCAGCAGGGCATAGGCATTGGCCTCTTCCAGGGGGTTCAGGTCCGAACGCTGGACATTCTCGATGATGGCGACTTCCAGCACCTCAAGGTCGTCCATCGGCCGGTCAATGATCGGCACCTCGGTCAGGCGCGCCAGCTGGGCGGCACGCCAGCGCCGTTCACCGGCGATGATCTGCCACATCCCGTCCTCGCCAGGCTGGGCCCGCACGAGGATCGGCAGCAGAACGCCCTTGTCGCGGATTGAGGCGGCCAGTTCGTCCAGTTCGGCCGGATCAAATTGTTTGCGCGGCTGGTCCGGATTTGGCTTCAGACTCTCCACGGGGGCCATCAGCACCCCGCCCGGGGTCGGACCGCCGCTGACGGAGACGGTCTCGGCTATCTGCTCACCCAACAGGGCCGACAGTCCCCGACCCAGGCCTCTTTGACGTTCTGACACTCTATCGATTCCGTTTTCTTGCATGGATTCAGGCGGGCTGGGTTCAGGCGGGCTGGAGGCGGCGCTGGCGCTCGCGCGCCACCACCTCGCGGGCCAGTTTCAGATAGGCCTGGCTGCCGGCGCATTTGAGATCATAGATCAGGGCCGGCTTGCCGAATGACGGCGCTTCGGCCACCCGAACGTTTCGCGGGATCACCGCGTCATAGACCTTGTCGCCGAAATGGGCCCGCACGTCGGCGGCCACCTGGCCCGACAGGGTACTGCGCCGATCGTACATGGTCAGCACAAGCCCCTGGATCTCGAGCGCCGGATTCAGGCTTTGGCGCACCATCTCCACCGTCTTCATCAGCTGGCTCAAACCTTCGAGGGCGAAGAATTCGCACTGCAACGGCACCAGCACCGCGTCGGCGGCGGCCATGGCGTTCAGCGTCAGCAGGTTCAGCGACGGCGGGCAGTCGATCAGCACATAGTCATACCGGGTATGGCCACCCGCTCCCTGCCCCTGCAGCGCGTCGCGCAGCCGGTAGGAGCGCCGGTCGGCCTGGGACAGTTCCGTCTCCACCCCCGACATATCGCTGTCGGCCGGGATGATGTGCAGGCCCGGCACCGTGGTCTCGACCGCCGAGTCATCGACCGAGCGACCGTCGACGATCACATCATAGATGGTGATCCGGCGCGTTTCACGTGGAACACCCAGGCCGGTCGAGGCGTTGCCCTGCGGATCCATGTCGACGATCAGAACCTTTTCGCCGATCGCCGCCAGGGCCGTGCCCAGGTTGATGGCCGTCGTGGTCTTGCCCACCCCACCCTTCTGGTTGGACACCGCGAGCACCCGGGTCTTGCGGGAACGGATACTGTCAGGGGACACGGCGAAGACTCCGGACTTCAACGAGGCGGCCGCGGGGATCACTGCGCGACACGGACAGGGCGGCCTCAAAGCGCCAGGACCGGCGGGCGGCAGCCAGTTCAGCTTCCGCCTTCTCGCCCTTGAGGAACAGACCTTTCGCCCCGCGCCCCATGTAGGGTTGTGCATAACCCAGAAGGCTGTCCATCGGTGCCAGGGCCCGGGCGGTCACGATGTCCACCTCAAGGGTCTGGGCCTCGGCCCGGCCGTTGATGACCGTCGCCGGCAGGTCGAGTTCGGCAACGACGATCTCGAGGAAGCGGCAGCGTTTGCCCAGACTGTCGATCAACCAGACATGGGCCCCCGGCCGGCCTTTCAGCAGGATCGCCAGGACGAGGCCCGGAAAGCCGGCCCCCGCCCCGAGATCGGCCCAGGTCAGGGCCTCCGGCGCGTGTTCCAGCAACTGGGCCGAGTCATAGACATGGCGGTTCCAGAAGTCCGGCAGGCTGTCCGGCCCGACCAGGTTCATCACCGCATTGGCAGCGACCAGTTCCTGACGAAAGGCTTCCAGATCGGCCATCTGTGCGGGCGTGGCCCCGGTGCGGGCCTGGAAGGCGGCCGCGGCCTCGGCGAGGTGTTTATCCATCAGGCGGCGACCCGGGCCTTTTTTACATGCGACAGCAGGGCCGTCAGGGCACCGGGCGTCATCCCCTCGATCCGCCCGGCCTGGCCGAGCGTCAGGGGCCGAACCAGGGTCAGCTTCTCGCGGATCTCATGCGACAGGCCTCCGATGGCGGCATAGTCCAGATCGGACGGCACCTGCAGGTCCTCCTCGCGGCGCAGGGCCGCGGCGTCCGCCGCCTGCCGTTCCAGATAGCTGGCATAGCCGGCGTCGATCTCGACCTGTTCGCGCACCGCCGGGCTCCAGCGGGTGATGGCCGGCCAGGCGGCCTCGAAGGCGGTCAGGTCGACGCCGGGATAGGCCAGCAGATCCCGCATCGACCGGCGCTGGCCGTCGGCGTTGACGCTCAGCCCCAGGGCCTGGGCCTCCTTCGGCGTGAACCGGGTCTCCCGCACCAGACGCGCGGCCTCGGCCAGCTGGGCTGCCTTGGCGGTGAACAGGCGGGCCCGTTCGGCCCCGACGACTCCGGCATTGATTCCGACCGGGCTCAACCGTTGATCGGCATTGTCGGCCCGCAGCGTCAATCGATACTCGGCCCGGCTGGTGAACATCCGGTAGGGCTCGGTCACACCGCGCGTGACCAGGTCGTCGATCATCACCCCGATATAGGCCTGATCGCGTCCCAGCACGATCGGGTCTGTTCCGGCGGCGGCGCGGGCGGCATTCAGCCCGGCCATCAATCCTTGAGCGCCGGCCTCTTCATAGCCCGTGGTACCATTGATCTGGCCGGCCAGATACAGGCCCGGCCGGCGCTTGACCTCCAGGGCCGGGCTCAGCTCGCGCGGATCGACATAGTCATATTCGATCGCATAGCCGAAGCGGAACACGGCCACCTCTTCCAGACCGGGCATGGTGCGCAGGAAGGCCGACTGGGTCGCCGGCGCCACCGAGGTCGAGATGCCGTTTGGATAGACGGTCGGATCATCGAGACCCTCGGGCTCGAGAAAGACCTGGTGGCTGGTCTTGTCGGCGAACCGCACCACCTTGTCCTCGATCGACGGGCAGTAGCGCGGCCCGCGGCCGGTCAGATGCCCGCCATAGACAGCACTCTCACCGAGGTTTTCGGCGATGATCCGGTGGGTCTCTTCGGTCGTGTGAGTAATGCCGCAGGCAATCTGCGGGACATCGATCCGGTCGGTGAGGAAGGAGAAGGGCACCGGCATCTCGTCCGCAGCCTGCATCTCCAGCCGGTCCCAGGCGATGGTGCGTCCGTCGAGGCGCGCCGGCGTCCCGGTCTTCAGCCGTCCCATCTGCAGCCCGGCCCCATACAGGTCGGCGGCCAGGCCGGTCGACGGGGCCTCCCCGTCGCGTCCGGCCGGGATCCGTTCCTCCCCCCGATGGATGACGCCGTTCAGGAAGGTGCCGGTGGTCAGGACCACGGCGGCGGCGCGGATTTCGTCCCCGTCACCGGTGACCACCCCGACGACCCGGCGGCCGTCGAGGATCAGACGCTCGGCCGTCCCGGCGCGCAGGCTGAGGTTCGGTGTCTGCGCCAGTTCGGCCTGCATGGCCTCGCGATACAGGCGACGATCGATCTGGCTGCGCGGGCCCTGGACCGCTGCGCCGCGCGACCGGTTCAACAGGCGGAACTGGATGCCGGAGACATCGCCCAGCCGCCCCATGATCCCGTCCATGGCGTCGATCTCGCGCACCAGATGACCCTTGCCGAGACCGCCGATGGCCGGGTTGCAGGACATCTCGCCGACAGTCTTCAGCTTCTGGGTCAGCAGCAGGGTGTCGGCCCCCGCGCGTGCAGACACAGCCGCGGCTTCACAGCCGGCGTGACCGCCGCCGATGACAATGACGTCAAACTTCAACTTCATGGAGCGGGACATAGGGGAAAAGGCGACCGAAGGCCACCGGGACCGCGTTTCACGTGAAACCTATTTGCCGATGCAGAAGGTGGAAAACACCTCGCCAAGGATGTCCTCGACCCCGATCGCGCCGGTGACCCGACCCAGGGCGGCGGCTGCCCGGCGCAGATCATCGCCAGCCATCTCCGCCCCATGGTCCAGTGCCGCCCGCCCGGCCTCAACCGCGGCCAGGGCCTCGACCAGCCGGCGCCGGTGCCGTTCCCGGGTCACCGCCGGGAAGTCTGAACCGGCGAGGTCCGCCATCAGTCTCGCGGCGATCCGGTCGTGCAGATCGCCCAGGCCCGCACCGGTCGTGGTGCTGACCACCACCGTATCCGGCCCGTCGGCAACCACCGGACCCAGGTCCGACTTGGTCAGGACAGTCAGATCGCCGGGCTTTATCAGGGCCGCGGCCTCGCCCGGTATGTCACCGGGCGCACGCACCCACAGCCGCAGCTCGGCCGCCTCGGCCCGGGCGCGGGCCCGTCGCACGCCCTCAACCTCGACCATATCGTCGCTGACCCGCAGCCCGGCCGTGTCGGACAGGGTCACCGCATAGCCACCGATGATCAGTTCGGCATCCAGCACGTCGCGAGTGGTCCCGGCCACCGGGGTGACGATCGCCGCCTCGCGCGCCACCAGGGCGTTGAACAGCGAGCTCTTGCCGGCATTGGTTTCGCCGATCAGCACGATGCGATAGCCCGACCGGACCCGCTCGCCCCGCGCGGAATCCGCCAGCGCACGGTTCAGGTCCTCAACAAGCCGGTCGAGGATCGGACCTGCGCTCCGGGCCAGATTGTCCGGCACATCCTCGTCGGGAAAATCGATCTCGGCCTCGACCAGGGCCAGGGCCGTCAGCAGGTCAGCGCGGAATCGGGCGTAGGTCCGCGACAGGGCCCCGTCGAGTTGGCCGAGGGCCTGGGCCCTCTGACTGGCGGTCTCGGCATCGATCAGGTCAGCCACGGCCTCGGCCTGGGCCAGATCCATCCGCCCGTGTTCGAAGGCCCGGCGGGTAAACTCCCCCGGCTCGGCCGGGCGCAGGCCGAGACGCATCAGAGCCCCGGCCACAGCCTCGACTACGGCCCGACCGCCATGCAGGTGCAGTTCGGCACAGTCCTCGCCCGTATAGCTGGCCGGGCCCGGAAAGCGCAGCACCAGCGCCTGATCGAGCGTCTCGTGCGCGTGGGTGAGGGTGCGCAAACTGGCCATCCGCGCCTTCAACCCTCCGGCACCAAGCGCCGACAGGGCCGCATCCACCCCCGGGCCGGACAGGCGCAGGATGGCGATGGCTCCGCGGCCAGGCGGCGTCGCCAGGGCGAAGATGGTGTCGGTGATCAAAACGTCTCCTCCCTGTCGCGCAGCGATGGTGTGGTGGCACGACGCGATAGCGGCGTGACGGAGGGGTGATCGACGGCGGACACTGGCTGAAACTCCTCCACCGCTTCGCGGTCCCCCTCCCCACGGCGTGGGGAGGAGACGGGGCTCACTTGGCCGCGCTGCCCGCCGCGGTTTCCATCAGTTTGCGAAACTGGTCCTGGGCCTGAATGCCGAAGCTGGTCCAGTTTTTCATCAGTTCCTCGGGCTTCATGGCCGCCATGTTCTCGTCCATGCGGCGCTTCATCTCGCCGACCAGGTGATCATTCAGCGGCTCGACATTGGGCAGGCCCAGGAAGGCCCGCGCCTCGGCCGGCTCGCAGTCGATCTCGATATTGACCTTCATCGCCGCGTTCTCCGTTTCACGTGAAACACGAACCTGTCCGTGGACGGATCAGGTGTTCATCGACTGGAAGAAGTCGCTGTTGTTCTTGGACTGACGCATCTTGTCGAGCAGGAACTCGATCGCGTCCTGCGGGCCCATCGGGTTCAGAATACGCCGCAACACATAGGTCTTGGCCAGCTGGTCCTTCGGCGTGATCAGCTCTTCCTTGCGGGTGCCGGACTTGAGGACGTCGATGGCCGGGAAGATGCGCTTGTCGGCGACCTTGCGGTCCAGCACGATTTCCGAGTTGCCGGTGCCCTTGAACTCCTCAAAGATCACCTCGTCCATGCGGCTGCCGGTATCGATCAGGGCGGTGGCGATAATGGTCAGCGACCCGCCCTGCTCCACATTGCGCGCCGCGCCGAAGAAGCGTTTCGGCCGCTGCAGGGCGTTGGCGTCGACACCCCCGGTCAGGACCTTGCCTGACGACGGGACGGTGGCGTTGTAGGCCCGGCCCAGGCGGGTGATGGAGTCCAGCAGGATCACCACGTCGCGCTTGTGCTCGACCAGGCGTTTGGCCTTCTCAATCACCATCTCGGCCACGGCCACGTGGCGGGTGGCGGGCTCGTCAAAGGTCGAGGCGATGACCTCGCCCTTCACCGTGCGCTGCATGTCGGTGACCTCTTCCGGCCGCTCGTCGATCAGCAGCACGATCAGGAAGACTTCCGGATGGTTCTTCTCGATCGATTTGGCGATGTTCTGCAGCATCACCGTCTTGCCGACGCGCGGCGGGGCGACGATCAGGCAGCGCTGGCCCTTGCCGAGCGGGGCGACGATGTCGATGACCCGTCCCGAGCGATCCTTCAGCGTCGGGTCCTGGATCTCCATCGTGAAGCGCTCATCCGGATAGAGCGGCGTCAGATTGTCGAACAGGACCTTGGTGCGGACCGTTTCCGGATCCTCGAAATTGATGGTGTCGACCTTGAGCAGGGCGAAATAGCGCTCGCCCTCACGGGGGCCGCGCACCGCACCGTGGACCGTATCGCCCGAGCGCAGGCCGAAGCGACGGATCTGCGACGGCGACACATAGATATCGTCCGGACCCGGAAGATAGTTGGCATCAGGGCTGCGCAGGAAGCCGAAACCGTCGGGCAGGATTTCCAGCACCCCCGAGGCGATGATCTCCACCTCCTCGTCGGCCAGGGTTTTGAGGATGGCGAACAGCAGATCCTGTTTGCGCAGGTTGGAAGCGTTCTCGATTTCCAGCTGTTCGGCGAAGGCGACCAGATCGGCCGGCGTCTTGTCGTTCAGCTCCTGCAGGGTGATGCGGCCGTTGGGCACGATCGACTCCCCGTCATCGTCCTCGTCGTCCGATTCCTGGTCGACCATCGGCAGATCCGCGGCCGCGACCTCGCGCTTGCCGTGATTGTCGACATCGGGGGTTTCAGCCTCCGGGGTCTCGACGGGGGTTTCGGTTTCGGGCGTGTCGATCGGATCGGTCATGGTCTTACAGGTCTGCGCGCGACCGCGAGGACCCGCGAAAAGCGGGGTCGGGGCGGGCTTGGCGATGTCTGGCCTTGCGGCCGGAAGGAGGGGCGACGGGTCGTCCCGGACACAGGGCCGCGGGCGTCGCAGAAGAGAGGGACCGCCCCGGACGGGTTTGGGACGGCTCGCCGCCAGCGAAACCACGCCGGCCCGGTCAGGTCAAGCGGGACGGCTCAGCCCAGCATCCATTCCGTGGTCACCGACAGGACGGCGACCACGGCAATCAGGAAGGGGATTTCATTGGTCATGCGCCAGAACCGGCCGGTCCGCACCGAGGTGCCGGTCCCGATACGACGAAATTCCCCGGCCAGAAAACCGTGCCAGCCGCTCAGGGCGATCACCGCGAGCAGCTTGGTCGCCATCCACGGCCGGGCGAGGAAGGCCCAGCCTTCACCGAACCCATAGACGTGGATCAGGATCAACCAGACGCCGAAGACCCAGGCCGCTGTCATCGATGGATTGACGATGATCTTCAGCAGTCGCCGCTGCCATTCGCGCAACAACCCCTGCATTTCCGAGCGCAACGGCTCGGCCTTGCCCGCCTGTTCAACGTCATAGGCAAACAGGCGCGGCAGGAACAGCATGCCCGCCATCCAGGCGATCACCGCCAGGATATGCAGGCCGCGCACGATGTTGAAGGTGTCGAAACTCATGTCAAAGGCGCTCCGCCTGGCAGGGACAGGCGGCCCAACGGCCCTGGCAACCGGGCCCGAACGGCGCGGTCCCGGTCCGGTCCAGGGCCTCCAGCGTTGCCGAGGCCAGGGTCTCGATGAACGGCACGGCCACACCGGGCGTCGGCACCCGCAGATAGGGACGGGCCCCGACCTGTTCGGCCAGTTCAGCGTATTCAATGTCCAGTTCGACCAGGGTCTCGATATGTTCGGAGACGAAGGCGAGCGGCGCGATCACCACCCCAACCCCGTCCACCGCCGCCTGACAGATGGCGTCCGGCGTCGACGGCCCCAGCCAGGTCATTGGCCCGACCCGGCTCTGGTAACAGACGGCCCAGTCGGTCAGCCCGGCACGCTCCGCCACAGCGGCACAGCCGGCCTCGATCTGCTCCTGATAGGGGTCGCCCTTTTTCGTCACCAGGCTCTCGGGGATTCCGTGGGCCGAGAACAGCACCCGCATCGGCCGGTTGCCGGCCTCGTCCAGACGGGCCCGAATGGCGGCCGCCTGGGTCTCGATCCAGCCCGGCGCCTGCGGATAGCAGCAAACGGTGCGGGTCACGCCGGACCCCTTGTAGGTCTCGTTCCAGGCCTTCAGCGACGATTCCGTGGTCGTGGTTGAAAACTGCGGATACAGGGGCAGCAGCACCAGCTGGTCAGGCTTCCAGGCCGTGACCCGGGTCACGGTCTCGGCCGTCATCGGATGCCAGTAGCGCATGGCGGTAAAGACCCGCACCGTGTCCCCGGGCAGCCGCTCGGCCAGAACCGTCTCCAGCGCCGCCGTCTGTTTCTGTGTCTGGGGCAACAGGGGCGAGCCGCCGTTCCACTCAGTGCCCATCAACGCATAGTTGGCCCGGGCCGGCTTCTCGCGCCGCGACGAGATCAGCCAGGCCAGCAGGGCCCGAAAGGGATTCGGCAAGCCGATGATGGCCTTGTCGCTGAACAGGTTGAACAGGAAGGGCCGCACGGTAGCGGCACTGTCCGGGCCGCCGAGGTTGAACACCACCACCGCGATGCGCCGTCCCGTTCCTGTCGTCATTGGGCACCGATCCGTTTCAGCACCTGTTCGACGTGGGCGATCGGCACATCCGGCAGAATGCCGTGACCCAGGTTGAAAATCCACGGCCCGGATCCCCAGGCCTCCAGCAACTGGTCGACACGCCGGTCCAGACCGGCCCCGCCGACCCGCAACAGCAACGGATCCAGTGCCCCCTGGATCGGTTTGATCGCCTGGACCCGCTTCCCGATCTCCAGCGGACAGGCGGTATCCAGGGCCACGGCCTGAAAATCGGTCTCGCGCGCATAGCGTTCCGCCAGGGCCGCCGAGCCGCGCGGAAAGCCGATCAGGGGCACGGTGACCCCCAGATCCCGCACCCGCCGCACCAGGGCCTGATGGGGTTTCAGCACCAGCCGATCAAACAGGTCCTCCGGCAGGCCTTCGGCCCAGCTCTCGAAAATCTTCAGCACCTGGGCCCCGGCATCGGCCTGCATCTTCAGATAATGGGCCGTGGCCTCGACCAGAACCGCCAGCAGGGCATCGACCCCCTCGGGATCGGCATAGGCATAGGTTCGGGCGGTGGCCCTTTCCCCCTTGCCGATACTGCGAGCCTCGCCGTCCAGCATATAGGTCGCCACGGTCCACGGCGCGCCGGCAAAACCGATCAGCGCCTTGTCCGGATCGAGCGCCGCCCGCACCAGGGACAGGGTCTGCCCGACCTCCTTCAGCGCCTCGCCGGCCCCTTCGGTAAGATCGTTCATGGACTCGACCGACGGCATGGCCCCCAGCCGGGGTCCCTCGCCCGCCTCAAACCAGACCTTCTGGCCCAGGGCGCGGGGGATCAGCAGGATGTCGGCAAAGACGATGGCCGCATCAAAGCCGAACCGCCGCATCGGCTGCAGGGTGGCCTCGGCCGCCTTCTCGGGTGTCAGGCAGAAACTGATGAAATCCGGTGTCGTCACCCGCAGCGCCCGGTATTCCGGCAGATAGCGTCCGGCCTGACGCATGAACCAGACCGGTGGTCGGGCCGTGGTCTCGCCCTGGAGCACTCGAAGCAGCATGGGGTTCGTCATGCATCGGGCTTTACGGCCCAGCCCGGTTTCGCTCAAGCCTCGCCCTTCCAACCCTTCTTATAAAAGATTTGAAAAAGAATGGAGGCAGGTAGCTGGGTCCCGGGATGACGGGGACAAAACAGCCCCTGTCCCGCTCCGGAAAGCCCTTGTCCACGGGGCCGGGCGGATCGGACGGCCTCAACGGCAGCGCCTGTTGAAACCGGGGATAATCCTTAATGAATCCTTAACGGGCGGGGCATCGCGGCCGAGCCGAGGCCGGGAGGAAGCCGGGGGGCGTTAAGGTTTTGTTAAGCCTGTCCCCAGCCGACCGATCAGATCCCGGATGTCGGGGGACGAAGACCGTCGAGACGGCCCGGATGGTCCCGGCTCATCCCCGCTCGCCGCTCCGGCCGGGTCCGGCTATAGAGAGCCGTGCCCAGCCGGCGGCCGTCATCCCTGATCGGTGCCCGCCTTCGTCCCCAGGAGTCTGCGGTTTTATGAGCCATAATCGATGAGCGTCCCCCGATGACCCCCGGTCGCGCCCCGGGCAGCGCCCGGCTGGCTACCTATTTCCACGTTCACCTGGTGTCGGATTCCACCGGTGAGACCCTGAACGCCATGGCCAAGGCGGTGACGGCCCGGTTCGACGGCGTCATTCCGATCGAGCACATCTATGCCCTTGTCCGCTCGCCGCGGCAGATGGAGCGGGTGCTGGAGGAAATGGCCTCGGCTCCGGGCGTGGTACTGCACACAATTGTCGACCGGGAACTGCGCGAACAGCTGGAAGACGGTTGCCGGCGGCTCGACATGCCGCAGATCGGGGCGCTGGACCCGCTGGTGGGGGCCCTGTCCCGCTATCTGGGCGCGGCCCTGTCGACCCGGGTCGGGGCGCAGCACACGCTGGATACCGACTATTTCAACCGGATCTCGGCCCTGGACTTCGCCATGGCCCATGACGACGGGCAGGGCACAACGGAACAGCTGGAGGGTGCCGATGTGGTGCTTTGCGGGGTCAGCCGCACCTCCAAGACCCCGACCTGCATCTATCTGGCTCACCGGGGTATCCGGGCCGCCAATGTGCCACTGGTTCCGGGGCAGGAAGACGGTGAACGGCTGGTCGCCCTGAAAACGCCGTTGGTCATCGGCCTGACCGTTTCGCCCGACAGGCTGGTGCAGATCCGCAAGAACCGGCTCGATGGCCTTAATGCCCAGCGGGCCTCGGCCTATATCGATCATGACGCGGTGCGTGACGAGACGGTCAAGGCGCGGCGGGCATTCGAGCGCCGGGGATGGCCGGTCATCGACGTAACCCGGCGTTCGATCGAGGAGACGGCGGCGGCCATTATCAATCTGGTCAGCGAAAGGCGCTCTCGCCGTGTTGGAGCCACCTGGTGACCGGCGCGCCCGGCGAACGCCTGATCCTGGCCTCGGGCAGCGCCGCCCGCCGCGACATGCTGGCCGGGGCCGGCGTGCCCTTTACCGTCCGCCCGGCCGACGTTGACGAGGTGGCGCTCAAGGCCGGTCTGACCCATGTCGATCCCGCCGAGCTGGCGCTGGAACTGGCCCGGGCCAAGGCCCTGGACGTGTCGCGCCATGATAGCGAGGCATGGGTGCTGGGGGCGGACCAGACCCTGGCCTTCGACAATGGTCTGGTGTCCAAGGCCCCGTCACTGGATGCGGCCCGGGTCCGCCTGGTCACGATGCGCGGACGCCGTCACCAGCTGCACTCCGGGGCCGCCCTGGCGCGCGACGGGCGTCTTGTCTGGTCCGGCGTGGCTACCGCCACCCTGGTTATGCGTGATTTCTCAGATGCCTTTCTTGATGCCTATCTGGCCGCCGAGGGCGAGGCCCTTCTGGCCTGTGTCGGGGCGTATCGGCTCGAGGGCATGGGGTCGCAGCTGTTTGAGTCCGTTGACGGTGACTATTTCACCGTCCTCGGCCTGCCGCTGTGGCCGGTTCTGGCCGAACTGCGCCGCGTCGGCGTGCTGGCCTCGTGACCATGATCGCCGGGGTCGCCGGCCAGCCGATCACCCATTCGCTCAGCCCGCTGATCCACGGGGCCTGGATCGCCGCCGCCGGGCTGGACGCCGCCTATACAGCCTATGCGCCGGACGATGCTGCCGATTTCGAGGCCCTGGTCATGACCGGTCGGGGTGGGGCCCTGCGTGGACTGAACGTCACTGCTCCCTACAAGGAACAGGCCCTGGCCCTGGCCGATGCAACCACAGCGACGGCCCGGGCCTGCGGCTCCGCCAATCTTCTGCTGTTCGCGGACGGCCAGGTGACTGCTGACAGTACCGATGGTGCCGGCCTGATGGCGGCCCTGGCGGAACAGGCACCCGGTCTTGAGTTGGAGGGGCGACCGGTTGTCGTTCTCGGGGCCGGAGGTGCCGCGCGGGCGGCAGTCCACGCCCTGATCATGGCCGGGGCCGATGTCGCCGTACTGAACCGGACGCGTGCCCGGGCCGAGGTCGTGGCGGTGGATCTGGGTGCCAGGGTCGCGGAACCGGCGGCCCTCGGGACGGCGGCCCTGGTGGTCAATGCCCTCAGCGTCCCGCCGGCCATCGACCTGCTGGCCCTGAACGATGCGGCCGTGGTCATGGACATGACCTACCGCCCGGTGATCACCCCCTTTCTCGCCGCCGCCCGGGCCCGGGGCCTGACGACGGTTGACGGTCTGGCCATGCTCATCGGTCAGGCCCGTCCGTCCTTCACCGCCCTGTTCGGATTCGCGCCGCCGCCGGTCGACGTCCGGGCCCAGGCCCTGGCCGCCCTCGGTGAGGTGGCGTGATGGTCGTTCTGGGCCTGACCGGGTCGATCGGCATGGGCAAGTCGACCACCGCGCGGATGTTTGAAGAGGCCGGGGCCCTGGTGTGGAACGCGGATGAGGCGGTTCATGCGCTCTATGGTCCGGGCGGCGCGGCAGTGACCCCGATCAAGGATGCCTTTCCCGGCGTGGTCATCGACGGGGCCGTGGACCGGGCGCGGCTGGCCGGGGCCCTGGGGCGTGATCCGGCGGCCTTCACCCGGCTGGAGGCCATTGTTCATCCGCTGGTCCTGGCCGGCCGGCTGGAAGCCCTGGCCGCGGCGGAGGCGCGCGGGGTCAGGCTGGCCGTGCTGGATATTCCCCTGCTGTTTGAGACCGGGGGGGATGCCGCCGTCGACGCCGTGGTCGTGGTTACCGCCGATCCGGAAGTCCAGTGCCGACGGGTGCTGGCCCGGCCGGGGATGACGCCCGAACGGCTGGATGCCATTCTTGCCCGCCAGTTGCCGGACGCGGAAAAGCGTCGTCGCGCCGATTTCCTCATCGACACCGGCCACGGTCTGGAGCCGGCCCGGGCCCGGGTGGCGGAAATCGTGGGGACAGTCCTTGATCCGCACTGGATGCCGCCGCGACAGGGCCTTCCGGACAGCGACGAACCGCCCCATTAAGGGGTCATGGCCCGCGAAATCGTCCTCGACACCGAAACCACCGGACTGGATCCGCGTCAGGGGCACCGGCTGATCGAGGTCGGCTGTATCGAGATCGAGGACCTGCTGCCGACCGGTCGCAGCTTTCACCGGCTGGTCCATCCCGAGCGATTGATCGATCCGGATGCGATCCGGGTGCACGGCATCACCGACGCCCAGGTCAAGGATGCGCCGAAATTCCGTGAGATCACCGCCGACCTGATGGAATTCATCGGCGACGCCCCGGTCATCGCCCACAATGCCGCCTTCGACCGCAGCTTCATCAATCACGAAATGACCCTGTGTGGTCAGGCGATCCTGCATGAGGACCGCTGGATCGACACCCTGCAGCTGGCCCAGATGCGGTTTCCCGGCATGGGCAATTCGCTGGACGCCCTGTGCCGGCGCTTCAAGATTTCCCTGGCCGAACGCTCGCTGCACGGGGCCCTGATCGATGCCCGGCTGCTGGCCGAGGTCTATCTGGAACTGAAGGGCGGCAAGGAACGGGTGCTGGATCTCAGCACGCGCGGCGGGGCGGCGGCGACAACGGCGGCCTTTATGGCCTCGGGCGGCCATTCTCCGCGACCCCGACCGCTGCCGCCGCGTTCCCGTCCGGATGAACGGGCCGCGCACCGGGCGTTTCTGGCGACCATGCTGAAGGACCAGTCCCTGTGGACCGGCTATGGCCTGGACATGAAAAAGGCGTCCGCCGACTGACGGACGCCCCTTTCGTGGTCGCGGGCGGCTGTGCGGAGCGAAGTCCGAACCGGGCTGGACGGCGTCCAGCTCAACCGGTTTCGCTTCAGGCCTGGCCGACCTGGCCGGACGGAATCCCGCGGGCGACCTCTTCCTTGCGTGCGGCATAGATGGCCGCGAAATCGATCGGGTCCATCATGAAGGGCGGATAGAATCCGCCGTCCGCGGTCGCCCGGGCGATGATCTCACGGGCGAACGGGAACAGATAGCGCGGGCATTCGGTCAGCAGCAGCGGCTCGATGTCGGCTTCCGAGACACCCTGAAGGGCGAACAGACCCCCGTACAGCAGCTCGACATGGAAGACCGGCATGGAGTCGGTCGAGGCCTTGATCGACAGCTTCAGATCGACCTCGAACAGGCCGTCGGCCCGACCCTGGGCATTCATCTCGACACCGAGGTCGATGGCCGGCTTGCCCTCGACGCGCAGGCTGTCAGGGGCTTTCGGGTTTTCGAACGACAGGTCACGGACATACTGGGCCAGGATCCGGAAACCGGGGCCGGGTGCGCCGCCGGCCTGGGCACCGTTGGGGGCCTTGGCGTCCGGGGTGTCGGAAGGGGGAGTTGCATCGGTCATGGACAGGTCGCCGTGGTCTCGAACGGAAAGGCCGGAACAGGCGGTTCAGCCTGCGGGTGAAGGCGCGCCGGTTAGCACGGCCCGACCCCCTGCGGCAACGCCGCACACCCGGCCGGATTTTTCACCCGGGCCGAGCGACTGACAGGGTCCGGGGGTGCGGCTTGCCTTGCAACACCCCATATCAGCCCCTAATCGTCAGTTTCCGTGCCTGCCGGGGGTTTTTTCCGGCGGGCCAGACCCAGGATACCCCTTGTCGGACCCAATACTGCTTATCATCGCCGCCGTGGTCGCCCTGTTCGTGCTGTTCCAGCTGTATAATGTGCTGGGCAAGAAGATCGGGCGACAGCCCGAGGACAGTGCGCGCCCCCTGCCCAAGCTCGGGGCTGCCCCGGCCACGGCCAGTGCCCCCGAAGCCGGGCCGCGTTCACCGGCCCTGGAGGCGGCTGCCCTGGCCGCCATTTCAGGTCTCAAGGCCCGCGAACCCGGTTTTGATCCCTCGCGCTTTCTCGAAGGGGCGCGTCAGGCGCATGAGACCATTGTCCGCGCCTATGCGACCGGGGACCGCGACGCCCTCAAACCCCTGCTGACCGAGCCGGTGATGCGGTCCTTCGAGGCCGGGATCACTGCCCGCGAAGCCCGCGGCGAGGTTGAACAGTCCGAATTCCTTCATCCGCCGCGCGCTGATCTGGAACTGGCGACGGTCGAGGGTGAACGGGCCGTGGCCAAGGTTCGGTTCCTGGCCGAACTGCGCAATCGCGTGACCCCGGCTGACGGCGAGGAACGGATCGAGGAACGGCGCACGGCCGAACACTGGACCTTCGAACGGCTTCTCGGGGCGGAGGATCCGAACTGGGTCCTCGCCCGGGTCGAACCCGCCAGCGCGTGAGCGACCGCGGCGTGAACGGCTGGCGGATACCGGCGACCGTCGCGACCCTGGTCGCGGTTGTGACCCTGTCGGCCTGTGCCGGCGCGCCGGTGATCCCGCCCGCCCCCGTCTCCGTCCCCGTTCCGGCCATGCCCGATCCGGAACCCGCGCCGCCGGTCGGCCGGGATGACGCACCGCCCCCGGTTCCCTACGGTCAATCGCTGACGGTTCTCCCCGGCTGGGATCACGAAGACCATCTGGCGGTCTTTACGGCCTGGCGCGCGGGGTGTGGCGTCGCCCGCGACCCCGACTCGCGCGACCTGTGTGCCCGGGCCCGCACCCGGGCGCTCCAGCCGGTCTCGCCCTCCGACGCGCGCGCCTTTCTCGAGGCCGGATTCCTCGCTGTCCCGGCCCGGACCGATGACGGGGGGGCCGGCCTGCTGACCGCCTATTTCGCACCGGAATATGCCGCCCGGCGTCAGCCGGATGCCGAGTTTGACATGCCGGCCCTGGCGGTGCCGGCCGATCTGGTCCGCCGTGACGGCCAGGTCCTGCAACGCCGGCCGGACGGGTCGATGGCTCCCTATCCCGAGCGCGCGGTGATCGAGGCGACCCCGGCAGCCGCGCCCCTGGCCTGGATGCGGGCCGAGGACCTGTTCTTTCTGCAGATCCAGGGGTCCGGCTATCTGACCTTTGCCGACGGCAGCCGCGCCCGGCTGGCCTATGCCGGGGACAACGGGGCCCCGTTCGTCGGCATCGCCCGGCCGATGGCCCGTGACGGCCTGTTGCCCATGAACGGCACCTCGGGTGACGCGATCCGCGGCTGGCTGGCCGCGCACCGTGGAGCCGAGGCCCGTGCGGTCATGGCCCAGAACCCCCGCTATATCTTTTTCCGGATGGACGCCGACGACGGTGGTGACCCCGCCGGGGCGGCCGGCATCCCCCTGCCCGCCCGTCGCGCCATCGCCGTCGATCCGGGCCACTGGCGCTACGGGGACCTGGTCTGGATCAGCGCCGACGGGGGCAATCTGCGCGGGGCCCGCGGCAGCTACCAGGGGGCGGTCATGGCGCTGGACACCGGTTCGGCCATTCGCGGCCCGGTCCGTGCCGACCTCTATATGGGCCGGGGCGAGGCCGCCGGAGCCGAGGCCGGGGCCGTGCGCCACCCCCTGCGGATGTGGCGTCTGGTCCCGCGTCCGGAGCAATAGACCTGCAAACGGCGGGACGTCAGCCCCGCCGTCACCGGTCGTCTAGCGCCGCTTGAGACCGCCCAGCACCCCGCGCAGCAGTTCGCGGGTCAGGGTCGACCCGGCCTGACGAAGCACCGACTTGGTCAGGGCCTCCATCGGTGTCTGCCGGCTCGAGCGCCGGGCCGCCGGTGCGGCACGGGGGGCCGACCGCGCCCGGGCCCGTTCAGCCTTTTCAGCCGCGGCCTCGGCCTTTTCGGCAGCCTTTTCAGCGGCCGCCTCGGCCCTGGCTTCTGCCTCCCGTGCCGCGGCCTCGGCCTCGATCCTGTCCTCCGCGGCATAGCGGGCGGTCAGGATTTCCTCGGCGGACTCGCGGTCGACCGGCTGGTCATAGACGCCGCGCACCGGGCTTTGGGCCATGACGGCGGCCCGTTCGGTCTCGGTTGCCGGGCCGAGGCGCGAATCCGGCGGCCGGATCAGGGTGCGGGCCACGACGCGCGGGGCTCCCTTCTCGTTCAGGGTCGAGACCAGGGCCTCGCCGACGCCCAGGCTCTGGATGGCCTCGGCGGTGTCGAAGGCAGGATTGGGCCGGAAGCTCTGGGAGGCCGCCTTCAGCCCGCGCTGGTCGGCCGGCGTATAGGCGCGCAGCGCGTGCTGGATGCGGTTGCCCAGCTGGCCCAGTACACTGTCGGGGATGTCGGCCGGGTTCTGGGTGACGAAATAGACCCCGACCCCCTTGGACCGGATCAGGCGAACGACCTGTTCGACCTTTTCCTGCAGGGCCCGGGGGGCGTCATTGAACAGCAAATGGGCCTCGTCGAAGAAGAAGACCAGGCGCGGCTTGTCCGGGTCACCGATCTCGGGAAGCTGTTCGAACAGCTCGGACATCAGCCACAGCAGGAAGGCGGCGTACAGGCGCGGGCTGGACATCAGCCGGTCGGCCGCCAGCACATTGACCTGGCCGCGGCCGTCCAGGCCGGTGCGGATCATGTCCTCCAGCCGCAGGGCCGGCTCGCCGAAGAAGGCCTTGCCACCCTGCTGTTCCAGCTGCAGCAGGCTGCGCTGGATGGCGGCGATCGAGGCCGGGGCGACATTGCCGACCTCGCGTCCGATGGTCTGGGCGTTCTCGGCGACATAGGTCAGCAGGCTGCGCAGGTCGTCGAGGTCCAGCAGCAGCAGGCCTTCCTTGTCGGCGACATGGAAGACCACGGCCAGCACGCCCTCCTGGACGTCGTTCAGATCCAGCATCCGTGCCAGCAACAGGGGGCCGATCTCGCTGACCGTGGCCCGGACCGGATGGCCCTTCTCGCCGTACAGGTCCCAGAAGACGGTCGGGGCGGCGGCGGATTTCAGCGTCAGGTCCATGCCCGCGGCGCGGGCCAGAAGTTTCTCGTTCGGCGTGCCGGGCTGGCAGATACCCGAAAGATCCCCCTTCACATCGGCGCAGAACACCGGAATGCCGGCGTCGGAAAACCCCTGGGCCATGATCTGCAGGGTCACGGTCTTGCCCGTGCCGGTGGCTCCGGCCACCACGCCGTGACGGTTGACGCGATTGAAGAGCAACTCCTCGCGTTCGGTCGATTGGCCGAGAAACAGGCCAGCGGTGCCGGGTTCGGCCATGAAAATTCTCCATATCTGGGTTGGACCCAGCTTAATGGACCAGACGTTCCGGACAATCCCGATTGACGCCGACGGTCCACGCTTCGACAAGGAAGGCCATGAAAACCGCTCTCACCGTCCCCGGCTCCGCGGTCTCGCGCAACGCCCTCGTCCTGCTGGCGGCGGTCGCGGCCGGCGCGGCCCTCTACTGGCTGCGCGACATCCTGACGCCCCTGGCCATGGCCATCTTCCTGCTGATCATGATCGACGGCGTGAAACGGTTCATCGAGCAACGCACAATGATGACCGCGCGCTGGGCAGGGATCGCGGCTCTGGTGCTGGTCATTCTGGGCTTTCTGGCCTCGATCGCGATCATCGTCTACGGCGCGAGCGGCTTCTTCACCCAGGCGACGGACGATGCGGTCCTGCTGGGGCCGCGCCTCGACCAGATCCTGGCGGATGTCTATCGGCTGGTCGGACAGAATTCGCCGCCGACCGCCAGCGAGCTGATCGCCCGGGTCGATCTGTCCCGCTATATCGCCATGGTGGCGCGTCAGGCCCAGGGCGTGGTGGTCGGGGCCATCTTCGTCATGGTCTATCTCGGCTTTCTGATCGCCTCGCAGGACGGTTTCCGGCGCAAGCTGGTCAATATGTTCCCGGACGCCACGGCGCGGTCCGAGGCGGTGGATGTGTTCCAGCGCGTTCGCGGCGGGGTCGAGGGCTATCTGTGGGTCCAGACCGTGACCGGGGTGATGATCTGCGCCGCCGCCTGGTTGCTGATGCGGGCCGTGGGTTTGCAGAACGCCGAGTTCTGGACCTTCGTCATCTTTGTGGTCGGCTTCATTCCGGTGCTGGGCGGGGCCATCGCCGGCCTCGCGCCGCCGATCTTCGCCCTGGTGCAGTTTCCCGGCTACTGGCCGGCCCTGATCCTGCTGATCGGTCTGCAGGCGATCCTGTTCGTGGTCGGCAATATGGTTCAGCCGCGCATGCAGGGCGACAACCAGAACATCGACCCGGTGGTGGTTCTGTTGTCCCTGGCCCTGTGGGGTCAGCTCTGGGGCGTGGTCGGCATGTTTCTGTCGACACCGCTGGCGGTGATGGCCATGGCCATCCTGGCCGAGTTCAAGGGGTCCCGCTGGATGGCTATCCTGCTGTCGGGTGACGGCGAGCCCTATGTCGACAAGCCGGAGTCTGACCCGGGCCGCGTCAACACGCCGCGCCCCCCGGCGGCCGACGGCGGCTGATCCGCCCTTGCAGCCCCTCAATATGCGCCCATCTCTGCAGGGACGCCGCGGCCCCCCCTCCCCCCAAGCCGCGGTGCCCGGTGGTCGGCGCTGTCCCCTCCTGGCGTCGATCCCGAGCAGGCCGCCGGACCGCAAGTCCGGCGGCCTTGTTCTTGTCCGGAGCGCAGGCGTTTCCGGCCGGGAGGACCGTCCCGAAACGGTCGCGACAATGACGCTTTTTGGCCTTTCCCACACGCCGCCGTTCGCCTAGTCAGCAGCAGCGCTGGCGTGCCTCGTACGGAGTTGTTTCCTCCGGGCCCGAAACCACACTAGTGTCTGGCTCGAACACCCCGTGAGCGGCCTGTGCGCCGTGCTGAAAAGAGACCCTGCCCATGTCCGGCGAAGCCCCTACTGCGTCTTCTCAAGCGATCACGCTGGAGGCGTTGGGAAAGAGCTTCGCGAAGGCCCTGGGCCGGCGCACACTGGACAAGCCTGCCCAGTCCTATCTGCAACAGGCGTTTGACGACTACGCGGCCGATGAGACACCGGAGATCGCCGGTGAAGACCTTGCCGTGGTTCTGGCCTCGGTCTGGCAGTCGGCCCTGAACCGCCAGTCGGGCGATCCGGCCCAGATCACCATCGGCCCGCTCTCGGGGGCGGGCGGGCGATCCACCGGCTGCGATGTGGTCCAGATCATCCAGGACGACCGCCCCTTCCTGGTCGACAGCGTGATGGGGGAGCTCGCCGAGGTCGGCGTCACCGTCCGCGGCCTGTTCCACCCGGTGGTCGAGTCCGCCCGCCCGGACGACAAGGCGGCGCGCGAGTCGATGATCATCGTCGTCATCGACCCCCTGCCACAGGAACGCCGCGACGCCCTCGGCGACGGCCTGGCCCAGTCCCTCGCCGATGTCCGCGCCGCGGTCGTCGATCACGGCGCAATGAACGCCCTGATGGCCCGGTCGATTGCCCATCTGGAAGCCTGCCCGGCCGGGGTGGATCCGGCGGTGGTCGAGGAGAATCTGGCCTTTCTGAGCTGGCTGAACGACGATCATTTCGTCTTCCTCGGTGCCCGCGACTATGACTATCCGCGCACCCCCAGCGGCGGCTATGAAGCCGAGGCCCCGCTGAGCCAGTCCGGTGAAGGGCTCGGCGTGCTCAGTGATCCCGATCGTACGGTCCTGCGTCGCGCCAACGAACCAGCGGTCCTGACCCGGTCGATGAAGCGCCAGCTGGACCTGTCGGAGCCGGTGACCGTCGCCAAGGCCAACATCCGCTCGCGGGTCCATCGCCGGGCCTATATGGATTATGTCGGGGTCAAGCGTTACGGCGCGGACGGCCGGCCTTCGGGGGAAACCCGTTTCGTCGGCCTGTTTACGGCCGAGGCCTATGACCGCACCGCCTCCCAGGTACCGCTGGTCCGCCGCAAGGTAACCAACGCCCTGGCCCGCGCCGGCAAGGCGCCGGGCAGCCATAATGAGAAGCGGCTGCGCAACATCCTCGAGAACTATCCGCGGGACGAGCTGTTCCAGATCCGCGAGGACGAGCTGCTCGAGATCGCCAACGGCATTCTCCACCTCTACGACCGGCCGCGGATCAAGATCTTTACCCGCAACGATCCGTTCGACCGGTTTGTCTCGGTCCTGGCCTTTATTCCGCGCGAGCGTTTCGACGCCAGCGTTCGCGAGCGGATCGGCCGGATCCTGGCCAATGCCTGGGGCGGGCGTCTGTCGGCCTGGTATCCGCAGCTGTCGGACCAGCCGCTTGTCCGGATTCACTACATCATCGGGGTCACCGCCGGGGACCATCCGACGCCCGACATGGAGGCTCTCGAGATCGCCGTCGCCGAGGCCGGCCGCAGCTGGATCGACCGGTTCGAGCGGGCGGTACGGGTAGCCGGTTTCGATGAGGTCTCGGTCGGTCCGGTCAGCGCCAAATGGGCCGATGCCTTCGGGGCCGGCTATCGCGATCGCTACAACGCCACCGAGGCGGTCGAGGACCTTCAGGCCTTTGATTGCCTGAACGGATCGGGCCTGGTCGACGGGGGTGAGCCGGTGGCGGTTCGGGCTTTCCGGACGCCGACGGACACCGCCCTGCATTTCCGCTTCAAACTCTATCGACGCGGGTCGGCTGTGCCCCTGTCCGATGTGCTGCCGATCCTGGCCGACATGGGGCTGAAGGCCCTGGAGGAATGGGGAAATGCCATCCGGCCGGCCGGGGATGACCCCATCCATATCCATGAATTCCTGCTCGAGGATCCGCGCGGCGAGAGCCTGACGTTCGATGATGTCCGGGTCCCGTTTGAACAGGCGTTTTCGGCGGTCTGGTCAGGACGCACGGAAAGCGACGGCTTCAACCGCCTGGTGCTGGAACTGGGCGTCGACTGGCGCGAGGCGGCGTTGATGCGCACCCTGGCCCGCTACCGGCAGCAGACCGGCCTCGACCCCAGTCAGGCGGTCCAGGAAGAGGCCCTGCGCGAATACCCGGAGGTGGCCCGCGCCATCCTGGCCCTGTTCAAGGCGAAATTCGATCCGGCGCTCGGCGATGTCTCCAGCCGTCAGGCCGGAGTCGATGCGCTGGTCGTCAAGATCGGGAATCTGCTGCAGGACGTGCGCAGTCTCGACGACGACCGCGCTCTTCGCCGCATTGCCCTGCTGGTCGAGGCGATCAAGCGGACCAACTATTTCCAGGTCGGTGCCGATGGCCGGCCGGCGGCCCATATCTCGATCAAGATCGCCTCGCGTGAGCTGGTGGACCTGCCCAAGCCCAAGCCGTTCCGCGAAATCTTCGTCTGGGCCCCCAATGTCGAGGGCGTTCACCTGCGGTTCGGGCCGGTGGCCCGCGGCGGGCTGCGCTGGTCTGACCGCCGCGACGACTTCCGCACCGAGGTTCTCGGTCTGGTGAAGGCGCAGCAGGTCAAGAACGCCGTCATCGTTCCGGTCGGGTCCAAGGGCGGCTTTTATCCGAAATTCCTGCCCAAGGGCGGCGATCGCGACGCCATCCAGGCCGAGGCGATCCGCGCCTATACGACCTTCCTGTCGGGCCTGCTCGACATCACCGACAACATCGCGGCTGACGGGGCGGTGATCCGTCCGGCCAATACGATCGCCTGGGAGGGTGACGATCCCTATCTGGTCGTCGCGGCCGACAAGGGTACGGCGACCTTCTCCGATATCGCCAACGGGATTTCGGCCGCCTACGGCTTCTGGCTGGATGACGCCTTCGCCAGTGGTGGCTCGGTCGGCTACGACCACAAGGTGATGGGCATCACCGCCCGGGGGGCCTGGGAAGCGGTCAAGCGCCATTTCCGCGAGATGGGCAAGGACATCCAGACCGAACCCTTTACCGTGGTCGGCGTCGGCGACATGTCCGGCGACGTGTTCGGCAACGGCATGCTGCTGTCCAGGGCGACGCGGATCGTCGCGGCCTTCGACCATCGCGACATCTTCATCGACCCCAATCCGGACCCGGCCAGCTCCTGGGTCGAGCGCAAGCGGATGTTCAAACTGCCGCGCTCGTCCTGGCAGGACTACGACAAGTCGAAAATCTCCACGGGCGGCGGGGTCTTCCCGCGTTCGGCGAAATCGATCGAGCTGTCACCGGAAATCCGCGCGGCCCTCGATATCGAGGAGACGGTCCTGGATCCGGCCTCGTTGATGAAGGCGATCCTGAAGGCACCGGCCGAACTGCTCTATTTCGGCGGCATCGGCACCTATGTGAAGGCCGCGAGCGAGACCGATCTCCAGGTGGGTGACAAGGCCAATGACGCGATCCGGGTGGATGCCGCCGAAGTGCGCGCCAAGGTCATCGGCGAGGGGGCCAACCTCGGCCTGACCCAGGCCGGACGCATCGCCTTCGCCCTGAACGGGGGCCGCATCAATACAGACGCGATCGACAACTCCGCCGGGGTCGATTCCTCCGACCATGAGGTCAATATCAAGATCCTGACCGGGGCGGCCATCGCGTCCGGGGCCCTCAAGGGCGAGGATCGCAACGCCTTGCTGGCCTCGATGACCGATGAGGTCGGGCTGAAGGTGCTGGCGCACAACTATGACCAGACGCTGGCGATCAGTCTGCAGCAAGCCGAGGGCAGCGGCGCGCTGGATGCCCAGCAGCGCTTCATGCTCAGCCTCGGCGCGGCGGGCAAGCTGGACCGCAAGGTCGAGGGCCTGCCCGATGACCTGCGCCTGGCCGAGATGAAGGCCTCGGGGCATGCCCTGACCCGGCCGGAGCTGGCCGTGTTGACCGCCTATTCGAAGATCGAGCTGTTCGATGACATCGTGGCATCGGCCGCGCCCGAGGATCCCTTCTTCGAAGAGACCCTGATCCGCTATTTCCCGGGGCCGCTGGCAAAGTTCGAGGCGGATATGAAACGCCACCGCCTGCATCGCGAGATCGTCGCGACGGTGTTGTCGAACGAGATCGTCAACATGGCCGGGCCGACCTTCCCGGAACGCCTCCGGCTCAGTGCCGAATGCGACACGACCGCCATGGTCATCGCCTTCGAGGCCGCCCGGCGGGTGTTCCGCCTTGATGAGGCCTGGGATGCGGTCTCGGGGCTCGACCTCAAGATTCCGGCCGAGGCCCAGATCGTCCTCTATCGCGAGATCTCGACCGTGTTGCGCCGCCAGACCTTCTGGCTGGCCCGCCGCGCGGCCCGGGCAGGGGCGTCGGTCGATGGCCTGATCGCGGCCTACCGGCCCGCCGCCGATGCGCTCAGGGCCCGGGGCGGGGCTGTCCTGTCCCATTTCGAGCAGGACCGGCTGGACAAGCGGGTGCAGTCGTTCGTCGCCCTCGGCGTTCCCGTCAAGATGGCCAGGGCCGTGGCGCTTCTCCGTCCGTTGGTGGCGACGTCCGATATCGGCGACCTGGCCCGCGAGGCCGGCTGGGCCGAGCCGGAAATGGCGCGCCTGTACCATCAGGTCGGGGCGGCCTTCGACTTTGACCGGTTGCGGGCTGCGGCCGGTGCCGTGCCCTCGGTCGACCATTTCGATCGTCTGGCTGTGCGGCGTCTGATTGAGGATTTGATGTCCGAACAGATGGTTCTGACCCGCGCTGTGGCCCGGTCCTGCGACATGTCGGTCGGCGAGAGCGAGGCCAAGGCTGAACAGGCGGTCGACGCCTGGATCGGTCCGCGGCTCAGGATCGTTGAGGGGGTTCGTGCCTCGGTCGATGAAATCGAGACCTCGGGCGCGGGCTGGACCTTCGCCAAGCTGACCATCGCCAATGGTGCCATTCGTGAGGTCGCGGCGACGGCGACCTGAAACCCGGACGACCCCCGGCACTGTCCGGGGGCCGTCTCCTGCCGGAGGGCGGGCCGGATTGGCCAGGCGTCCGGCTGCGTCCGAAAGGAATGCCCGTGCCCCGCAAATTTCTGGTCGTGGTTGACGACAGTCCGGAGTTCGATGCCGCCCTGCGTTATGCGGCCCGTCGGGCGCGCTCGACCGGTGGGCGGGTGGCCCTGTTACGCGTTCTGCCGACGGGGTCCGACGCCCACTGGTCCGGTGTCCGGGACGAGATCCAGCGCGAACTGCGCGCCGATGCCGAGAGTCTGTTGAATCGTCTGGGGGACGAGGCCGCGGAACGCTCGGGTGCCCAGCCCCTTTTCCTGATCGAGGAGGGGGAGCCCCAGGACGCCATTCACAAGGTCGTCCGCGACGACCCCGAGATCAAGATTCTGGTCCTGGCGGCCGGATCGGGCGCGCGCGGTCCCGGCCCGCTGGTTACGGCGGTGCTTAAACAGGGCGGCGCGTTCGGCGGGCGCAAACTGCCCGTGACCATTGTTCCCGGTGAGCTGACCGAGACCGATATCGAGGACCTGGCCTGACGTCCGCCTGGTAGGGGCGGCGGGCAGGGGTTACGTGCTCCGGGCTTGAAACCCCTGACGGTCGGGCGCATCTGAAGCCCATGTTCATCCAGACCGAGCCGACACCGAATCCGAATGTTCTGAAATTCCTGCCCGGCCGCGATGTGGCCCCGGCCGGGGTGCAGGAGTTCCTGTCGACCGGCGCGGCGGCCGCATCGCCCCTGGCCGAGGCCCTGTTCCGGCTTGAAGGTGTGACAGGGGTCTTCTTCGGCGCGGACTATATCTCGGTCACGCGCCATCCGGACGTCGACTGGGCGGCCATCAAGGCACCGGTTCTGGCCGCCGTCATGGATCATTTCGTTTCCGGCGCGGCCCTGATGCGCGACGCGGCCCCGGATGCCGAGGGCCATGCGGCGGATGACAGCGAGATCGTGGCGGAGATCAAGGCCCTGCTCGACAGCCGGGTGCGGCCCGCGGTCGCCCAGGATGGTGGTGACATCCTGTTTGATGCGTTCGACCTTGAATCCGGGGTGCTGTCGCTGCGTATGCGCGGGGCCTGCGCCGGCTGTCCGTCGTCATCGGCCACCCTCAAGGCCGGGGTCGAGCAGATGATGAAACACTATGTTCCCGAGGTCACCCGGGTCGAACAGGTTCTCTGACAACGATATTCACGGTTTAGTGAAACGTTTTCGTCCTCGCCACACCGTGAGGACGATGGCATGTTTGGACCATGTCGCGTTTCGAACCCGATCCCGCCGCCCGCCGTCTGGGCGAAGCCCTCGCCGCCCTTCGCCGGGACCGCGGGCTGAGTCAGGCTGAGGCCGGGGCGCGCATGAACATGACCAGCCAGGGCTGGGGGTTGTATGAGGCCGGTCGCCGGCCCGGCCTGTTTCGGCCGGATGTGCAACGTCGCCTGACGGCCGCGCTGGATGCCACGGTCGAGGATCTTGAACGACACTGTGTCGTCCAGTCCCGGCCGGAACCGGAGCCGGCCGGTCTTGAGGCCCGTGGACGTGCCTTCAGCCACCGTGTCGACAGCGAGATGGCCGCCCTGCCGCGCCTGCATCTGTCCAATGATGATCTCCGGCCCTGGGCGGCATCCGGCGTGGTGCTGGTCTATGAACCGGGACGCTGGCCGCGCCGCGATCAGGGCTGTGTAATCCATATGGACGACAGCGAGGTCCGGATACGGCTCTATGACCGGGCCGACGCCGAGGCGCTGGTCGTCCACGGTGGTCCGTCCGGCCTCGGGGTCGAGGAGCGGATCCCCCGGGCCGCCATCCGTGATGTCGCCGCCGTGGTGGCCCGGCTGGAATAGGGAATGAAACACAATCGTTGCATTCTGGCGGGTTTCATGAAACAGTCCGGTCCGGTTCAATCAGGGGAATCGGCGGATGGGAATCCGGTCGGGAAACAGCGTCGACGCCTATGTCGGCGCACGTATCAGTCTGAGACGATCGGCGCTGGGCCTGTCGCAGACGGCCCTTGCCGACGAACTGGGCGTCAGTTTTCAGCAGGTCCAGAAATACGAGACCGGCGCCAACCGGATATCGGCGTCGCGCCTGCACAGGATCGCCACCGTGCTGGGCACATCGGTGGGCGCGCTGTTTCCACCTGTCGACACCAGCGGCGAGGGGCCGGACGCACCGGACTGGCTGGGCAAGGTCAAGCGGCTTCAGGCCACCAGCGAGGGTCGGGTGCTGGCGACGGCCTTTCCCGGAATCGAGGACGTGCGGGTGCGGCGCGCTGTGGCCCGGGTGGTGGCCGCGCTGGCACGGCGCGGCTGACGGCCGGGGCCGGGCGGCGATCATGAGGGTACTGCTGATCGATTCGGCCCTGTCGCTGTGCACCGCCGCTGTATTCGAAGACGGGACGGCCCTCGCCGTAAGGTCGGAACCCATGGTCAAGGGCCATCAGGAGCGTCTGGCCGGATTCGTCCGGGAGGTGATGGCCGGGTCGGGGACCCGTTTCGACGCCCTCGGCCGGATCGGGGTCACCACCGGCCCGGGCTCCTTCACCGGCCTGCGCGTGGGTCTGGCGTTCGCCCAGGGATTGGGAGCCGCGCTGGACCTTCCTGTGGTCGGGATCTCGACGCTCGACGCCCTGGCGGCCTCGATCGCGCCGGACGGGGTGATGCCGGACGCCGTCGCCGCCCTGATCGACGCCCGGCGCGGCCAGGTCTATGCCGGCTTCTGGCGTGGCGGCGTCGCTGAGGGCGAAGCCGGGGCCCTGTTCCTCGACCAGGCCGGGGCCCGGATAACGAGCCTGGGCCAGGGCGTGACCCTGGTGGGTTCGGGGGCCGCGCTGCTGGCCGATGCCTTTCCGGCCGCCCGGACGCTCGAACTGTCGGGGCCGTCACCCGAGGCCCTGGCGCGTCTGGTGATCGCCGCAGACCCGCGGCTGTCGCCACCGGACCCCCGGTATCTGCGCGCCCCCGATGCCACCCCGCCAACCCGCATGCCGGGTCAGCCCCGGGTTCCGGTCCAGCCGTGAGCAGCGCCGATCCCGGGACGCTGGCGGCCCTGCACGCGACCAGCTTTGACCGGCCGTGGCCGGCGGCGGCCTTTGCCGACCTTGTCGCCCGCCCCGGGGTTACGGCGATTGCGGAGCCTGACGGCTTCATCCTGATCCGCGTCGTCGCCGATGAGGCCGAGGTCCTGACCCTGGCGGTGCGACCCGGGGCCAGGGGGCGGGGGCAGGGGCGGCGACTGGTGCTTGAGGGGGCGACGGTGGCCGCCGCTGCGGGGGCGGGCCGGCTGTTCCTTGAGGTGGCCGAGGACAATGCCGCCGCCCGCGCCCTGTATGAACGGGCCGGGTTTTCGGTGGTCGGCCGGCGACCGGGATACTATGCCCGCGAAGGCGCGGCGGCCGTCGATGCCCTGCTTCTGAGCCTGAACTTGCCGGGACCGCTTCCCAACAGCTGATCCGCTGCCTATCTTCCCCGCCCATGGACCGGATCGAGAAACTCTGCGCCGAACGCGGCATGCGCATGACCGAGCAACGGCGCGTCATCGCGCGGGTGCTGTCAAACGCCGACGACCATCCCGATGTGGAAGAGCTGTACCGGCGCGCCTCGGCCATCGACCCCCATATTTCGATCGCGACCGTCTATCGCACCGTCCGGCTGTTTGAAGAGGCCGGGGTGGTCGAGAAGCATGATTTCGGGGACGGGCGGTCGCGGTATGAGGAGGCGGGGGATGATCATCATGATCATCTGATCGACGCCAAGACGGGCGAGGTCATCGAATTCTTCGACGCCGAGATCGAACGGCTGAAGACCGAGATCGCCGAACGGCTCGGTTTCAGGCTGATCGGCCACAAGCTGGAACTGTACGGCACGCCGATCGAAGGGGCAGAGCCCTCGGATCGCGAGGGCCTGATCTTCAACCGTCATGCCACCCGGTCCGACACCGGCGACGCCGGCTGAGCCGGGCCGGCGTCAGACGTCGTCACTGCCGACGACGCCACCCTCACCTTCAAGCCGGTTGATCGACCGGACGTCCCTGCGGGTAAATTTCAGCCGCACGCCGGCACCGGCGTCGTCCTCGTCAATAAAGACCGCCCCGCCGGATTCCAGGGCTTGCCGCAGCCGGGCCACGGCGGCCGGGCCGATGTCGGTCTTGCCGGTCTCGAAATCCGTCAGAGTCTCGAGGGTCAGGTCCGCCAGCCCGGCAACATGGCTGCGTGGCCATTGCACAAGGGCGCGGGCGGCGCGGGCCTGGGGTCCTGTGATCGACATGGTGAGGTCTCCGGTTGCGTCCGGCAATTCTAGCGGATTTCGACGGCCGCCGCAGGGGTGGATCGTGCCCGCCGCCGCGCGGGGCATGGCGCGAACCGCGCCGGGGCAGTAAAAGCCGGTCATGATCGAAACCCAAGGTTCAGCATCGGTCGCCGACGCCGCCGGCCCCGAGCCCAAACGTCTGTTCATCAAGACCTACGGTTGCCAGATGAACGTCTATGATTCCGAGCGCATGGCCGATGTGCTGCGCCCGCTCGGCTATGAGACGGCGGACACAGCCGAGGGCGCGGATTTCGTCATCCTCAACACCTGCCACATCCGCGAAAAGGCGGCCGAGAAAGTCTATTCCGAGCTCGGCAAGCTACGGGAACTGAAGGACGCCCGGGCGAACCATCCGGCGACACCGGGGACTCCGATGGTCATCGCCGTGGCCGGCTGTGTGGCCCAGGCCGAAGGCGAGGAAATCATGCGCCGTCAGCCCGCGGTCGACCTGGTGGTCGGGCCGCAGGCCTATCACCAGCTGCCGGAACTGCTGACCCGCACCGCCCGGGCCCGGGGCGAGCGGATCGGGGCCGATTTCGCGCCCAATGCCAAATTCGACGCCATGACCTCCGAGCGGATCGGCCCGCGCGGCATCACCGGACCGACGGCCTTCCTGACGGTGCAGGAGGGTTGCGACAAATTCTGCACCTTCTGTGTCGTGCCCTATACGCGCGGCGCGGAATGGTCGCGCCCGGTGGCCGACATCCTGATGGAGGCCCGGGCCCTGGCCGACCGCGGCGTGCGCGAGATCACCCTGCTGGGCCAGAACGTCAACGCCTATGACGGGGCGGGACCGGACGGGGCGCCCTCGACCCTGGCGCGGCTGGCCCATGCCCTGGCGGAGATTCCCGGCCTCGCGCGGCTGCGCTATACCACCAGCCACCCCAATGACATGAGCGCCGACCTGATCGCCGCCCATGGCGAGCTGGACGTCCTGATGCCCTATCTGCACCTGCCGGTGCAGTCCGGCTCGGACCGGATTCTGCGGCTGATGAACCGCAAACACGGGCCGAAAACCTATCTCGAGGTGATCGACCGCATCCGCGCCGTGCGACCCGACATCGCCATCTCCGGGGATTTCATCGTCGGCTTCCCCGGCGAGACTGACCGGGATTTCGAGGACACGCTGAGCCTGGTGCGGCAGGTCAACTATGCCTCGGCCTTCTCCTTCATGTATTCGCCGCGTCCGGGCACGCCCGCGGCCGCCATGGCCGCCCAGGTGCCGGATGCGGCGGCCCGCGAACGGCTGCACGCATTACAGGCCCTGTTGTTCGAACAGCAGACGGCCTTCAATGCGTCCCAGGCCGGCCGGACCCTGCCTGTCCTGTTCGAGCGCAAGGGCCGCAATCCGGGCCAGGCCATCGGCCGCTCGCCCTATCTCCAGTCGGTTCATGTCGAAGACGGGGAGCATCTTCTCGGCCAGATCGTTGCGGTCGAGATCGAAAACGGCCGGCAGAACAGTCTGGCGGGCCGAATTGTTGAGCAGAAGGCGGCCTGATGGCGCGTGAGTCCGAGTTCCTGACCCTTGATGACCGGGCCCTGCGGGCCGTCATCGGTCCCAACAGCCGCCACGTCGCCCTGATCGAGGATGCGTTCAAGGTGCTGGTCGAGGCTCCCGGCGGCGGGGTGTCGATCAACGGCTCGGCCCGGGACCGGGCCAACGCCAGACAGGTCATCGAGACCCTGGCCAAACGGGCCGGCAAGGGGGCCGAGGTGACCGAGGCGGATGTGCGCACCATCATGGGTACGATCCGCGGCGGCGGCGTCAGTGCCGATCCCATGGCCCTGCCGGTCGGCAAGCGCGGGGCCATCGTGCCCAAGACCAATGCCCAGGCGCGTTATCTGGAAATCCTGGCGCGCTGCGAGCTGAGCTTCGGCGTCGGCCCGGCCGGGACGGGCAAGACCTTTCTGGCGGCCGCCTACGGGGCCTCCCTGCTGCGCCGGGGGCAGGTGGATCGTCTGGTCATCACCCGCCCGGCCGTCGAGGCCGGCGAGAAACTGGGTTTCCTGCCCGGCGACCTGAACGAGAAGGTCGACCCCTATCTGGCCCCGATCTGGGAGGCGCTGAACGACATTCTCGGCCCCGAGGACGTGCAGCGCCGCCGCGACAAGGGCGAGATCGAGGCCGCCCCGATCGCCTTCATGCGCGGCCGCACGCTCAGCCATGCCTTCGTCATCGTCGACGAGGCCCAGAACACCTCGCGCCTGCAGATGAAGATGGTTCTGACCCGTCTGGGGGAGGGGGCCCGGATGGTGGTCACCGGTGACCCCAGCCAGATCGACCTGCTGAATCCGCGTGACTCCGGCCTGGCCCACGCCCTGCGCATCCTGCGCGAGGTGAAGGGGGTCGGGGTATTGGAATTTGAGGCCCAGGACGTGGTCCGCCACGCCATGGTCGAGCGGATCGTGCGGGCCTATGACGCTGATGCGGCCCATGAACGACCCCGCCCGGACCTCGAGGAACGGCCGGCCCGATGATCGAGATTGTCGAGGATGACACTGACGGCTGGTCCGCCGTCGGCCCGGACCTGGCCGCTCTGGTCGACCGTGCCGCCACAGCCGCCCTGGGCGCGGTCGAGGGCGAGGTGGTGGTGCTGCTGACCGACGACGCCGTCGTTCAGGACCTGAACGCCCGGTTCCGGGGCAAGGACAGCCCGACCAATGTCCTGTCCTTTCCGGCCGCAGAGGGGGTCGGGGATGCGCTGGGGGATATTGCCCTGGCCTCGGGTGTCTGCCGGGCCGAGGCCCTGGCCCAGGGCAAGACCCTGGCCGATCATCTGAGCCATCTGGTGGTGCACGGCGTGCTGCACCTGCTGGGTCGCGATCACGAGGAGGACGCCGAGGCCGAGGCGATGGAGGCCGAGGAGCGGACGATCCTTGCCAGCCTCGGGGTCGCCGACCCATACAGGTCGGATGCTCAAGCCTGATCCGAACCATCCCCGTTACAGCCTGATCGTCCGCTGGATCCGTATCGGCCTGGCCCTGCTGGCCGGTGCCGGGGCGGCGCTGGCCCATCCGCCGTTCGGCATCCTGCCCGGCCTGCTGGGCTATCCGCTGCTGATGCTGCTGGCGGAGCGCTCAACCACGGCGCGCGGTGCCTTCTGGATGGGCTGGCTGGCCGGGTTCGCCTATTTCTTCATCGGCTGCTGGTGGGTGGCCGAGGCCTTTCTGGTCAATCAGGACCAGGCGTGGATGGCACCGTTCGCCGCCAGCCTGCTGCCGATGGGACTGGGCCTGTTCTGGGGCACGGCCATGGTGCTGTATCGCCGGATTGCCCCGGCCGGGGTGCACCGGGTTCTGGTCTTCGCCGCCTGTTTCGCCCTGCTGGAATGGCTGCGTGGCCATGTATTGACCGGATTTCCCTGGAATCCGGCCGGGGCCAGCTGGAAGGCCGGCTCGGCCATGTCGCAGTTCGCCGCCGTCGCCGGGGTCTATGGCCTCGGCCTCGTCACGGTCGCCGCCGTTTCGGCGCTAGGGCTGGTGCGCGGGCCTGATCCGCGCCGCGACCGGATCGCCGCCGTCGCGGCCGGGGTCCTGGTTCTGGCCGCCCTGTGGGGGGGCGGGGCGGTGCATCTGTCCCGGGCGCAGCTTCAGTTTACCGACACAATGGTGCGGATCGTCCAGGCGGATGTGCCCCAGGAGTCCAAATGGACGCCGGAAGCCTATCAGGGCATCGTCGACCGCTATGTGAACCTGACCGCCCGTCCGGGAGAGCGGGTACCGGATGTGGTGATCTGGCCCGAAGGGGCCCTGCCGGCCACGGCCAATGAGGTTTTCGGCGCCGGCTCGCCCGACGCCGTCGCCATCGCCCGGGCCATGCAGCCCGGCCAGACCCTGCTGGTCGGTCTCGGTCGCGGTGAGGCCGATGTCACCGCCGAAGGGGGCGCGCGCTATTTCAACAGCCTGTTCGTCCTCCGCGACGAAGGGATGACCGGGCTGCGGATCACGGCCATCTATGACAAGCACCGTCTGGTACCTTTCGGGGAATATCTGCCGATGGGCCGGTTGATGAGCCGGCTGGGTGTGCGCAGCCTCGTGCATGTGCCGGCGGACTTCAGTCCCGGCCCCTGGCCTGCCGCGATCGCCGTCCCCGGCGCGCCGCCGGCCCAGCCTCTGATCTGCTACGAGAGCCTCTATCCAGGCTTTACCGCCGGGGGGGATGACCGGCCGGGCTGGATCGTCAATGTGTCGAATGACGCCTGGTTCGGCCGCACCTCCGGGCCGTTGCAGCACCTCAACCTGGCCAGCTACCGGGCCATAGAGGCCGGTCTTCCGGTGGTGCGTGCGACCCCCACCGGAGTGTCGGCGATGATCGACCCCTGGGGCCGGATTGTCGACCATGCGCGTCTCGACCCGGGTGAAAGCGGCGTCATAGACGCGTGGCTCGCACAACCTGCGGCGATCACCCCCTATGGCCGGTTCGGCGACCTTCTGTTCTGGCTGGCGGTCATCGGCGGCCTGGGGGGGGCGGCCCTGCGCCCCCGTGACCTGGCCCGGAACGTACCGGATTAGGCATGACCATTTCTCTGTTTTCGGGTGACATTGCCCGCCCGTAGGCGCATTGCAGAGGTATCGGAAAAAGTAAGGACGCTGAGTTTGGCGATGGCGAGAGGCGGCGGCGAGGATGGACCCCATCCGGTAGATCGGCATGTTGGCCGCAGGGTCTGCGAAAAACGGATCAGCCTGGGTTACAACCAGAGTGACCTCGGGCGCGCGCTTGGCCTGACCTTTCAGCAGATCCAGAAATACGAAAAGGGTGCGAACCGCATCTCGGCGTCGAAGCTCTGGGACATCGCGCGTTTCTTCAAGGTCGACATCGGTTAT
Organism: uncultured Brevundimonas sp.; assembly: GCA_963975385.1. GTDB lineage: Bacteria > Pseudomonadota > Alphaproteobacteria > Caulobacterales > Caulobacteraceae > Brevundimonas. The sequence continues at coordinate 45,482 of CAXBHG010000003.1, forward strand.
TTCTTCGAGGGTCTGAACCAGGCTGGAGCCGGCGTTGGCGAGGGCGGGGCCCCCGCCTTCGATCACGACTTTCCGGCGACCCGCTATACGATCGAAATTTCCCGTCTGGCCCCGCGCCTGTCCACCCGCCATCAGAAGCTGGCGCTGGAGCTGGTCCGCGAACTGGGTGAGTCCAGCGCCGACGACGCCGGCTAGCGGTCAGGTATCAGGACGGGCCCGGCCGAATTCCGGGGCCCGGGTCTTCTGTTCGGCCCAGTAGGTCGCGCCGTCATCCGGCTTGAACATGGTACGTGGGGTACCATCGCGTGTCGCGACGGCGAAGGTGTTGGTCGCCCCCTCATAATAGAGCACGTCGCCGTTCGGCCGGCGGACCGTTTCGGTGCCGCGCGGCGGCTGGTCGACAAAGGTCCGCATCTTTTCCAGATAGTCCGCGGACGACCGTGCCCCGAACGCCGCCCCGTTGCGCTGGAACAGCCGTTCGATCTTGGCGTCCACGGTTTCACGACGACTGGTCGTCAGCGCCGGTCGTTCCGGTGCTGTCGCGGCCGTCGCGGTCGATAGGCCGGGTTCACTCCCGGCGGGCGGGGCCGTCGGCCCGGCGGTCCGGTCGCGAGTCTCGACCGCCGAGCCTGTATTGTCACATCCGACGGGCCCGAGCAGCGCCAGGGCACCCGCGATAATCACCACGCTCATGGCTACAGGGTCGCGTGCCATGTTTCCCTCCATGCGTTAACAGCGATCTACCCATAGTTGAAATATCATGTTGCTGCAATGTTCCAGTTCAGGCCTTGCGTCTCGACGCCGTCACCGGCCGTCGCTAGAGGAACGGGATGTCCGAGGTCTCGTTAAACACCCACAGGGTCCTGCTGATCGTCGGGGGTGGCATCGCCGCCTACAAGGCGCTGGAGCTGGTGCGACTGCTGCGCAAGGCGGGGACCGAGGTGCGCGCGCTGCTGACTGACGGCGGCGCGCAGTTCGTCACCCCCCTGTCGCTGGCGGCCCTGACCGGCCATCCGGTGCATCAGGCCCTGTTCTCGCCGGACGATGAAACGACGATGGGGCATATTGAACTGTCGCGCTGGGCGGATCTGGTGGTCGTGGCCCCGGCCACGGCGGGCCTGATCGCCAAGGCCGCCAACGGCCTGGCCGATGATCTGGCCTCGACCACCCTGCTGGCCACCGACAAACGGGTGCTGATGGCCCCGGCGATGAATGTGCGCATGTGGCAGCACCCGGCGGTCCAGGCCAATGTGGCGCGGCTCAAGGCCTTTGACGGCCTGCACAGCGTGGCCATGGTCGGGCCCGATGACGGCGAGATGGCCTGTGGCGAGTTCGGCCCGGGACGGATGGCCGAACCTGCGGCGATCCTGTCCGCGATCCGCAATCTGCTGGCCGACGGCCGGGGCCGGCCGCTGGCGGGCCGCCGCGCCGTGGTGACGGCGGGGCCGACCTTCGAGCCGATCGATCCGGTGCGCGGCCTGACCAACCGCTCCAGCGGCAAACAGGGCTATGCCATCGCCGCGGCCCTGGCCGAGCGCGGGGCCGAGGTGACCCTGGTCTCGGGACCCGTGGGTCTGGATGCCCCCGACGGCGTGCACCGGATCTGGGTCGAGACAGCGGTGGAGATGAAGGCGGCCGTCGATGCGGCCCTGCCGGCCGACATCGCCGTGATGAGCGCCGCCGTCGCCGACTGGCGCGTCGACGGCGTGGCCAGCGGCAAGATCAAGAAGGCCCCGGGCGGTCCGCCGTCGCTGGCCCTGATCGAAAATCCCGACATCCTGGCCGGTCTGTCGGCACCCGGCCCGGCCCGGCCCGCCCTGGTGATCGGCTTTGCCGCCGAAACCACCGACCTCGACGACAATGCCCGGGCCAAATTGTCGCGCAAGGGCTGTGACTGGATCATCGGCAACGATGTTTCGGACGATGTGTTCGGGGCCGACAGCAATTCCGTGACCCTGTTCCAGCGCGGCGGATCCGATGAAAGCTGGCCGCGCCAGTCCAAGGCCGATGTCGCCCGCACCCTGGTCGACCGTATCGTCGCCCATTTCGCCTGACCCGACCGGAGCCGCCGTCCATGACGACCGTGCGTATCGAACGCCTGCCCCATTCTGCCGGCCTGCCGTTGCCGGCCTATGAGACCGCCGGCTCGGCCGGGATGGACCTTCGCGCCGCGGTCGCCGACGACCAGCCCTTGACCCTGGCACCGGGCGCGCGGGCCCTGGTGCCGACCGGGCTGAAGATCGCCCTGGAGCCGGGCTATGAGGCCCAGGTGCGGCCGCGCTCGGGCCTGGCCCTCAAACACGGCATTACCTGTCTGAACACGCCCGGAACGGTCGACAGCGACTATCGCGGCGAGGTCGGGGTGATCCTTGCCAATCTTGGCACCGAACCCTTCGTCATCCGCCGCGGCGAGCGCATCGCCCAGATGGTCATCGCCCGTCATGCGCGGGCGGCCATGGTCGAGGTTGAGGGGCTTGATGAAACCGCCCGCGGCACCGGGGGCTTCGGCTCAACGGGGCGCTAGTGGCGCTCGATTCCGCGCTCGGGCAGTGACCTGAGGCGGCGGGCGTCAGCGCTCCCGGCCAGTTTCAGGCCTGGCGGAAGCCCAGCACGTCCTGCATGTCATAGAGGCCGGGCGGGCGGCTGCGCACCCAGGCGGCGGCGGCGACGGCTCCGCGCGCGAACAGGGAGCGGTCGATGGCCTTGTGGCTGAGCGACACGACCTCGTCCTCCGAGGCGAAGAGAACCGTATGTTCGCCGACGATGCCACCGGCCCGCAGCGCGGCGAAGCCGATCCGGCCCGGCTCGCGTTCGCCGGTGATGCCGTCATAGGGCGGACTCTTCAGGTCGGACAGATCACCGCCACGCCCGGCGGCGGCGGCCTCGCCCAGCATCAGGGCCGTGCCCGAGGGGGCGTCGACCTTGCGGCGGTGGTGGGCCTCCAGCACCTCAATGTCCCAGTCGCGGGCGTCCAGACGCAGGGCCGCATGTTCGACCAGGCCGATCAGGACATTGACGCCGAGAGAGAAATTGCCGCTCCGGACGATGGCGACACGGGCGGCCGCGGCGGCGAGCTCAGCCTCCTGGGCCTCGCTGAAGCCGGTCGAGCCGATCACCAGGGCGGGACCGCCCCGGTCGGCGCACATCCGGGCCAGGGCCACGGAGGAGTCGGGCGTCGAAAAGTCGATGATCACGTCGCACAGGCCGAGGTCGGCCGTCTCGCCGCGGTCGAACCGGGCCGCGACCACGACATCCTCGCGCGCGTCCAGCACCTGGGATACGGCCCGGCCCATCCGGCCGCGTGCCCCCGAAATCCCGGCGTGGAACAGGGCCGTCACGCGGTGGTTTCTTTCGAACCCGTACCCGCGCCCGGTGGCGCGGCGTCGCCGCCCATGATGTCGGCCCAGAAGCGTTTGGCCTTGCCGGCGAAATTGGAGTTCCGCGGGCTCTGGTCCGCGCCGAAGGTAGCGGCCAGCTCGTCCATCAGCTCACGCTGGCGGGGCGTCAGGTCGGTCGGGGTCTCGACGAACAGCTCGACCAGAAGGTCGCCGCGCTGGCGGCCGTTCAGATGCGGCATACCCTTGCCCTTGATGCGGACCGTCTTGCCGGTCTGGGCTCCGGCCGGCACCTGGACACGGGCCTTGCACTGGCCGTCGCAAGCCTCGGACACCAGACAGGGGGCATCGATCTCGCCCCCGAGGGCGGCGGTGGTCATCGGCACGGGTACGGTCACCAGCAGGTCGAGGTTGTCGCGCTCGAACAGCTCGTGCGGGGTGACCGACAGGAAGACGTACAGGTCGCCGCGCGGTCCGCCGCGCAGGCCGGCGTCACCCTCGCCCGACAGGCGGATGCGCGAGCCGTCATCGACCCCGGCCGGGATCTTCAACGCCAGTTTGCGGGTTTTACGGACCTGGCCGTGGCCGTGGCAGGTGGTGCAGGGTTCGGCGATCATCTCGCCACCGCCGCCGCAGCGGGGGCAGGTGCGTTCGACCTGGAAGAAGCCGTTGGCCTGGCGCACACGCCCGGCCCCCTGGCAGGTGGTGCAGGTGACCGGCCGGGTGCCCTTTTTCGCCCCCGAGCCCTCACAGCTCTCGCAGGTGGCGGTCGAGGGCACGCCGATCTCGACGTCCGCGCCACGATACGCCTGTTCCAGGGTGATCTCGAGGTCGTAGCGCAGGTCCGAGCCGCGGCGCGGCCCGCTCTGCTGCTGGCGGCCGCCACGGCCGCCGAACACGTCGCCGAAGGCGTCGCCGAAGACCTGGGAGAAGATGTCGTTGACGTCGTGGAAGCCCTGCTGGCCGCCACCGCCGCCACCGCCGTTGACCCCGGCATGGCCGAACCGGTCGTAGGCGGCGCGCTTCTGTTCGTCCGACAGGACCGTATAGGCCTCGGAGATTTCCTTGAACCGGGCCATCGATTCATCACAGCCGCCGTTGCGGTCGGGATGATGCTCCATCGCCAGCTTGCGATAGGCCGATTTCAGCCCGGACGCGTCGATCGTGCGTTCGACGCCGAGAATTTCGTAATAATCACGCGCCATCAGGCGTTTGTCCTCTTACCCCTGGCCGACGGAGTGCGCCCTGTGTCGGCGCATTTGTCCGGATCGGTCGACCCCCCTGACATGGGGACCGGGTCAAATGATGCAAGTTTCATGCAAAGGCCCCGCCTGCCGGCTGACAAGCGGGGCCTTCTTCATGCCGGGCGCCGGATCAGGCGCTCTTTTTCTCGTCGCCGGTGTCGTCGCCCTCGCCCGAGACTTCCTCGAACTCGGCATCAACCACGCCGTCGTCGGCCGGGGCCTCATCGGTCGCGCCTTCGCCCTGCTGGCTGGCGTACATGGCCTCGCCCAGCTTCATGGAGGCCTGGACCAGGGTGTTGGTCTTGGTCCGGATATCCTCGGCGTCAGTGCCGTCCTTGGCCGACTTCAGCTCGGCCAGGGCGGTTTCGATCGCGGCCTTCTCGTCAGCCCCGACCTTGTCGCCGTGTTCGGCCATGGCCTTCTCGGTCGAATGGATCAGGCTGTCGGCGGCGTTCTGGGCCTCGACCAGATCCTTGCGGTTCTTGTCGGCGGCGGCGTTGGACTCAGCTTCCTTGACCATCTTCTCGATGTCTTCGTCCGACAGGCCGCCGTTGGCCTGGATGCGGATCGACTGTTCCTTGTTGGTCGCCTTGTCCTTGGCCGTGACGTGCACAATGCCGTTGGCGTCGATGTCGAAGGCGACCTCGATCTGCGGCATGCCGCGCGGTGCCGGCGGAATACCCATCAGGTCGAACTGGCCCAGCACCTTGTTGTCGGACGCCATCGGCCGCTCGCCCTGGAACACCCGGATGGTCACGGCCGACTGGTTGTCGTCAGCGGTCGAGAACACCTGGCTCTTCTTGGTCGGGATGGTCGTGTTGCGCTCGATCAGCGGGGTAAAGACGCCGCCCAGGGTCTCGATGCCGAGGGTCAGCGGGGTCACGTCCAGCAGCAGCACGTCCTTGACGTCGCCCTGCAGCACGCCGGCCTGAACGGCCGCGCCCAGGGCCACGACTTCATCGGGGTTCACCCCCTTGTGCGGCTCCTTGCCGAAGAATTTCTTCACGGCTTCCTGGACCATGGGCATGCGGGTCATGCCGCCGACCAGCACCACCTCGTCGATGTCCGAGGCCTTCAGGCCCGCGTCCTTCAGCGCCTTGGCGCAGGGCTCGATGGTGCGCTGGACCAGGTCGTCGACCAGGGCTTCCAGCTTGGCGCGCGACAGTTTGATATTCAGGTGCAGCGGGCCCGAGGCGTTCATGGTGATGAAGGGCAGATTGACCTCGTACTGGGTCGTGGAGCTGAGCTCCTTCTTGGCCTTTTCGGCCTCTTCCTTCAGGCGCTGCAGGGCCAGTTTGTCGGACCGCAGGTCGACGCCCTGTTCCTTCTTGAACTCGTCGGCCAGATAGTCGACCAGACGCAGGTCGAAATCCTCACCGCCGAGGAAGGTGTCGCCATTGGTCGACTTCACCTCGAAGACACCGTCGCCGATTTCAAGGATCGAGACGTCAAAGGTACCGCCGCCGAGGTCATAGACCGCGATCTTCTGGCCCTCGTTCTTTTCCAGACCATAGGCCAGGGCCGCCGCGGTCGGCTCGTTGATGATGCGCAGCACCTCGAGGCCGGCGATCTTGCCGGCGTCCTTGGTCGCCTGACGCTGGGCGTCGTTGAAATAGGCCGGAACGGTGATGACGGCCTGGGTCACGGTCTCGCCGAGGTAGGCCTCAGCGGCCTCCTTCATCTTGCCGAGGGTGAAGGCCGAGATCTGTTGCGGCGAATAATCCTTGCCGTTGGCGCGCACCCAGGCGTCGCCGGTCGGACCCTTGACGATCTCGTACGGGACCATCTTCTTGTCCTTGGCCACCACCGGATCGTCGAAATGCCGCCCGATCAGTCGCTTGATGGCGAACAGGGTGTTGGTGGGATTGGTCACTGCCTGACGGCGGGCGGGTTGGCCGACGAGGGTCTCGCCGCCGTCCTGGATGGCCACGACCGACGGGGTCGTGCGGTTGCCTTCCGCGTTTTCGATGACCTTGGGATTCTTGCCGTCCATGACGGCGACACACGAGTTGGTCGTGCCGAGGTCGATGCCGATGATCTTGGCCATGGGCTCTTTCTTTCACTCCAGCGGCGGGCGATGCGGCGGCCTTCGAGGAAGCGCGGCACAGGATCGCCCCCATACGGTTCAGGGGTCAGGATGATCCGGTCAGAAAACCCCGACACGTTCGAGGCCCTTTCCGGTTGTTGCGGATATGGGAAAGACCTCAGGGGTCGCAAGGGCTTCGTGACGA
>CAXBHG010000004.1:0-46484 GCA_963975385.1 uncultured Brevundimonas sp.
CCTCGCACAACGCCGCCCCGCCCAGCTGTTTCAGGCTGGAGCGCAGCATCTTGCGTCTCTGACCGAAGGCGGCGGCCGTCACCGTCTCCAGCCGTTTCAGCATGGCCCGGTCGGGCCGGTCGGGGCGGGGGACCAGATGCACCACGGCGCTGGCCACCTTGGGCGGCGGGGTAAAGGCTGCGGCCGGCAGATGCATGACGATGCGGGCCTCGCACACGGCCTGGGCGATCACCGCCAGCCGGCCATAGGCATCCTCGCCCGGGGCGGCCACGATCCGCTCGGCCACCTCCTTCTGGAACATCAGGGTCAGGGCCACCGGCAGCCACGGCCCGGTGATCCATTTGATCAGCAGCGGCGTGCCGACATTGTACGGCAGGTTGGACACCACATGGGCCGGCCCCGTGACCAGGGTCGCCTCATCCACCTTCAGCGCATCGGCCTCGACCGTGACCAGCCGCCCGGTCCCGTCATCCAGCTCGGCCAGCAGCGGCAGGAAGCGCGGATCCTTCTCGACCAGCACCACCCGGCCCGCATCACTCTCGATCAGGGCCCGCGTCAGCCCGCCGGGCCCGGGCCCGACCTCGATCACCGCCCGCCCCTCGAACGGCCCGGCCAGGCGCACGATCTTGCGGGTGACATTGAGGTCCAGAAGGAAGTGCTGGCCGAAGCTCTTCTTCGCCAGCAGCCCATGGGCATCGAGCGTTTCACGCAGGGAGGGGAGGTTGTCTGAGGTCACTTGATTCCGATCATCCCCGCGAAGGCGGGGACCCAGTTCTGTCGTGAGGCACAATGGCCGGGATTGAGGGAGAGACCAACCGCTGCCGCCGGATTGGCCAAAAGTCTGGGTCCCCGCCTTCGCGGGGATGAGCGGATTTTATTGCGCCCTTGCCCCCGCCATCACCCCGGCCAGCCGGATCGCGGCGATCAGGCTGTCGGCGCGCGCCACGCCCTGGCCGGCGATGTCGAAGCCGGTGCCGTGGTCGGGCGAGGTGCGGACGATGGGCAGGCCCAGGGTGGCGTTGACCCCGCCCCAGAAGTCCAGGGTCTTGACCGGGATCAGGGCCTGATCGTGATACAGGCAGAGGGCGGCGTCATAGCCGGCGCGGGCCTCGTCGTGGAACATGGTGTCGGCGGGCATGGGGTCGGTGATGGTGAGGCCCTCGGCGCGCAGGACGGCCACGGCCGGGGCCAGCACCTCGATCTCCTCCAGGCCGATGGCTCCGCCCTCACCGGCGTGGGGGTTCAGCGCCGCCAGGGCCAGGCGTGGGCGTTCGATGCCGAAATCGCGCTTCATCGCCTCATGCACGACCCGGGCGGTGCGGCAGACCCGCTCGCGCGTGACCAGTTCAGGCACCTCGGCCAGGGGGGCGTGGATGGTCACCAGACAGGCGCGCAGGTCGCGGGCGGTCAGCATCATCACCGGGCCGCGCGTGCCGGCCATCGGCAGGTCGGCGGTCAGTTCGGCGATGAACTCCGTATGGCCGGGGAAGCGGAAACCGGCGGCATACAGCGGCGCCTTGGCGATCGGGGCGGTGACCACGCCCGAGGCCTCGCCCGACATGGCCAGGTTGACCGCCTGTTCGATCCAGTCGGCCACGGCCGCGGCATTGGCGGGCTCGGGCCGGCCGGGCCGGACCGGGGCGGGCAGGGGGTGGTGCAGCACCGGCACGGCGCGGGCGAAGACGCCGGGGGCGTCGGACAGGGCGGTGATCTCGACCACCGGCACCTCGCGGGCCCGCAGCAGGCCGGCGTCACCGATCACGGCGAAGACCGGGCCTTCGCCTTTCAGGGCGCTCCAGGCGGCGGCGACGATCTCGGGCCCCACGCCCGCCGGCTCGCCCAGCGAAAGGGCCAGCGGCGGCAGGGGCCCGGCCATTATTTCATCTCGATCAGGGCGTCGGCGCGCAGGTCGCGGATATAGCGGCGGCCCAGCATGGCCAGGTTCTGGCCGCGCAGCCGGTTCTCGACGTCGCGATAGGACGGGGCCTCGATCCCGCCGGCGCGACGGCCGCACACGGCGACCAGATGCACGCCCAGCGGGGTGCGCACCGGCGAGCTCACAGTGCCGATCGCCGCCGACCGCGCGACCTGCTGGAACTGCGGGGCCAGGCTGGGCACCTCGGCCTCGCCCAGGTCCGCGCCCAGCAGCCCCTCTTCCGAGGTCGCCCGCGCCAGCATGTTGTCGCAGGTCAGCTGCGGCTGCAGCGCCGTCAGCCGCGCCGTCGCCGCGCTGATCTCTGCCTCGCTCGCCGTTTCCGGCAACCGCACCATCACCTGCTTCAGCTGCACCAGACTGCTCGCCGAATTGTCCCGCTTGTCGCGCATATAGATGATGTAGACCCCCCCCTCGACCGGAATCGGCCGCGAAAGTTGTCCGACGTTGAGCTGTTCGAGGGCGGTCTGAAGGGCCGGTTGAACCGTACCCTGAACCACCCAGCCGGCGTCACCGCCGCGCACGGCCGAGGGGGCGGCCGAGAACTGCTGGGCCACAGCCTGGAAGGGCGCGCCCTGCACCATCTGCTGAACCAGCTGGGTCGCGCCGTCCAGCGCCTGCTGTTGCCCGCCGACGCGGGCCGCTTCGATGTAGATTTCGCCAATCAGATACTGCGGCTTGGACGCGGACTCGGCCATCTGGCGCATGACCTGTTCGACCTGGCCTCGGCTCACGCGGGCCCGGGTGCCAAAGCGGCCGCCGACCAACGCCCGCCAGCCGATCGAGACCCGCATCTGTTCACGAACCGTCTGGGGGCGGATGCCGCCCTCGGCCAGGAAGGCCAGATAGGTCTCGGCATTCGTACCGACCTCCTGGGCCATGGCCGCGATCTCGGCGTCCACCTCGGCGTCAGAGATGACGAGATCCTCATAGGTGGCGATTTCCTGGGCCTGCAGGCGTTCGTCGATCAGAACATTCAGCGCTTCCTGCTGGATGGCCTGGATGTTTTCGTCAGTCGGCTGGACCTGGGTCATGGCGATGACCAGCAGCATCCGCTGGCGCAGGTCGTAGCCGGTGATGATGCTGTCGTTGACGGTCGCGACGATACCGTCCGCCATGCGGAATTCCGGCGCGGCGACCGGTCGGGCCGGAGCCTCTTCCGAGGCCGGGTTCAGATTTCCCGCGGCGATCGGGGACTGGCCAGGGGTCTGGGCATAGGCCGAGCCGGCCAGGAGCGCGGCGATGGCGACGCCCGTGGTGTAACGCTTGAAACGCATCGTCAGTCCTGATTCCCTAAAGCGGCAACGCATCGATCCGGAGGGATCGTCAACGGCCTGCCCGCCCTGTCGGCGTCGCTACCAACGCCTGTCGCTCTGTCCATAACCTGAACCGCCGAAAGTGGCGAGGTTTAGGCGTACATAGACACCTTCCGACGGGCCGCTGGGCCGAACGCGGGTATTGTCCCGACGGACGCCCAGCTCAAAACGGAAGCAATCGTCGTCGAACAGCAGGCCCACTTCGGAGCGGGTGACCAGATCGCGCTCAAGGTCGACGATACCGGTCGCGGTCACACCCCAGTTGCCGCTGATGAACTGCTGGGCCGCGAGCTGGACGAACTCATAGTTGCGATTCAACGATTGCTGGATCGGTGGTCCCGCCGGATCGAACGGGTTCGGATAGGGGTTCAACTGCCGAAGGGGGTCGGAACGGTCGACGATATAGGTCAGGCTGCCCTGGTTACGGCGACCCCAACGCCCGTCGACGGTCAACTCGGCCCGACGGATGCTGCCGCTGCTGTCGACCGTGGCGTGACCCCAGCCGCGGATTCGATCCGAGGGCGTGAAACTGCCCTGGACCACCCAGTCAGACGATTTCGCGGCCAGTCCGGACGGATCGTAGAGTTGCGCGGGAGCGTCCGGCACGGGAGTGAGAAAGGCCGGTTCCTCGTCCAGGCGCAGACTGCGACCGACGAACAGGCTGACCTGACGTCCCCCGTCCCAGTTCAACGTGGCGCGGGTGCCGGCTGTCAGGCGCAGGCCGCCTTCGTAGAGATCCTGACCCGGGAAGCGGTCGACCCGGAACAGGGAGCTTTCGTCCAGTTCCAGGGTCTGGCTGTCTTCGTTAGGAATGCGGGGGTCGAGATCGGAATCGGTGGACAGCGATAGCTGACCGAGCGGTTCGAGGACGAGGTCAGTGCCGTTGGCGAAGCGCCGGATCAGCGGATAGCTGACGTCCAGTCCGGCGGTGGCGCGCCCGCGGGTGATCGTCGCGCTGTCGACGCCCAGCATCGGCGGCAGGTCGGCGACCGAATAGACGTCGGCACGCACGTCGACAAACGGCTCCCACCGCAGACCGGATGCCGAGGTCAGGATGCGCCGCCATTCCGCCTGTCCGCTGATCCGGCGGCTGTCGACACCGGGCAGGCCGAGGGTGGAGCCGGTCGGGATCTGTTCGGGACGCAGGACCGGACCGCCGACATAGGCGTCCCGGAACAGGGCCACGGACGAGCCGTGCAGTCGTAACCGGCCGCCAAACAGGGGCCCGGCCGGTTCCCAGCGCGCATCGATCAACGGGCCGACCACCGGAAGACTGTTGTCATTCTCGAAGATGTTCAGGCCCGGCGCATCCTGATTGGCCACGGCGACCCGCAGACTCTGGAGCGAGAAGGCCGCGATGGACAGATAGGAACGCGCGGTCTGACGCTCGGCATAAAGCTGACTGATCAGGCGGCGCTGATCGCCGTAGTAGAGGCCGTTATCCTGGTAGGGGGCGACCACGTCGTACCGGTCGAACAGGGTCTTGTCGGATGTCCGTTCAGCCGTGAACCCCCAGCGCCAGGGGCCATCCAGATCGAACCGTCCGTGGGCCAGGAGGTAGCTGCGATGTTCCTCGGCAAGGGGGACGCTCGTATCGTCTATCCCGTCGCCGTCGATGTCGAAGTCACCGAAGTTCTGGGCATAGGTATAACCGCCCCGTGCCGCGATGGTGCCGCTGGAAAATCGCCGCCGCCATTGCGCATTCAGGAGGGGCGCAACGCGAGAGTTGATCTGGGGGCTGATCAACCAGTCTTCGGACGGTGAGACCACGATCAGATAGGGCTGTTCGTAGCTGAGGCCGCGCCCTTCGTCATAGTTGATGAGCGGGACCAGGAATCCCGATGCGCGCTCGACGGTCGGATCCGGGTGGGCGAAGACAGGAAGGTAAAAGACCGGCACGCCGCCGACCTTGAAAACGGCATTGCGGTAAAGGATCGCCCGCAGGGTTTCGTCCTGGACCACCTTTTCGGCCTGGATTGCGATCGTGGGGGTCCGTCGGCTGCCGTCAGCGTTACACACCGGGCAGGGCGTGAAGATCGCGTAGTTGAGCTCGTTGACGGTCGCACTGCGACGCACTGCCGTGGCAGCCATCAGGCTGGCCCCATTGGTCATCCGTGTCGCAAAATCGACAGCGATTCCGGCCTGGAGATCGGAGTTGAGTTCCAGCAGGCTGGCGAAGACGACATTGCCTTCCGGATCCACCAGCCGGGCATTGCCCGAGGCTGAGGCCAGCCCCTGGGCGAGGTCATAGGTGACCTTGCCGGCGCTCAGTGTGTGTTGCTGGAAACGCGCGACGACCCGGCCACCCGGGTTGCTGTCGGCAGTAATGACGTCGCCTTCACGGCGCAGGATGTCAGCGTCGAAATAGGCGGCCTGAGGCGTCAGACCATCAGGTCCGGCGACGGCGGGAGCGTCCGATGCGGGAGTCTGCGCCTGGGCCGCAGACGCGGAGACGGCCCAGGGGCCAAGCAGAATCATTGCCGTGCCGGCCAGAAGCCGGAGGCGTCGGCCTCTGCTGTTCAGGACGCTGCGGTCACGCTGCATTCGATATTCACTCTGGGGCGGAGGAGCGTCCGCTTAGCCGTCTTCGGTATAGAACAGCAAGGTCAGGGCGGCGAGGGCCGTCAGTACCGGCGGCAGCCAGGCCGCGACGAACGGCGGGATGACCTCGGCCGACCCGAAGGCTGCCGCCGACTGGTTGAGGAAGAAGAAGCCGAAGCCCAGGACAACCGCCGCAGCGCTCATTCGGGCCAGATCGCCCAATCGCATCAGTCGCAGGGAAAAGGCGGCGGCCAGGATCGACATGGCGGCGAACATCAGCGGGGTCGCGAGAAGTTGCTGGAGCCGCAACCGGTAGGCCGTGGACGAGAAGCCGGCATCCTCGACCCGCTTTATCTGGGCCGGCAGGGACCAGAAGGGGGTCGAGAGCGGTCGCGCAAATCGTTCGAACGCCTCTTCGTCGGCAAGGCTGGAGGGCAGGTCGAGCGTCGCATAGGGTACGGCGCGCTGCCCGGTCTGGGCACCGATCGCATCGACCAGCCGCCAGCGGCCGGCACTGAGGCTGGCCGAGGCCGCGTCGAGACGTTCGGTGAACACACGGCGACCGTCGGGGTCAGTCGAATAGATGAAGAAGGTCACGCCCAGCAGCCGGGCGTTGGCCCGGTCCTGCCGCTCGGCCCGGATCACGACCTGACGCGGACCATCACCCTCGCGCAGCCAGACGACGCCGGAACCCTCCGCCCCCGTCGCACCACTGCTCAGACGTCCACGTTCGCGCTGGAACAGGCCGTCGGCCGAGGCCGTCGCCGGGCCCAGAGCCGCAACCGTCACCATTCCCAGCAGGAAGGCCGCCCCGGCCGCCGGAAGCACGAACCGCCAGGCCGAGACTCCCGCCGCCCGCATGGCGATGAGTTCACTGCGCCGGTTCAGGCCGACATAGGCGGCCAGGGTACCGAACAGGAATACGAACGGCAGCAACTGGACGATGACTGCCGGCGATTTCAGAACCATCAGTCCGAGAACATGCAGGGCCGACAGGTCGACGTCCGAACCCACGCCCCGGGAGATCTCGACGAAGTCGATGAGCATGACGAGGGCCGAGATCACGCCCAGGGCCATGCCGAGGGCGCGGGCCTGCTGGACCAGCACATAGCGCTCGATACTGCCGAGGCGCACGCGGCTGACCGGCAGGGCGACGATCCGGGAAACAGTTCGGGCGATCATGCGACTCGGGCCTTCCGCCACCGCAAGGCCGGCCAGGGGCGCGCGCCGCGCGGCTTCAGCGCCATGAAGACCAGCCTGAGCGCGATCGCGGCCGCGCCCAACGGCAGGACATACTGCAGCAGATTGAGCCAGCCGTTCCAGGCACTGGCGGCGACGACGATATAGCCGAGAACGCGGACGATGAGGAAGGCGGCTGCGGCCTTGCCGATGCGGGCACCGTAGCCGGTGCGGCTGAAGGCCCCGCCCATGATCGCGGCGAGCGCCATGGCCATGGCGGTCAGCGCATAGAGGGGGGCAGACAGGCGGGCGTGGGCCTCGGCCAGCAGCTCCCCGCGGCTGCCGACGCGCGACAGGACGGCGGGTGACGGAGCGAACAACTGGCCGATCCAGAGGTCGGAGGGCTTGAAGCGGATCTTTTCGTCGGTTCGGGTGAACGGTGACAGGTCGAAGGGCAGGCTGTCGAACGAGAGCTGGTTCAGAACGCCTTTGGATGAGTATTCCTGCATGGTGCCGTATTTCAACAGCAGGGTCGGCGCACCGTCGGCGCTGCGACCGAAGCGGGCCTCGTTCGCGTCCCAGGTGCGTACGGCCTTGCCTGTGTCCAGATAGACAAACAGGTTCTTCATCAGGCCATTCTGTTCGACCTGCTGGACGTAGACCGTCAGGCCGCCGGGCCCCTGGACGAACCGACCCTCCTCGACCAGCAGCGCGGCGAGATCGGTGCGGATGGCGAAGGCCTCGGCCCGCGCCTGGCGCTGGGCGGCAGGTTGCAGGACCAGGGTGGTCAGCAGCGACATCAGGACCACGATTGCCGCCAGCAGGATGGCCGGCTGGATCACGGCCCAGCGCGTGACGCCACTGGCGAAGGCGGCGGTCAACTCCTGTTCGCGCTGCAGTCGGGTCAGCGAAATAAGCGCTCCGACGAACAGGCCGATCGGCAGGATGACCGCCAACAGCTGCGGTATTGCCAGCAGCGTCAGCTTGACCATGACCCACACGCTCTGGCCGCGCTCGACGATGATCTCGAGTTGATCGAGGCTCTGGCTCAGAATGCCGATGCCGACCAAGGCAGCGCACGCTGCCGCGACGGGCAGGGCGATCTGACGAAAGAAATACCGTTGGATCAGGGTCATGACAGAAAAAAATCGCCCGGTTGCAGGCGAGCCAAAGAGGGACTCTAATACACACCGTCACGCGTCCGGGACAACCGGCCGCGATCGTCCAGTTGCCTGTAATCAAGACCGGGGCGAAATGCTCCGGCTGGAGTAAATTTATGAAGGTCGAGTTCGTCTCGGCGGCCGGGGCCGCGGAAATTCTTGTTGTTTTCGTTCATGAAGGGCGGGCGCTCGCCGGTGCCGGTCCCGACCAGGACAAGGCCGCGGGCGGGGCCCTGACCCGGGCGATGACTTCCAGCCGGTTCACCGGCAAGCGCGACAGCACCCTGACCGTGACGGCCCCATCCGGAGTGAACGCCGAATCCGTGGTGCTCAGCGGCCTCGGCGACGCGAAAAAGCTGGATGATGCAGCGATCGAGTCTGCCGCCGGCTCGGCCTATCACGCGGCCAAATTGTCCGGTTCGACCGTGCTGACGGTCGATGCCACCGGCCTGTCGCCCGAGCAGGCGGCCCGGATCGGCTTCGCGACGCGCCTCGCCGCCTACCGGTTTGACAAATATCTGACCAAGCAGAAGCCCGAGAAGATCCCGTCGATCACCACCGTCCGGATCGTCTGCGGGGATGTGAAGGCCACCGAGGCTGCCTTTGTGCCGATGTCGGCCGTGGCTGATGGCGTCATCTTTGCTCGTGACCTCGTGGCAGAGCCGGCCAATGTCCTCTATCCGGTCGAGTTCGCGCGCCGGGTCAAGGCACTGGAGTCGCTGGGCCTGGAGGTTGAGGTGCTGGGCGAGGCCGAGCTGGAGAAACTGGGCATGCGGACCCTGCTGGGGGTCGGCCAGGGCAGCCGTCGTGACAGCCAGGTGGCGGTCATGAAGTGGAACGGCGGCAAGAAGGGCGACCAGCCGGTCGCCTTCGTCGGCAAGGGCGTGACCTTCGACACCGGCGGCATCTCCATCAAGCCGGCGGACGGCATGGAAGACATGAAGTGGGACATGGGCGGCGCGGCTGCCGTGTCGGGCCTGATGCATGCGCTGGCGGGCCGCAAGGCCAGGGTCAATGCCATCGGCGTCATCGGCCTGGTCGAGAACATGCCCGACGGCGACGCCCAGCGTCCCGGCGACGTGGTCATCTCCATGTCGGGCCAGTCGGTCGAGGTCATCAATACCGACGCCGAGGGCCGGCTCGTTCTGGCGGACTGCCTCTGGTACACCCAGGAGCGGTTCAAGCCGAAATTCATGATCGATCTGGCGACCCTGACCGGGGCGATCATCGTCTCGCTCGGCAAGGATTACGCCGGTGTGTTCTCGAACTCGGACGACGTCGCCAACCCCGTCATCGCCGCCGGCAACAAGGTCGACGAGAATTTCTGGCGCCTGCCGCTGCCGGCCCAGTACGAAAAGCATATCGACAGCCCGATCGCCGATGTGAAGAACACGGGCAACGGTCGCGCCGGCGGTTCGATCACGGCCGCCCTGTTCCTGCAGCGGTTCGTCAATGACACGCCGTGGGCACACCTCGACATCGCGGCCGTGGCCTGGGCCGAGAAGTCGACCCGCGCCATCGTGCCCGACGGTGCCGTGGGCTTCGGCGTGCGCACGCTCGACCGGATGGTTGCCGACACCTACGAAAGCTGACCGCCGGACAGCGATGATGTGTGAGTTCTGGTTCTATCATCTCGAGCGGTCGACGCTTGAGCAGGTCTTGCCGGGACTGCTGGAAAAGACGCGTGAGCGGGGCTGGAAGGCGCTCGTTCACGTGTCGGATCCGACCCAGCTGGACGCGCTGGATGAGCATCTGTGGACCTGGCGGGAGGACAGTTTTCTGGCGCACGGTCGGGCTTCCGAGCCCAATGCCGACCGCCAGCCGATTCTGCTCAGCGAATCAGGCGAGAACCTGAACGCTGCTCAGGCGCTGTTCATGGTCGATGGCGCTGAAATCGGCGTCACGGATGGATTGGAACGATGCTTCATCATCTTCGACGGACGGAACGACCAGGCCCTGACCGGGTCACGCGAGCGCTGGAAGGCGCTGAAGGCGCAGGGCGCGACCCTGGCCTATTGGAAACAGTCGCCCGAGGGGCGCTGGGAAAAGGCGGGCTGATCGTCCTGCTGGCCGTTGCCGGTTGCTCGTCGACGCCGGTTTCCAATCAGCCGGCCCCGCGCGCGGTCGAAGAGGCTCAGCGCAGCCGGCCTGTGGGCTCGCGCATGCCCGACGATTCGACCCGCGACCTGTGCCGGGCAGGCGAGTTGCAGTGGCTGGTCGGCAGGTCGCGGAACGAGATCCCGGTGCCGGTCGATGTGATCAACCGGCGTGTGGTCTGTACGACCTGTCCTGTTACACAGGATTATTCGCCTTACCGGTTGAATATATTCTTTAATCTGGAAACCGGCATCGTTGAACAGGTGCGCTGTGGCTAGAGCTGGAATCCTGATGTCGAAGTCCGGTCACGCCGGAATCATGATCGGGACCGTCTTCGGTCTCGTGGCCGCCTGCGCGCCGGTTCCGGTTACTGAGGGATCGTCGCCCGCGCGCTGTGACGCGGCAGGCTCACAATCCCTGATCGGCAGCCATGTCGGGGCGGTGACCTTTCCGCGCGACGCCAATGTCCGTCTGGTCTGCACCACCTGTGCCGCGACCATGGATCACGATCCGGACCGGCTGAACCTGCGCTTCGACGAGGCGACGGGGATTATCAAATCGGTCGACTGCGGCTGATCATCGGCCCCGGGCGCGTTCAAGGCCGAGGATCGCCTCGCTGACATCGTCCGCCCTGGCGGCCACAACCGCCCGGGCGTCATACAGGCCACGATTGTAGAAGTCGCCGCCGATTTCTGTGGCGAAAAAGGCCAGCAGCATCTCGGCGGGCAGGCGGCCGATGTCCTGGTCCAGTTCGTCGCGGAACCAGCCCTGGATACGGGCGCAGATGTCGGCCCGTTCGGCGGGCGTGAATTCGATCGGCTTCATCCTTGTCTCCTCAGGAAACCTCGGCCAGCGCTTCCTCGGCGGAGACCCAGGCCTGTTCCGCCCCGTCCAGATCGGTCTGGGTCCTGGCGCGCGCGCGGGTCAGGCCTTCCAGCGCCTTGGGATTGTTGACCGCCGCATTGGCCAGATCGTCGTCGATGCGGGCGATCTCGGCCGTCAGGGCGGCCATCCGTTCCTCGGCCTTTTTGACGGCGTGGCGCAGGGTCGAGGGCGAGGGGCCGGACTTCTTGTTGTTCTTCTTGCGGTCCTGCGGGGCGGCCGGAGTCGCGGCTGCCTCTTCCTTGATCTGGCTGGGCTTGACCGAAGCGGCCTTGGCCCGGTCGAGGACGAATTTGGCGTAGTCGTCCATGTCGCCGTCATAGGGCTTCACCGTGCCGTCCGCGGCCAGCCACAGCCGGTCGGCGACCATCTCCATCAACGACCGGTCGTGGGTGATCAGGATGACGGCCCCCGAATAGTCGTTCAGCGCGTCGAGCAGGGCGCGGCGACTGTCGATGTCGAGGTGGTTGGTCGGTTCGTCGAGGATCAGGACGTGGGGCGCGTCCATCGCCACCTGATTCAGCAGCAGGCGGGCGCGTTCGCCGCCGGACAGGGAGGCGACGGTGGTCTCCTGCTTCTCATAGCCGAGCCCCCACTGGGCCAGCTTTGAGCGGCGGCTGCTCTCGGAGGCATCGGGCATGGCGCGGCGGACGATTTCCAGCGGCGTGTCGGTCGGGTCCATGGCCTCGATCTGATGCTGGTGGAACCAGCCCACACGCATCTTGCGGTCGCGGTGCAGTTCGCCGTCGGAGACCTTCAGGGCCCCGGCGATCATCTTGGCGAAGGTCGACTTGCCCGCGCCGTTGACGCCCAACAGGCCGATACGGTCATCCAGGTCCATGCGCAGGTTGAGATTGCGCAGGATCGGCTTGCCGGTCTCATAGCCGACATTGGCCCGCTCCAGCCGGATCAGGGGCGGGGCCAGCGGGCGCGGCGGCGATGGCAGGACGAAGGGGGCGACCCGCTCCTCGATCGTGGTCGAGACCGGCTCCATCTTGGCCAGCCGCTTCATGCGTGACTGGGCCTGGGCGGCCTTTGAGGCCTTGGCCTTGAAGCGGTCGACAAAGGCCTGCAGGTGGGCCCGCTCGGCGTCCTGTTTGGCCTTGGCCGACATCTGCAGCCGGGCCTTTTCGGCACGGGCCTTCTCGAACTGGTCGTAGTTGCCCGTGTAGAGCGTCAGGGTGTGGTTCGCCAGGTGCAGGATGTGGGTGCAGACCTCGTTCAGCATCTCGCGGTCGTGGGAGATGATCAGGGCCGTGTGCGGGTATTTCTTCAGCCGCGCCTCCAGCCACAGGGCGCCTTCCAGGTCCAGATAGTTGGTCGGTTCGTCGAGCAGCAGCATGTCGGGCTCCGCGAACAGGGCCGCGGCCAGGGCGACGCGCATGCGCCAGCCGCCGGAGTATTCGGACATGGGGCGTTGCTGGTTTTCCTGGCTGAAGCCCAGGCCGACAAGGATCTCCGAGGCCCGCGCCGGGGCCGCGTCGGCGTCGATCTCGATCAGACGCGACCAGATCTCGCCCATCTCCTCGGGCTCGGCCGTCTCCAGCCGGGCAAGCAGGGTGTGACGTTCCTCATCGGCTTCGAGAATGGTCTCCAGCACGCTGACGGGCGTGGCCGGGTGCTCCTGGTCGACCGAGCCGATGCGCGCGGTTTTCGGCAGGCTGATCTCGTCGCCGCCGGCGGCCAGTTCGCCGAGGATCAGTTTGAACAGGGTCGATTTGCCGATGCCGTTGCGGCCCACCAGCCCGACCTTGGCCCCCGGCGGAAGGCTGACGGAGGCGTCCTCAAGGAATTTGCGCCCCCAGGCGTTGAAGGTCAGGTCGGTGATCTGGAGCATGGCAGGAAAGACGTTTCGGACAGCAGTTGGAAACCGGGGAGGGCGCCGCTATAAGCCCGCCACCTTCAAACTCCCACAGAAGAAGTCCTTTTCCATGACCGAACGCACCTTCTCCATTATCAAGCCCGACGCCACGCGCCGCAACCTGACCGGCGCGATCAACGCCGTGATCGAGGGTGCCGGCCTGCGGATCGTGGCCCAGCGCCGCATCAAACTGACCGAGGCCCAGGCCAAGAAATTCTACGAAGTCCACGCCGAACGCCCGTTCTACGGCGAACTGGTCGGCCAGATGATCGCCGAGCCGGTCGTGGTTCAGGTGCTGGAAGGCGAAAACGCCGTCGCCCGCTATCGCGACGTGATGGGTGCGACCAACCCCAAGGACGCCGCTGACGGCACCATCCGCAAGCTGTTCGCCCTGTCGATCGGCGAGAACTCGGTCCACGGTTCGGACTCGCTCGAGAACGCCGGCATCGAAATCGCCCAGTTCTTCACGGCCGACCAGATCGTCGGCTAAACGATCGGTCTTTCGATCGCACGACAGGCGGCCGGATCGGTGACGATCCGGCCGTTTTCGTGTCAGGCTGGACCCGTACAGGGGATATCCACGTGAAAGACTATGGCCACCGCGGCGTCCTGCTGGCCGCCAGCCTCTCGGCGCTGGCCGGCTATGTCGATGCCGTTGGATTTTTGACGCTGGGCGGGTTCTTCGTTTCTTTCATGAGCGGCAATTCGACCCGCTTCGGGGTCGGGCTGGCGACCGGAGAATGGACTGATGCCCTGACCGCCATAGGGCTGATCGTCCTGTTCGTCTGCGGCGTGGTGCTGGGGGCCATGGTGGCACGCCGGGTCGGGGAGGGGCGGCGCGCCGTCATCCTCGGCATCGAGGCTGTGCTTCTCCTGGCCGGTGCGGGCCTGTGTTCGGCGGGGTTCAACCGGGCGGGCATGGTTGCGGTCGTCATGGCCATGGGTGTCGAGAATGCCGTGTTCCAGAAGAACGGCGAGGTAGGTGTCGGTCTGACCTATATGACCGGCACCCTGGTCAGGATCGGCCAGAGGATCGCCACGGCCCTGCATGGTGGCCCCCGCTGGGACTGGGTGCCGTTCCTGCTTCTCTGGAGCGGTCTGGCCCTCGGCGGGGCGTTGGGGGCTGTGACCTTCCTGCGCTTCGGGGTGTTGGCGCTCTGGCTGGCGGCCGGTGCGGTGTTGCTGCTGACGGCCCTTGTCTGGCGAGCTGAGGCCCGGGCCGTCGGCCCCGTCTGACGCGACCGGCGGATGCCAGACGAAATCAATCCTGGCCCCGGGAAGACCGCTAATGCACGGTCCGGCAGTAGTCCCTCAAAACCTGGGGGTAGAGGGTATGTTCCGCGGCCTTGACCCGCACCGCCAGGCTTGCGGGGGTGTCACCGTCCTGAACCGGGACCCGGGCCTGGCCCAGCACCGGCCCCTCATCAACACCCTCGGTGACGATATGTACGGAGCAGCCCGCCTCATGATCGCCTGCGGCGAGTGCCCGCGCATGGGTATCCAGGCCCGGATAGAGCGGCAGCAGACTGGGGTGGATGTTCAGCATCCGCCCGGCCCAGCGACTGACCAGCCAGGGCGTTAGCAGGCGCATATAGCCCGCGAGGGCCACGACCTCGACGCCGTACTCGGTCAGCATGGCATCGATCGCCTGCTCGTGAGCGGCCCGGTCCTTGCCATAGGCCCGGCTGTCGATGGTCAGGGCGGGGACGCCAGCGGCTTCAGCGATTGCCAGGCCTGCCGCGGCAGGGGTGTTGGAAATCACCAGAACGACCTCGAACGGCGCATCCGGCACCTGTCCGGCGGCAATCAGGGTGGCCATGTTCGTGCCGGCCCCGGAAATGAGCACGGCAATGCGACGACGGCTGGGGATCCGGATGGGCATCAGAGCTAGGGCCGCGGCGCGGGGTCACCGATCGAGATGAAGGCGCCGGGGGGGCCGGGGAAGACCACAGGGCTTTCAAATCCGTCCGCCGAGACCGCAGCAACGCCAAAGAACCAGTCGTCGATGACCACGCCCGGCAGTGTCAACCCGGTCGCCGATCCGGCCCAGCGGCTGTGGGTCCACTGCGGCGCCGTGGTGGCGCGCCACCACACCCGGTATCCGGCCGCACCCGGAACGGCGGTCCAGCGGATCGTGGTGTCGGGCTTGACCGCGCCCTCGATGGTCACCCCGGTCGGCACCGCCGGGGCCGAGGCCAGCGCCGCCATGGAGACGATGTCCAGTCGCGCCACCTGGCCCAGATAGTCGAAATCAACGCCGTCGATGGTATCGCCGTAGACGACACCGTCCTGGGTGCGCAGGTCCTGATGCTGGCGGTCATAGTTTTCGGCCCCTTCGGACAGGCGCACGGCCGGGAAGCCGGCGCGCAGCATCTCGACCTGGTCACCGCCACGGCCGTAGCGGTCTGTGCGATAGATCAACTCGACATCGAAATTGGTCAGATAGCGGTCGGCGATGCCGTCGATGAACCGGGCCAGGTTGCGGGACGAGGAATCGACCTCGCCGCCATTGTAGCGGCGGCGCTCGGCCTGGGCGGCGGTCTCGACCGTCTTGGTGCCTTCGGAGAAGACCCGGACCCGCGTCGTGTCGCGCACACCGCTCTGGCCTTCGGAATTGCCGACGATGTCATTGTTGAGATTGGCCTCGACCTGCCAGCCCCGGGCCTTGGCATAGTCGGCCAGAATCCTGCCGCCCAGCAGCCCCTGTTCCTCGCCGGACAGGACCGCGAACACCAGGGTGGCGTTAAAACGGTGTTTCGACAGCACCCGCGCCGCCTCAAGCACCGTTGCCACGCCGGAAGCATCGTCATTGGCCCCCGGGGCGTCATCGGTGAAATTCATCACGTCGGTGACCCTGGAATCGATGTGGCCGGAGATGATGATGACCCGGTCGGGGTCACCCGTTCCGCGCTGGATGGCCAGCACGTTCACCACCTCGGTCGGCACGGGCACGCGCGGGCCCGTCACCGTATCGGACGGTGTGGCGATGGTCAGGCAGCCGCCGCAGTCGTGGCTCATCGCCTCGAACTGACGCTGGGTCCAGCGACGGGCGGCCCCGATGCCGCGGGTCTCGGACCGGGTTTCCGACAGGGTGTGGCGTGTGCCGAAGCCCACCAGTGCCTCGATGTCGGCACGCATCCGCTCGGGCTGGACCTCGGCGGCGAGGGTGTGCAGCAGCGGGTGCTCGACCGCCGCCGGTGTCTGGGCCAGGGCCGGTGCCGCGGCGGCGAGACAGGCTCCGAAGAGGGCGGTGGAAACGACACGCATGTTCGGGCCTCACTGATACCGGGAAGCGGACCTTGCCGGGACCGGACTGGGGGGTCAATGCGACCGCTGAACCCGCCGTCGACAATGGCTGGCAGCCGCCCCCGGCACGGGCCCGGGACGACGGCGTCCGCCAGTGCAGGCACCCGGTCTCAGGCGGAGGTCAGCTGGCCGCAGGCGAAGGCGGTCTCACCGGCGTTGAGCAGGGCGGCCAGAACCGGTTCGGCGTTCTCGGGCGCGACGATCAGGATGAAGCCGACGCCGCAGTTGAAGGTCCGGCGCAGCTCGTGATCGCTGATGCCGCCGACCTCGCCCAGCCACTGGAAGACGTGGGGCAGGGGCCAGGCGTTCCAGTCGAACTCGGCCTGCAGGCCATCGGCGATGCAGCGCGGCGGGTTTTCGATCAGGCCGCCGCCGGTGATGTGGGCGGCCCCCTTGATCAGTCCGGCCTTCATCAGGGGCAGCACCGGCTTCACATAGATGCGGGTCGGCTCCATCAGGGCCTGGGCCAGGGTGCGGTCCCTGGCGAAGGGCGCGTCGTCGCCCCAGGCGAGGCCTGAAGCCTCGACCACCTTGCGGATCAGCGAATAGCCGTTGGAGTGGGGCCCGGATGAGCCCAGCGCGATGATCACATCACCGGCGGCCTGCCGGTCCAGATACGGCAGGGCATGGCCGCGCTCGACCGCGCCCAGCGAGAAGCCGGCGAGGTCATAGTCGCCACCCGAATACATGCCGGGCATCTCGGCGGTCTCGCCGCCCACCAGCGCACAGCCGGCCTGACGGCAGCCTTCGGCGATTCCGGACACCACACGCCGGGCCGCGTCGATCTCCAGCTTGCCGGTGGCGTAATAGTCCAGAAACAGCAGGGGTTCGGCCCCCTGGGCCAGCAGATCGTTGACGCACATGGCCACCAGGTCGATGCCGACCTCGTCATGACGCCCGGTCTCGATGGCGATTTTCAGCTTGGTCCCGACGCCGTCGGTGGTGGCGACGATCAGCGGATCGACGAATCCGGCGGCCTTCAGATCAAACAGGGCCCCGAATCCCCCCAGCGATGCCTCGGCTCCGGGGCGGCGGGTTGATTTGGCCAGCGGCTTGATGGCGTCCACGAGCATTTCGCCGGCGTCGATATCCACGCCCGCATCAGCGTAGGTGAGGCCGCCACGCGGGGCTTCGGGAGTGTCGCTCATCGGTCACGGCCTGAATCAGGGGGCGGAATTCTGTCGTGGCTCTTGCCACAACCGGCTCGGGCGGGGCTATAGCATCCGAATGACGCCAATCACCACCAATGACGCACTCGTTGAATTCTGTGCGCGCCTGGCCAAGGCCCCGTTCATCGCCGTCGACACCGAATTCATGCGGGAAACGACCTACTGGCCCAAGCTGTGCCTGATCCAGGCGGCCTCGGCCACGGACGAGGCCATCATCGATCCCTTGGCCGAGGGGCTCGATCTCGAGCCGTTCCTCGACCTGCTGCGCGATCCGGACATCATCAAGGTGTTCCACGCCGCGCGTCAGGACACGGAGATCTTCGTCAAGCTCGGGGCCATGCCGGCTCCGATGTTCGACACCCAGGTCGCCGCCATGGCCGCCGGCTTCGGCGATCAGGTCAGCTATGAAGCCCTGGTCCGGCAGATGCTGAAGCAGGAAATCGACAAGGGCAGCCGGTTCACCGACTGGGCGCGCCGGCCGTTGACCGATGCCCAGCTGGTCTATGCCATCGGTGACGTGACCCATCTGGCGACCCTGTATCCCAAGCTGCGGGACCGGCTGGAGAAGGCCGGGCGGCTGGGCTGGGTGATGTCCGAAATGGCCGGGCTGATTGACCCCGACCTGTATGACACGACGCCGGACAAGGCGTGGAAACGACTGAAGCCCAAGAAATATTCGGCCAAATATCTCGCAGCCTTCAAGGCCACGGCCGTCTGGCGCGAACAGGCGGCCCAGGAGCGGGACCAGCCGCGCGGCCGCATCCTCAAGGACGACGCGATCGACGAGATCGCCGCCCAGGGCCCGACTGATGCCGAGGCCTTCAACCGGCTGCGTTCCGTGCCCAAGGGCTTTGGCGGTTCACGGCTTGGAGCCGAGCTCATCCTCGAGCTGAAGCGGGTCCTGGCCGACCCCGAGGCCCATGCGCCCAAGCTGGACCGTCCGTCGCACAACCAGCCGGCCCCGCCCTCGGTCGTCGAATTGCTGAAAGTGCTGCTCAAGGCCAAGTCGGACAATGCCGGCGTGGCCACCAAGCTGATCGCCAACGTCGCCGACCTCGAGAAGATCGCCCTGGACGACAACGCCCCGATCGATGCGCTCAAGGGCTGGCGACGCGAGCTGTTCGGCGAGGACGCGCTCAAGCTGAAGCGGGGTGAAATCGCCCTGGTGCTGAACGGGGCGCGGGTCGAGGTCGTCGAGATCGAGGGCTAGGCGGACGGCGCTGCCGGTTCCCACAGCTCGATGGCATTGCCCTCGGGGTCGTGGATGCGGGCGAAGCGGCCGACCTCGGGCATGGCGTCCCATTCAGGTTTGGTGATCACCTCGATGCCGGCGGCCTTCAGGCTGGCGATCATCCCGTCGAGGTCATCGACCCGCAGGTTCAGCATATAGCCCTTGTCGGCGGGGAAGTAGTCGCTGTCAGCCTTGAAGGGCTGGAACACGGTCGGGCCCGCCTGCTGGTTCCAGATCCAGACACCCTCGGGGGCACCGACGCCGAGATGGGTCAGATACCAGTCCGCCTGGGCCTTCGGGTCCTTGCAGCGGAAGAAGAGTCCGCCGATTCCAGTCACTGCCATGTCGTGTCCCCTGTCGGTGTGGGTCAGCTTGCGCCGGTGCCATTGCCGATGTCGAGCTTCAGCCCCATCGCGTCGGCCAGGGCGCGTGCGCGTCGCCGGGTCTGCTCGCCCAGTAACACGTCGGCATAACCATCGCGGGCGTTCAGCTTCAGGACCCCTTTATGGACAGCGGCTCCGGCATTGGCGAGGAGCTGCGGGGAGCGACCGGAGACGTCGCAGGCGAGGCGGATCGCCAGCCCCAGGGTGCGGGCCCGCAGCCGCTGCTCGTCGCTGAGAAGGCGGGACACGGTGGCGGGTTGGGGCGTGTTCGCGTTGCCGCCGTAGCGGGCGTTCAGCGCACAGGCCAGGAACGCCCGTTCGGCATGGGTTTGACCGGGTATCGGCGCACGCAGGATCTGGTCGAACACCAGTTCCGTCCGGTGGTCGGGATGCAGACGCGCACCGAGATCGGCCAGATTGCAGGCTGCGGCCGTCAGCACGGCGTCGCGTGCGGGATCGCCGCTGTTCGGGCCCGCGTCCAGCAGACATCCGATCCAGGCGTTTAACGCGCCCGGCAGTGTGGGCGAGATGCCCTGCCGCGCGCCCAGCGCCCGGCAGCCGGCCAGCAGCGGGTCAGCCGCGAGGGTGTCGCCGTCCAGCGCCTCGAACAACAGACCTTCGCGCACGCCCCAGGCCGACATTGTCAGGCGTTTCAGGTCCAGTCGGTCGATCAGTCCCTCCAGCACGAGGGCCGCATAGGGCAGGGTTTCGGCGCGCTTCCTAGAGACGCCCGGCAGCTTTTCCAGTGAGGATCGCGACTGACGGGCAATGAGTCGGGCCGTGTCGCGCATTGCCGAGGCGCTGATTTCATACTGGTGGACGATGTGCAGCGGGTAGTCGATCAGGGCCATATGCACCTGGGCGATGCTGCGCCAGGCACCGCCGACGGCGAACAGATGATCACCCCGATAGTCGCCCGCGGACTTCAGCCGCCGGGCAATGGTGTCGCCTAGTCGGCCGGCATCAAACCCCTTCGGATCGACCAGGGCGAACGGCCCCAGGGGCAGGGTAATGCCGGGCAAGACCTCGCCGCCGGCTATACGCGCCAGTTCCAGGCTGGCACCGCCCATGTCGGCCGTGACACCTTCGGCGTCGGGAATGCCGGCGAGGACGCCCAAGGCCGAGAAATGCGCCTCTTCGGCTCCCGTCAGGACCCGGACCTTCAGGCCGGTCCCGGCCGCGACCCGACCGCAGAAGTCGGGACCGTCCTCAGCCTCCCGCACGGCGGCTGTCGCCGCGACGAAGGTGTGGGCGGGGCGGACCCCTTCGATCACGGCGGCGAATCGCTTCAGCGCGGCCAGGGCCCCGGTGACCCCGTCCTCGGAGAGGCGGCCGGTCGTCGCCAGGTCCCGACCCAGTCCGGCAAGAACCTTCTCGTTGAAGACCGTCCAGATGGCCCGGCCTTCCAGCCTGTACAGGACGAGGCGTACCGAGTTGGAGCCGATATCGATGACGGCGATATCCCGGGGAACGGTCCCCGTTTCCTCGAAACCGGTCATTTCCGGCGATCGTCGAAATGCAGTTCACGCGGCCGGTTCTTCACCTTGCGGCCGCGGCCCGAAAGGCTGGGGTTCGTCATGAAATATTTGTGCGCCGAGAAGGGCCGTTCGGGATCGACCGGCTGGACGCGGTGATATGCGCCGCCGGAATCCAGCACCCAGCTCTGGGCGTCATCCTTCAGGTTGGCGACCATGATCTGGTCCAGCACCTGATCGTGGACAGTGGCGTTGCGGACCGGGGTCATCAGCTCGACCCGGCGGTCGAGGTTGCGGTTCATCCAGTCGGCCGAGGAGATGTAGACCTTCGCCTTGTCGTGCGGCAGGTCGTGGCCGTTGGCGAAGGCGACGATGCGGCTGTGCTCGAGGAAGCGTCCGACGATCGACTTGACCCGGATGTTTTCGGACAGGCCGACCACGCCCGGTCTCAGACAACAGATGCCGCGTACCACCAGTTCAATGCGTACGCCCCACTGGCTGGCGCGGTACAGGGCGTCGATGATCTCGGGGTCGACGAGCGAGTTCATCTTGGCCCAGATGGCCGCAGGCTTGCCCTTGGCGGCCGCCGACATCTCCTTGCCGATCATCTCGACCAGCTTGGCCTTCATATTGAGCGGCGAGACGATCAGGGCTTCCAGCTCGTCGGGCTGGGCGTAGCCGGTGATGTAGTTGAACACCCGGGTGGCGTCCCGCCCCAGAACAGGGTCGCACGAGAACAGGCTCAGGTCCGTGTAGATACGGGCCGTGACGGGATGATAGTTGCCGGTGCCGAAATGGCAGTAGGTCTTCAGTCCGTCGCCCTCGCGTCGCACGACGATGCTCAGCTTGGCGTGGGTCTTGTATTCGACGAAGCCGAAGACGACGTGGACGCCCGCCCGTTCCATCGCCCGGGCCCAGCGCAGATTGGCCTCCTCATCGAAGCGGGCCTTGATCTCGACCAGGGCGGTGACGTTCTTGCCGTTTTCGGCCGCCTCGATCAGGGCGGCGACGATCGGACTGTCCTTGGAGGTGCGGTACAGCGTCTGTTTGATGGCGATGACGTTCGGATCCCGTGCCGCCTGACGCAGGAACTGCACCACGACGTCGAAGCTCTCGAACGGGTGGTGGATCAGCATGTCCTTCTCGCGGACGGCCGCGAAAATATCGCCGCCGTTGTCGCGGACCCGCTCGGGATAGCGCGGTTCGTAACCGGGAAATTTCAGGTCCGGATGGCCGGCCGGAATCAGGTCAGAGACCTGTGACAGGCCCAGCATGCCCGCGACCAGCACGATATCGCGCGGGGCGGCGTTCAGTTCGTCGGTTATGAAGGTGCGCAGGTCGGCGGGCATGCCGGCCTCGATCTTGATGCGCACGACCGAGCCGAGACGGCGCTGCTTCAGCGCCTCCTCGAATTCCATGACCAGGTCTTCGGCCTCTTCCTCGATCTCGATGTCCGAATCGCGGATCAGGCGGAACACCCCGCGTTCGAGGATCTCGCAACCGGGGAACAGATGATCGATGAAGATCATCAGCAGGCTTTCCAGGGTCACGAACCGTCGCTTGCCCGGCTTCGACCGTCCGTCGGTGGCCAGGGGCCAGAAGCGCTTCACCTGGGTCGGGACGGGCACCAGGGCATAGAGGGTGCGGTTATCCCGCCGGCGTCGCAGTTTCAGCGCCAGCGAAAAACCAAGGTTGGGCAGGAAGGGGAAGGGGTGGGCCGGATCGATGGCCATCGGCGTCAGGACGGCGAAAAGCCGGGTCAGGAACTCCGGCTCGAGCCGTTCACGTTCAGTCTTGGTGATACGGTCGGCATCAACCACCTCGATGCCCGCAATGGTCAGTTCCTTGCGCAGCTTGCGCCAGCGCCGCTGCTGCTCGTCCATCAGCGTACCGGCCGCGACATTGACCTTTTCCAGCGTCTCGGCCGGGGTCAGGCCGTCGGCCGAGACCACCCGGACCCGCTCGCGGACCTGACCTTTCAGCCCGGCCACGCGCGTCATGAAGAATTCATCGAGATTATTGGCCGAGATCGACAGGAAGCGCAGGCGTTCCAGCAACGGGTGGGCCGGGTTGGCCGCCTCCTCCAGGACCCGTGCATTGAAGTTCAGCCACGAAATCTCGCGATTGAAGAACCGCTCCGGCGAGGCCATCAGGCTTTCGGACAGGTCCATCTGCGGGGCGCGCGACGACGGCACCTCCTCACCGCTGGTGGTATCCGTGATGGCGGCAATCTCAGTCATGGACCGGTTCTGACGCGGGGGTGCGACGGCTGCAAGCGTCGAGGGGCTTCCGGCGGTTCTCCGGATCGGAAATTACGCCGTCACGGGGTGCCTGTGGCCCCATGGGTCAGTCGAACAGTTCGCCGGTCGCGGCATCGGATTCCAGCACCTGCCGGGCGAGGGCGCGGGTCACCGGTCGATGCTCGGCGTCCAGGCGGTCGACCACAGATTCCACGGCCGCTGCCGAACGGTCGATGCGTCGCACCAGATAATCGATCAATTCGTCGCCGGGCGTAATGCTGCGCGCGGCGAACCGGGCGCGCAGGATGGCGGCCAGAACAGCGTCGTCGGGTTCCTGCAGGCTGATGACCCGAACCACGTCCAGCCGCGAGCGCAGGTCGGGCAGGGTGGTGTCCCAGGCCCGCGGGGGCGGGCGTGAGGCCAGCAACAGGGCCCCGCCGCCGGACTGGGCCAGGTTGATCAGGTGAAACAGGGTTTCGTCGTCAGCGTCCTGGGCCCGGTCCAGCAGAACCGGGCGGCCTTCCAGTTCCAGCGGGTCCGCAAGGCTGGCCTCGGCCCCGTGCAGGGCGATGGCCCCGACGCGTTCAGCCCAGATCCCGGCGAGATGGCTCTTGCCGGATCCGGCCGGACCCTGCAGCGCCAGCACCTGCTCCCCGCCGTCGGGCCAGCGTTCCAGCACGGCCATGGCCTCGGTATTGCTGGGCGAGCGCACGAATTCCGCCGCCCCGGCCGGAACGTCCCGTTCCAGCGGCAATTTCAACTGATCGCGGCGGACCGGAGCATGCATCGCCTCTCCATAGCAGAACGGGCGGCGGGGGCGTAGGCGTTCGGCCAGCCGGTCGTGGACAAGGCAAGCCGCCTGTGGATGGCGGATAACCGGGCCTCCGCCTTGACTTTCGGGGGCGATAATGCGCCCTTCCGGCCTCTCAATTTTCGCTGTTTCACAGCCGTTTTCCAAGACGAACGCCCCCATGCACGCCTATCGTTCACACACCTGCGGCGCTTTGCGCGCTTCCGACGCCGGCTCGGCCGTCCGCCTGTCCGGCTGGATCCATCGCAAGCGCGACCACGGCGGCCTGCTGTTCATCGATCTGCGCGACCACTACGGCCTGACCCAGCTGGTGCTGCACCCGGAGACGCCCGGCTTTGAAGCCATCGAGCGTCTGCGCGCCGAGAGCGTGATCAAGATCGACGGCGAGGTCGTGGCCCGTTCGGCCGAGACGAAGAATGCCAACCTTCCGACCGGCGAGATCGAGATTCACGTCAAGGCCGTCGAGGTTCTGTCCGAAGCCGCCGAACTGCCGCTGCCGGTCTTTGGCGAGCCGGAATATCCTGAGGAAATCCGCCTCAAGCACCGCTACCTCGATCTGCGTCGCGAGACCCTGCACAGGAACATCGTGTTGCGTTCGCGGGTCATCTCCTCGATCCGCCAGCGCATGGTCGGTCAGGGCTTTCTCGAATATCAGACGCCGATCCTGACGGCCTCGTCGCCGGAGGGCGCGCGCGACTTCCTGGTGCCGTCGCGTCTGCACCCGGGCAAATTCTACGCCCTGCCGCAGGCCCCGCAGCAGTTCAAACAGCTGCTGATGGTCTCGGGCTTCGACCGCTATTTCCAGATCGCGCCCTGTTTCCGCGACGAGGACCTGCGCGCCGACCGGTCGCTGGAGTTCTACCAGCTCGACGTCGAGATGAGCTTCGTCACGCAAGAGGATGTTTTCGCGGCGATTGAGCCCGTCATGCATGGCGTGTTCGAGGAGTTCGCCGACGGCAAGCCGGTGTCGCCGATCGACCAGCCGCACACCTTCACCAACGACTTCGACCAGAGCCTCGAGCACAAGGGTTTCGAGCGTCTGACCTATGCGCAGTCGATGAAATGGTACGGCACCGACAAGCCCGACACCCGCAACCCGATCAAGATGCAGGACGTCTCGGACCATTTCCGCGACGGTGGCTTCGGCCTGTTCAACAAGATCCTCGCCGGGGATGAGAAGAACGCGGTCTGGGCCATCCCGGCCCCGACCGGCGGCAGCCGCGCCTTCTGCGACCGGATGAATTCCTGGGCCCAGGGCGAGGGTCAGCCGGGTCTGGGCTATATCTTCTGGTCCGACGACCAGCAGGCCTGGGGCGGCCCGATCGCCAAGAACCTCGGCCAGGAGCCGACCGACGCCCTGATGACGGCGCTGGGTCTGGGCAAGGGCGACGCGGCCTTCTTCGCCGCCGGCCTGCCCGCCACCTTCGCCAAATTCGCCGGCCTGGCCCGCACCCGCGTCGGCACCGAGCTGAAGCTGATCGACGAGGGCCAGTTCAAATTCTGCTGGATCGTCGACTTCCCGATGTTCGAATGGTCCGAGGAAGAGAAGAAGGTCGACTTCAGCCACAACCCCTTCTCCATGCCGCAGGGCGGGCTGGAGGCGCTGGAGACCCAGGATCCGCTGACCATCCGCGCCTATCAGTACGACATCGTCTGCAACGGCTATGAGCTGTGCTCGGGCGCGATCCGGAACCACAAGGCCGAGATCATGCTCAAGGCCTTCGACATCGCCGGCTATGACGCCTCTGTGGTCGAGGAGCAGTTCGGCGGCATGCTCAACGCCTTCCGCTACGGCGCGCCGCCGCACGGCGGTCTGGCCCCCGGCATCGACCGCATCGTCATGCTGCTGGCCAATCAGGTCGCTATCCGCGAGGTGATCGCCTTCCCGCTGAACCAGCAGGGGCAGGACCTTCTGATGAGCGCGCCTTCGGACGCCGAGGACCGTCAGTACAAGGAACTGCACATCCGCCGGAGCCTGCCGCTCAAGAGCTGACGGGTCCGGCGCAGCCACTCGGGACCCTGATCGGATGAGGCGGAATCGCTCTGCGATCGGGGCGGTGCCGGGAGACCGGCTGCCTGCAGACCGATGTGACTCTAGTCGGTGCTGGTCATGATCAGATTGCGCCGTGGCGGCGTGGGCGGGCTTGGCGGGGTCGGTCCCTGCATCAGGGAGACGCCGCGGCAGTTGCGGGCGCTCAGCCCTGTCGGCAGGCGGGTGGCGCTGTCCCCGCAGGCCCGTCCGATCTGGTCCTGGGTCAGACCGCGGGCCCCGGACAGGTCGGTGCCACGAATATCGGCGCGGTTCAGCGAGGCACCGGTGAAATCGGCCCGGGCAAACTGACCGTCGCGTAGCCGGGCCCCGTCGAGGGACGCATTGCGGAAGCTGGCCGACCGGAAGTCGCCATTTGACAGGTTCGAGGCATTGATTTCGGCAGACGAGAAATCGGCCGAACGCGCGTCGACATTGGCCAGTGTGGCCCCGAACAGCTCGCTGCCGCTCAGGTCCGCCCGGCTCAGGACCGCGCCGTTCATATTGGCACCACCCAGCTCTGCGCCGGACAGGTCGGCTTCATAAAGCCTGGCGCGGACCAGGGTAACGCCGGTCGCCGCGGCGCCGGCCAGATTGGCCCCCGAGAAATTGGCACCGGTGAAATTTGCGCCCAGGGTCGAGACCCCGCGCAGGTCAGCATTGCTGAAGTCGCTGCCGCTGAAATTCGATCCGACCAGCTCCGCGCCGCGCAGATTGGTCCCCACCAGGGTCGCGTTGACGAACGTCGCCCCGGTGAAGGTGGCCCCGGTCAGGTCACGGCCCGACAATTCGCAGCGGTTGCAGGACCCGCCCAGAGACACCATCCGCGCCACGTCCCGATCCTGGTACAGGAACTGGACCTCGGCGACGGCCGGCGCGGCCAGCAGTATCGCGCCGCTCAGCGTTCCGGCGCTGAGGGCGACGGTCAGGAAGCGGCGGAAACGGGCAAGGTTGAACTGAAACACCTGAACTCAATGACCCCAAAGCCGTGATGTCCCTACTTAAATCGCTGTAAGGAAGGGGGCCCTCAGCAGGCCGGAATGCGAAGACCGGTGGGCAGGATGGTGGAGGAATCGCCGCAAGCCCGGTTCAACTGGGCCTGGGTCAGACCTGTCGCCCGGCCCAGCTGGGCCCCCGAGAAATTGGTGCCGTCGAGGGTCGCGCGCGAAAAATTGGAGCCTTCCAGATAGGCCCCGACGAAGCTGGCGTTGGTCAGGTTGGCCCCCGAGAAATTGCTGCTCGAGAATACGGCACCATAGGCGTCGACGTCGCGCAGGTCGGCATTGCTGAAGCGGGTCCGGTTCATCACCACCAGGCTGAGGTTGGCCTGGCGAAGCCGCGCGCCGGCCAGGTTCAGGCCGCGCGCTTCCAGACCGCCGAAATCGCCCTGGAAGAGATTGCACCCCGGACAACTGGCTCCCCCGCGCACCCGGGCGATCTGTCCGGCATTCTGGGCAAGCGCGGGCAGTGCAGTCGCCGCGACGGCCAGCACAGCGAAGGCGGTCAGGATCGGTTTCATGGCGGCAGGTCTCCGGTCGTGGACGTCAGGCAATGCAAGACACGGACCAGTATAGCGTCCAGACTCTTACCTATCCCTGCATCGAGGGGGCGACGCCACAGGTGTCACAGATCCAGCCAGCGCCGCGCTGCTGCAACGAGAAGTCACCGCAGGCGGGACAGGCGACGGCCTCGGTGTGGGCGTTGGCGACGGGTGGGGGCATTTCCCGCTTCTGGCCGAAGGGCAGGACGACCAGGTTGTCGGGTGTCGTGCCGCGGGCGAAGCCCTTGGATATGAAGCGGGCGGCGGGCACGGCCTCGATGTCCCGACCCTTGCCCGAACCCAGACCGTCGGCGGTCAGCTGATCCGCTCCGGCGTTGGCCAGCTCGTTCCGGTCCAGATAGGACACCCCGAGTTCGCGAAAAATATAGTCGAGGATCGAGGTCGCGGACTGGATGGAGTCATTGCCGGTGACACGTCCGGCCGGCTCGAACCGGGTGAAGACGAAGGCGTCCACGAACTCGTCCAGCGGCACGCCGTATTGCAGGCCAATCGAGATGGCGATGGCGAAATTGTTCATCAGGCTGCGAAAGGCGGCCCCTTCCTTGTGCATGTCGATGAAGATCTCGCCCAGCTCGCCGTCGTCGTATTCGCCGGTGTGGATATAGACCTTATGGCCACCGACAGCGGCCTTCTGGATATAGCCCTTGCGGCGGTCAGGCAGTTTGCGCCGCGTGCGATCGCGCTCGACGACCTTTTCGACGACCCGTTCCACTGTGCGTGCTTCCGGCTCGGGGCGGCGGGCGGCGGGCGTTTCACTTTCTGGCAGGTCGAGCAGTGATCCGGCGGGGGGCGCTACCCGACGCAGGCGGACGGCCCGTCGGCCGGACTGTGCGGTCTCGGCCAGCAGGGCCATGGCATCGGCCGGAGTCGCGCGCCAGTCGATCAGGCAGGGCGTGACATCCGGGGCTTCGCTGTACGGCTCCAGCGCCGCCCGCTGCGCGGCCTCGAAGATCTCGGGATCGTCCAGGACGGTCCGGAGGGCGTCTGGCGCATCGGACCAGCCTTTCAGTGTCCCGTGTCCGAACACCCAGGCGCGGGCCTCGCTGACGGCCCCGGCGTCCAGGCCCAGATGTGCCAGCAGATCGGGGGGCGTGCATTCCGATACGCCCAGCACGTCGCTCAGGAAGCCAGGATCCAGCACGGGCGCACAGAACACCGCATCGAAGTCGGTTGCATCGACCAGGGCGCGCTCCAGCGCCTCCAGTTCGACGTCGGTGAAGCCGAGGCCGCGCAGGGTCGTATGATCGAAGCCGGGCGCTCCGGCCAGGGTACGATGGCCGAACAGATGGCGTTCAGCGGCCGCGACATCCCCGCCGGCATTGCCAATGGCCACGGCAAGCGACGGTCGCAGGCGCGGAAGGACCTGTCCGTCGCCGGTCTGGTAGTGGTCGACGGCCGAGAACGGGCTTGCGCCCAGCCGCAGGGCGGTATCGGCATCATCGACATAGAGCGACAGGGCTGTGTGCCGGCGCAGACCCCTGTCCCGGTCCGTATCGCCGGCTGGGCCCTTGAGTCTGCGGGACCGGGCGAGATCGATCGAGGCCGTCGTCATCGCGCGGGCGACCCGTTCCCCGATTTGGCCGGCCTTTGCCCCGACAGGCTGTTCGTCGATCGGTTCGGCTACGACCAGGTCCGCCAGGCCGGACAGGCCAAGCGCAATAGCGGTCCCGGCTCCGGCCAGATCAAGGGCCACAGTCCAGAGCTGGGCGAGCGCACTCAGGTTTTCGTCGCTGCAGCCACCGGGCAGGGCGGCGATCGCCGGCAGATGCAGCAAGGCCCCGCCAGCCCGCGCCGTCTGGCTCAGCCGGAGGGCATCCGTTACCGCGAAGGTCAGGATCAGGTCGCCGTCCAGGGCACCGTCGGCGGCAATCAGGGCCTCGGCCCCGCCAGCGATAATCCGGTCGCGTGCGGCGCAAGCCACAAGCGGGGACCGTGTCGGCGCAGGTCGGGTCCGGACGTCGAACCGCTCGCCGGCAATGGCGCGCAGGATGTTGGCGTCGGTCGCTCCGGCCCGGCGGGCGGCGAGGGCAAAGCGCGCGAGAGCCGGGTTGCGCGCCGGGTCGGCACAGTCTTCCCGCGGACCTTCGCAGCGCAGGACGGCATCCGCGACAGCGTTCAGGGCGACCGAGGCGGTCTCGACGGCGGACGGGGCCAGTCGGTCACAGCGGCGGCCGGCGATGGCGTCGGCCAGATAGCCCCGAGCATCACTATCGGACAGGTTCAGCGGCTCGACCGGTGCGCTTCGGTCGGGAAGGGTCGGGGCCACAAGCCCGAGTCGGATGGTCGCGCACAGTTCGCCGGCAAAGGCCTCGGCCATTGCCCGGGTGAACAGGCCCAGTTTGAGGCCGCGCGCGGCGATCCGGGCAGCCCAGGCGTCGATCGCGCCGTCCATCCAGTCGTCGGGGCTGTAAGGGGCCTCCGGCTGGGCGTCCGCCCAGTCCAGCCAGGCCTCAATGCGCACATCGCTCCAGTCCGTTGGCGCGAGGACCGAATCGATCCGGTTCGCGCGCTCGATCTCACGGGTGGTCACAGTGGCGGTCGTCGCCAGGGCGGCGAAGCGGGCCATGAAGCGCATGCGGCGATCCTGGGTGGCGTAACCTTGATCCTAGAAGATGTTCCTGCCGGTCCGCAATAAATCTGGCGGGTAGGCTTGGTGTTACCCCCAACATATTGATCCGGGACTTGCGCCGCGGGCGCTGGACGGACGGGCTGCCGGTTTCTATGATCGCGCCAACGTCGCCGGACCTTCCCGTGCGGCGACAGAGACGGATGCGTGGACGTGCTGAGCAGAATTTTCGGTTGGTGGAACGGGGCGACGATCGGGACCCTGTTCACCGTGGCCAAGCGCGGCGTTCTGGTCGGGACCGACGAACACGGCAACCGCTACTATCAATCGCGCGACAACGTCAGCTACGACGGCCGCAAGCGCCGCTGGGTCATTTACGATGGCTATGCCGAGGCCACCAAGGTCTCGCCTGACTGGCACGGGTGGCTGCACTATACCTTCGAGGAACCGCCGACCGTCGAGCCTCTGCCGCGTCGCGCCTGGGAGCGGGATCATATCCCGAACCTGACCGGGACCCCGATGGCCTGGCTGCCGCAGGGGTCCATGGCCGCCGAGGGCCAGCGCCCGGCCGCCACCGGCGACTATGAGCCCTGGAAGCCGGAATGATCCATCGCGGGGTGATCCTGGCGGGCGTGGCGGTCGTGGCCCTGATGGGCTCCGGTGCCGTTGACGCAGGCGCGCGGCTGGACGTGCCGCAAGACGCCACGCCGGCCCCGGAGACCGTCGCCGACCTGTTGCGCCAGACGCCGTCGCGACCGACTGCCCCGGTGCCTGTCGAATCCGCGCCCGCCGGCACCCCGGCTCCGGCCGCGCCTGTCGCGGTCAGCCCGCCGCCCGCAGCGGTCACGCCCCGCGTTGAGGAAAAGGCCGCGTCCGTGGTCGAGCCTGAACCGGTGGTCGAGGTGTCCGGGGTGACATCCAGGACCGACGAACCCCTCGTGCCCGCCCGCCGTCAGCGCCGCCCCGTCGCCGTGATCCAGGCGATCGACAAGGTCACCGCCGAGACCATGCGGTTCGAGGTCGAGGTCGGTGGCCAGCCCGTGCGGTTCAACAACACACTCATCTTCAAGGTTCGTGCCTGCGAACTGTCAGCGCCCGATGAACTGACCGACGATGCGATCGCCTATGTCGAAGTCAGCCTGCAGCCGCGTGCGACCCTGCCGGGAACCGAGCCGCGTCAGCTTTTCCGGGGCTGGATGTTCGCCTCGTCGCCCGCGGTCAACGGCCTTCAGCATCCGGTGTTCGACGCCTGGGTCGTGGCCTGCAAGGCATAGGTCACCGTATCGGTCCCGCCGAGCGAGCGGGACAGGGCGGTCTGATCCGGGACCACCTTCAGGGCGGGTTTCAGCATTCTCAGATAGGCGGCCTGGGGTGTTTCCACCGCGCCGAACCTGGCCAGGTGGCCGGTCAGGAACTGGGTATCCAGAAGGGTCCAGCCGCCCAGTTTCAGACGGGCCACCAGATGCACCAGCGCGACCTTTGAGGCGTCGCGCTCACGGCTGAACATGCTCTCGCCAAAGAAGGCTCCGCCGAGGGTCACACCATACAGCCCGCCGACCAGCCGTTCGTCGCGCCAGCATTCGATGCTGTGGGCATGGCCGCTTGCGAACAGCTCCAGATA
Organism: uncultured Brevundimonas sp.; assembly: GCA_963975385.1. Taxonomy (GTDB): domain Bacteria; phylum Pseudomonadota; class Alphaproteobacteria; order Caulobacterales; family Caulobacteraceae; genus Brevundimonas. The sequence continues at coordinate 31,362 of CAXBHG010000004.1, forward strand.
CAGTCGCCGGATCGGGCCGTTGATCCAGGTGTCCTCGCGGCCCGCCCCGGCTGCCGCGCAGGCGTCCAGCACGTCAGCAAAGGCAGTATCGACCCGGACAACACAAGGTTCGCCACGCACGGTGCGGCGCAGCCGGGTCGGGATGTGGAACCGGTCCAGCGGGATGACTCCGCGCTGATCCGGCTCGACGAGGAAGATGCGCGGATCGTCGCGTGTCTCGCCCATTGGAAAGACGCCGTCGGCATAGCAGCGCAACAGCTGTTGCGGGCCGAAGCCGCCGAACGGATCGGAGACGCTGAAATCCGGTTCAGTCATCCGGTCCTCCGGCGTCGCGGGGGCGTCGGCTGTGATCAGCCCTGGCCGTTCTGGCGCCTGGCCCAGTTTTCCAGCCAGTGGATGTCATAGTCGCCCGACAGGATATCCGGCTCCTGCAGCAGTTTCTGGAACAGCGGAATGGTGGTGTCGATGCCGCCGACGACCATCTCGCCCAGGCTGCGCTTGAGCCGGGCCACGCATTCGGCGCGGTCGCGACCATGGACGATCAGCTTGCCGATCAGGCTGTCGTAATAGGGCGGGATCGCATAGCCGGTGTAGATGGCGCTATCCAGCCGGACGCCCAGGCCGCCGGGGGCGTGGAAGTCGGTGATGGTGCCCGGCGACGGGGTGAAGGTCTCGGCATTCTCGGCATTGATCCGGCATTCGATGGCGTGGCCGTGGAAGCTGACCTGGTCCTGGGTGAAGGACAGGGGCTCGCCGGCGGCGATGCGGATCTGTTCGCGCACGAGGTCGACGCCCGTGATCATCTCGGTGACCGGATGCTCGACCTGAAGACGGGTGTTCATCTCGATGAAGAAGAACTCGCCGTCCTCCCACAGGAATTCGATGGTGCCGACGCCCAGATAGCCGATGGCGGCGATGGCCTTGTTGACGGTCTCGCCGATCGCGGCCCGTTCCTTGGCCGACAGGGCGGGCGAGGGGGCCTCCTCCATCATCTTCTGGTGGCGGCGCTGCAGGGAGCAGTCACGCTCGCCCAGATGGACGACATTGCCGTGGGCGTCAGCGACGACCTGGATCTCGATGTGGCGCGGCTTCTGCAGATAGCGTTCCAGATAGACGGTGCCGTCGCCGAAGGCCGCGGCGGCCTCGGACTGGGCGGTCTGCACGGCCTCGGCCAGGTCATCGGGGGTCAGGGCCACCTTCATGCCGCGTCCACCGCCGCCGGAGGCGGCCTTGACGATCAACGGGAAGCCGATGGATTTCGAGGCCTTGATGGCATCCTCGACCGTGGCCACGCCGCCGTCCGAACCGGGCACGCAGGGAATGCCTGCCGCCTTGACCGTCTGTTTGGCGGTGATCTTGTCGCCCATGACCCGGATATGCTCGGGTTTGGGGCCGATGAAAGTCATGCCGTGGGCCTCGACGATTTCGGCGAAGCGCGCGTTCTCGCTCAGGAATCCGTAGCCGGGGTGGATGGCCTGGGCCCCGGTGATCTCGGCGGCGGCGATGATCGAGGGGATGTTGAGATAGGATTTGGCGGCCGGGGCCGGGCCGATGCAGACGCTCTCGTCGGCCAGCCGGACCCACATGGCGCCGCGGTCGGCCTCGGAATGCACGGCAACGGTGGAGATACCCATCTCCTTGCACGCGCGGTGGATCCGCAGCGCGATCTCGCCACGGTTGGCGATCAGGACCTTGGTAAACATGCTCAGCCCTGGGCCTCGAGCACGACGAGCGGCTCGCCGAACTCGACCGGCTGGGCGTCGCCGACCAGGATCTCCTTGACCACGCCGTCGCGCGGGGCCTGGATCGGGTTCATCGTCTTCATGGCCTCAACGATCAGCAGGGTCTGGCCCTTGCGGACCTTGTCACCGACCGAGACGAAGGGGTCGGCCTCGGGGGCCGGGCGCAGATAGGCGGTGCCGACCATCGGCGATTTCACATCCTCGCCCGAGCGGGCGACGATGGCGGCCGGATCCGACGGCATCGCGGCCGGCGCAGCCGGGGCAGCGGCCTGGGCCATCGGGGCCGGGGCGGCGGCGTACTGGACCGGAGCGGACATGGTCAACTCACGGGCGACGCGGATGCGCAGTTCGCCGCGCTCGACCTCGATCTCGGTCAGGCTGGTGTCGTTCAGGATGTCGGCGAGCTGGCGGACCAGGCTGGTGTCGATCTCGCCGGCCGGCTCGTTGTCCAGCTTGGGTGCGGATTTCTTGGGGGCGTCGGCCATGCGGTTGTGCCTCTTCTTCTTATGCGTTGGGCGAACGGCCCGGAGCTGATGCCGTTTCTTGCACCAGGTTCAGGGCGGCCTTCACGGCCAGTTCGTAGCTGAAAGGGCCGAAGCCCGAAACCACGCCGGTCGCGACCGGCGAAACGAAGGATCGATGCCGGAAACGCTCGCGCGCCGCCGGGTTCGACAGATGGCATTCGACGATCGGGATCGTCAGGGTCTTCAGGGCGTCCAGCAGGGCCACCGAGGTGTGGCTGTAGCCGGCCGGGTTGATGACCAGGGCCGAGGCCTGTTCGCGGGCCTCCTGGACCCAGTCGATCAGTTCGCCCTCATGATTGGTCTGGCGGAAGACCACCCGGGCTTCCCCGGCGGCCGACTCGCAGCGCGCCTGGACGTCGGCCAGGGTCTCGCGACCATAGACCTCGGGTTCCCGAACCCCCAGCAGGTTGAGATTGGGACCGTTCAGGACGTAGAGGGTGAGTGTTCCGGGCATTCGCTCTGACAAACAGGGACCGACCGCCTCCGGCCGGGGCGGTCTTTTAGCGGACGGACGGCGCGGGTCAAACCGTACCGGAGATAAGGTTGACCTAACGACATGCGCATTCAAGTCAACGGCGATAACCGGACGGTGACCGCGCGCACCGTGCTGGACCTTGTCATGGAACTGGGCCTCGACCCCCGCAAGGTGGCGGTCGAGCGCAACCTGGCCATCGTGCCCCGTTCCCTGCACGGCGAGACGGCCCTGACCGACGGCGACCGCATCGAACTGGTGCAATTCGTCGGGGGCGGGTGATTTTCCACTCCGTCACCGCTTCCCCGCAGCCCTGGTGACGACTAGTTCAGTGCCATGACCACGCCCCAAGATACCTGGACCGTCGCCGGCCGCACCTTTTCCTCGCGCCTGATCGTCGGTACCGGCAAATATGCCGACTATGCCCAGAACGCCGCCGCGGCCGAGGCGGCCGGGGCCGAGATCGTCACCGTGGCCCTGCGCCGGGTGAATCTGAGCGATCCGTCCCAGCCGATGCTGGTCGACTTTGTGAAGCCCGACCGGTTCACCTATCTGCCCAATACCGCCGGCTGTTTCACGGGCGAGGACGCGGTGCGCACCCTGCGGCTGGCGCGCGAGGCCGGGGGCTGGGACCTGGTCAAGCTGGAGGTGCTGTCCGACACGCCCCATCTGTATCCCGACATGGTCGAGACGCTGCGTGCGCTGGACATGCTGGTCAAGGACGGCTTCGACGTCATGGTCTACTGCACCGATGATGTGGTCATGGCCAAACGGCTGGAAGAGGCCGGGGCTGCCGCCATCATGCCCGCCGCCGCGCCGATCGGCTCGGGGCTGGGCATCCAGAACCGGGTCAATGTCCGGCTGATCGTCGAACAGGCCACCGTGCCGGTTCTGGTCGATGCCGGGGTCGGCACCGCCTCGGACGCCACCATCGCCATGGAGCTGGGCTGCGATGCGGTGCTGATGAACACCGCCATCGCCGGAGCCCGCGATCCCATCGGCATGGCCCGGGCCATGAAACACGCGGTCATCGCCGGTCGCGAGGCCTATCTGGCCGGGCGGATGGCCAAACGGATGTATGCGGACCCGTCCTCGCCCCTGGCCGGTCTGATCTGATCCGACGGGCCCGATCGCACCGGTTGGTCGACTCAGGCCCCTGCTGTATCCGGGAGACATGCTCCAGACCGCGCCCGAACCCGGATTGACGCCGATCGAGCCGGTTGACGCGGATTTTCTGTCGAGCCTGTTCGACCGGCTGTTTCCGATCACGCGCAGTATCACCGGCCCGGGCCTGCGCGAAAGCCTCGACGTCTTCGGCGGATATATGCCGCTGCGTCGGGACCGGGTCACCAGCGGCACGGCGGTGTTCGACTGGATCGTGCCCCCGGAATGGGCCCTGACCCGGGCCCTCCTGACCGGACCGGACGGGCAGGTCATCGCCGACAGCGACCGCTCCAACGTGCAGGTGGTCAACTATTCCATCCCGGTCGATGTCGAGCTGGATCTGGAAGACCTGCAGCCGCACCTGCATTCGATCCCGGACCAGCCGGACCTGATTCCCTATGTCACGTCCTATTATCGCGACAGTTGGGGGTTCTGCCTGAGCCACACGGCGCGTCAGGCCCTCAAGCCGGGGCGCTATCGGGCGGTGATCCAGAGCCGGAAATACGACGGCGCGGTCGATTTCGCCGACTGTGTGCTGCCCGGCGAGACGGGGTGCGAGGTCATGCTGACCTCCTATCTTTGTCATCCCAGCCTGGCCAATAACGAGCTGTCCGGCCCGCTGGTGCTGCTGGGGCTGTTCGACCGGATTTCGCGCTGGAAGCGGCGGCGCTTCAGCTACCGCTTCGTTCTGGCCCCCGAAACCATCGGCAGCCTCTGCTACCTGTTCCGGCATGGGGACCAGCTGAAAGACAGTCTGGCGGGGGGGCTGGTCCTGACCTGTCTGGGCGGTCCGGCCAAAACCCTGAGCTACAAGACCAGTCGTCGCGGGACCTCGACCCTCGACGCCCTGGTGGCCCGGCTCGGTGAAGACGAAGGCTATCTCGTGCGGCCGTTCACCCCCACCAGCGGTTCGGATGAGCGTCAGTTCTGCTCGCCGGGCTTCAACCTGCCGATGGGCCAGATGGGGCGGACCCTGTACGGGGACTATGCCGGCTATCACACCTCGGGCGACGACAAGGCCTTCATGGGGATAGCGCCGCTGGTCGACGCGATTGACCGGATCGAGGCCCTGCTGCGCCGGCACGAATATGCCGGGATTTTCGTCAACCAGGCCCCGTATGGCGAGGCCCAGCTAGGCCGACGCGGGCTGTATCCATCGGTCAATAGCCCGACCACCTGGGCGACCTCGTCCGACAAGGTCGTCGATAGCCGCACCCTGCTGAACCGGATCCTGACCGTTCTCAGCGACTGTGACGGTGAGCATCGGATGATCGACATCGCCGCGCGACTGGAGTGCAGCCTCGACGAGCTGATGCCGGTAGTCGACCGGTTGGAGACCGAAGGCCTGCTGAAGGCAGCGGGACGATGACTGTCGTCGTCATCACCGGCGACCATCCGCGCCATGTCTATCTGGTGCAACAGCTGGCCTGCGCCGGCCTGCTGTCCGGGTGGATCGTGGAACGGCGCGAGCCCCATGTGCCGGTGGCCGGCGCGGACGTCCCCACGGCCTTGCATGAGCTGTACAACCGGCATTTCCAGCGGCGCGAGGCCGCGGAACACCGGGCCTTCGGGGCCCTGTCGCCCGCTGATGTGGCGGTCGACCGGCTCACGGTGGATGTGGCCGATCTGAACGGCGACCGGGTGCGGGCCTTTCTGGTCGACAAGGCCCCGTCCCATGTCGTGTCCTATGGCTGTCACAAGCTGGATGAGGCGGTGCTGGGCAGCGTCCCGGCCCGGTTCTGGAACACCCATGGCGGCCTGTCCCCGGCCTATCGCGGGGTCCACACCCATTTCTGGCCCTCCTATATGCTGGAGCCGCAGATGACCGGCATGACGCTGCACGAGACCACCGCCGCCATCGACGGCGGGGCGATCATCCACCAGAGCGGCGTGGACCTGATCCGCGGGGATGGCCTCCATGACCTGGCCTGCCGTGCGGTCGCCACCTATGCGCGGGAACTGCCTGCGATCCTGACCCGGGCGCTGGCATCCGATGTTGTCGGGGTGGCCCAGAAGACCACGGGACGGATCTGGACCGCGGCCATGTGGCGGGCCGAGCATCTGGTGCCGGTCTATCGTCACTATGACGACCGGATCGTGGACCTCTGTCTCGACGGCGAGATCACCGGCCGGGTCCCGACCCTGATCCGGCCGCTGGGCGACCCTGAGCCGGGGCAGGGGACACAGACTGCTGCCTAGCTTCCCTTGGCCTCGGTGATCAGCCGGGCCAGGTCGGCCGGGTTGTTGGTGCCCGTGACCTTGCCGTTGATGAAGAAGGTCGGGGTGCCTTCCAGTCCCATGCTGGCGGCTCCGGTATGGATGTCGGCCAGCAGGCGTGAGGTGTCGGCGGTGGCCATCGCCGCCCGGGCGGTCGTCAGGTCAACGCCGTTGGCGACCAGAATGCGATCCACCGCATCGATGGACAGGGCCGACTGGGCCATCAGGGCCTGGTGGACCGCCAGATATCTGCCCTGGGCGTGGGCCGCCAGGGCCGCGCGCGCGGCGTACTGGGATGTGACGTCCTCGCCCTGGTCCAGCACCGGCCATTCGCGGAAGACGAAGCGCACGTCGGGATTGGCCTCCATGATCCGGAGATACTCGGGTGCGGCCGTCTTGCAGTAGGGGCAACGGTAGTCGAAAAATTCGGTGACGGTGACGCGGGCGTCAACGGGCCCGAAGGCCGGCTCGCCCCGGGTCGGGGCCAGAACCGCCGGGTTGCGGGCCACCGCGGCGTTAATTCCGCTGGTACGGTCGGCACGTACGGCAGCGTCCCGGGCCTGGACCACCTCGTCCAGTACCTGCGGATTGGCCAGCAGATAGGCCCGTACCCGTCCGCCGAAGTCGCCGCCGGTCAGATAGGGGGCACCGGCCAGGCCGAATGCCAACACGGCAACCGCCAGGGCCGCGACGCCGGGACCGTGGCCGCCGAACCAGTCGCGGAGCTTCGTCGTCGGAGACGGGGGCGCGGGAACGTCGTCGGTCATTCGGAGTCCTGGGTCAGGGAAAGGTCAGCCGGCGTCGGCGGGAATGACGCGGACAGGCCGGTCACGGCGATACCGTTCGTCGGCGGCGTCGACATCCTCCTGGGTTGCCCCGGAAGCGAAGACGATGTCCATCGCGCGGATCCATTCGGTCGAGCCGCGCGGCAGCATGTCGCGGGCGCGCAGGGCGAACTGGGTCGCCTGATCCTGACGGCCCTCGGCAAAATACAGTTCCGCGGTCGCCAGACGGGCCTCGCCGTCCTTGCCCTGGCTGGCATAGGCCTGGGCCAGCAGGCGCCAGGCCAGGGTGTTGTCCCGCTCAAGGGCCGTGGCGCGTTTGAGTTCACTGACCGCCTGGTCCAGACGGGCCGGATCACGGGTCTCGATCAGGGCGTGGGCCAGGTTGATGCGCAGCAGGGGGGCTTCCGGCTTCAGTTCCACCGAGCGTTGGTGCGCCGCAATAGCCTCGACCGGGCGGGACTCCTCGAACAGGATCTGGCCCTTCAGCTCCCAGAAATAGGGATTGTCCGGTTGCTCGTTGATAAAGGCGTCGACGGCGGTCAGGGCGCGATTGGTCTGGCCGTCACGGTACCAGGCGATGGCACGCGCATAACGGCCGGGGAATGACGTGTCAGTCGACGGGTAGGTACGCAGGGTCTGGTTCGGCGGATCCATGAAGGCGCGGATCTTGGCCTGGATCAGCGCATGCTGGGCGAGACGTTCCGGTGTTTCGGCCCGGTCGTAGTGCGGGGCCTCGCTGACGAGCCGGCGCAGGTTCTCGATCCGGGCCGAGGACAGGGGGTGGCTGCGGAAGAACGGATAGCGGCGGGCGTCCGAAAAGACTTCCTGGGAGCGGAAATTCTCGAAGAACTCGACCAGCCCGCGCCCGGATTCGCCGGCGGCTTCCAGGGCCCGGGCACCGGTATTGTCGGCCTCACCCTCCTGCTGGGAAATGTAGCGCAAACTGCCCAGGGCCCCGAAATAGGAGCTGGAACCGAGCAGGGCGGCCCCGGCCGTGGGAGAGCCCGCGGCGATGGCCAGGGCCCCCAGGGCCATGCTCATGATCATCGGCTGCATGCCCGCGTCCCGCGCGCCGTCGCGCAGGGTGTGGCGGTTCTTGATATGGCCCGCCTCGTGGGCGATCACGCCCAGAAGTTCATTGGCGTTCCGGGTCCGGAGAATCAGGCCGGTGTTGACGCCGAGCACCCGTCCCGGTGTGGCGAAGGCGTTCAGGTCATTGTCACCGACCAGCAGGATCTCGACCTCGGACGGTTCCAGGCCGATGGCCGTGAACACCGGATCGGACCATTCGCGGATGATGCCTTCGATCTCGGTGTCGCGGATGGCGCTCTGGGCGGACGCCGGCCCGGCCACCGCGACCGTCAGGGTGACGGCGGTCGCGGTGGCCAGAAGCCGGGAAACAACTCGGGGAAGCCAGGTCAAGGTCTGCTCCTAACGACTGACGCCCCCGTCCTCGTCCGCCTCAATCTAGCGCCGTCCGGTCAGCGACGCCACCACCCGCGCTTGGCCTTGGCCGGCGGGGCGACGATCTGGGCCGGATCCTCCTCGATGAGGGCGGCGATATCGACCGGAGATTCCGCCGCGGCGACCGGTGCCGGTTTGGCCTTCGGTGCGGCAGCGGCCTTGACAGGCTTGGCCACGGGGGCCTCGACCGGGGCTACGTCCAGATCGGCCTCGGTGCCGGCCGGTGCCACCTCGTTCGGCTCGACGACGGTTTCGTCCGTGGCGGGGACCGGGGTCGAGGTCTTGCGACGGACCCGGCGGCGCTTGGGCTCGGCGACCATGGCGGGTGCCTCATCCTCAACGGCGACGGTGGCCATCGGGGTTTCAGCCGAGCCTTCCGGCGGCATGCCTTCACCGGTGGCGCGGGCTTCGACCTTCACCTCCCGGGGCGCTTCACTGGCCGTGCCGCGGTCCCGGCCCCGACCCCGACCGCGCCGCCGCCGCGAACGGCCGCCCTCGCGTTCACCGGCCTCCCCCTCGGGACGTTCGCCCTGTTCGGTCCCGGCATCGCGGGCCGGACGGGCGGCGGCGGGTGCCTCGTCTTCACGCTCGGCGCGCGGTGCGGGGTTGATCGGATCGAACCAGACATAGGGGTCGTCCAGCGACGGCGTGCGCCCGCGGACCCAGGTGAAGCCGTCGCGATCGCCTTCCTCGCGGACACGACGTCCGCCCCGACGACCCCGGCGACGGCGGCGAGCGCCTTCACTGTCATCGTCCTCGGCCCCGGAGGCCGAGGGCTCGTCGCCCTCCACGCCGTCGGCCGGAGAGGCTTCCTCGTCCCGACGCCCGCCGCGGCGACGGCGACGGCCGCGACCACGACCGGAGTCGCCGTCACCACGGCCGGCCTCGGCGTCATGGCGTTCGGCGCGCGCGCGCGGAGCGTCGTCATCGGTGTCTTCGCCGGCGAGGGCGTCGTCGTCCTCTTCCTCGTCCTCATCCTCGTCGTCGTAGGCGTCGTCGTCGAAGTCGTCCGTCAGGTCGGGCAGGGCGACCGCGCCGTGTTCGGGCACGAAGTCCTCGTTGGTCTCGGTGCGTTCGACCGCGTGTTCGCCCTGGGCGAGACTGTCGTCGATCAGCACCACAACGTTCAGGCCGCGCTGTTGCGCCAGACGCTGCAGATAGTCGCGCTTGTGATTGAGGATATACAGGGCCACGGCGGTGCAGACGCGCAGGTTGATGGACCCCGCGCCGCCCTTGCCGGCCTCGATGTCGACGGCGCGCAGGATCATCAGGGCGGCGGATTCCGCCGAGCGGATGCGGCCCGAGCCCTGGCAGTGGGTGCAGACCTCGGTCGCGCCCTCAATGACGCCGAGACGGCGGCGCTGGCGGCTGATCTCCATCAGGCCGAAGCCGGAGATACGGCCCATCTGGATCCGGGCCCGGTCATGCGACAGGGCGTCCTTGAGGATCTTCTCGACGGTGCGGTTGTTCTTCGACTCATCCATGTCGATGAAGTCGATGACCACCAGGCCGGCGAGGTCGCGCAGGCGCAGCTGGCGGGCGGCCTCGACGGCGGCCTCGCAATTGGTCTTGAAGGCGGTCGCCTCGACGTTGCGTTCCTTGGTCGACTTGCCCGAGTTGACGTCGATGGCCACCAGGGCCTCGGTCTGGTTGATGACCAGATAGCCGCCTGACTTGAGCGGCACGACCGGCTGATGGATCTGCGTCAGCAGCTCCTCGATGCCGTTGGCGGCGAACAGGGGTTTGGAGCCCTGGTACAGGTGAACCTTCCTGGCCTGGGAGGGCATCAGCACGCGCATGAAGTCGCGCGCCTCCTTCCAGCCCTCGACGCCCTCAACCTGGATGCCGTCGAAATCCTTGTCGAACATGTCGCGCACGGCACGGCGGACGAGGTTTTCCTCCTCATAGATCAGCGACGGGGCGTTCGAATTCAGCGTCGTCTCGCGGATCGTCTCCCACAGGCGCAGCAGATATTCGTAGTCGCGCTTGATCTCGGCCTTGGTGCGTTTGGCACCGGCGGTGCGGATGATCAGACCCATGCCCTGCGGCACGTCGAGGGCCTGGGCCGCGGCCTTGAGGCGCTTGCGGTCGGTGGCCTGGGTGATCTTGCGCGAAATGCCGCCGCCCTTGCCGGTGTTGGGCATCAGCACGCAGTAGCGGCCGGCCAGCGACAGCCAGGTGGTCAGGGCCGCGCCCTTGCCGCCACGCTCGTCCTTGACGACCTGGACCAGCAGGATCTGGCGGCGCTTGATCACGTCCTGGATCTTGTAGCGACGCATCAGGCGACGCTTCAGACGCTCCTCGTCGGCGAGGCCGCCCTCGTGGTCGCCGTCGTCGCTTTCGCGGCCGAGGTCGTCGTGATCGTCGTCGTCCGTCGCCGCCTCGGCCATGATGGCTTCGCGGTCGGCGACGGGGATTTGATAATAATCCGGGTGGATTTCGTTGAAGGCGAGGAAGCCGTGGCGGTTGCCGCCGTATTCGATGAAGGCGGCCTGCAGGCTGGGCTCTACGCGGGTGACCTTGGCGAGGTAGATGTTGCCGCGAAGCTGGCGGCGGGCCTTCGACTCGAAGTCGAATTCCTCAATCTGGCGTCCTTCGACGATCGCAACGCGGGTCTCTTCCGCGTGTGCCGCATCGATAAGCATGGTCTTTGACATGGAAATTCTCTCTTGGGCGCGCTCGGCCGGACCGGGGGACGGAAGTCCCGACGGTCAAGGCGGCTCGCCGAATGGAAATGAAGGCGCACGCAGGCGTCATCCCGTCGCCGCGGCCCGAACCAATGTCGGGACCGGTGGCGAGGCCTGTGAAATCAGACCGGGTGGGGGCGCAGGCGGAAAAGCCCATGGGGTTCGTTACGGTCCTGGAACCGGACGCGCCGGTTACGGCGGCGTCCCGGGTCCGGTCGTCAAATCGCCAGGCCAGGCCCGATCGATCTTCGGATAGGTGAAAGTCAGCGCCGCGAGGAGGGCGCGTCCTGTCCCGGGATCCGGGGGACGCGATCATTCGCCTGCGCGGCGGACCATACCGACGCCGGACGCGAATGAAAAGCGCGAAGGCCTTAACGGAATGCAAGGGACCTTGGGGGCAGGGTGGCGGCAACCAATAAGGTGGGTTGCCGTCAGAATGTACGGAATGTTGCGACAGGAGTTGCGCCGCTGGGGCGCGCGGGAGTGGACGATGACGGCCCTGGCCTTCGTCGTGTTCTGCTTTGGCGTGCTGGCAGCCGGCCGTGGCCTGGCGGCGGGAACCGCCGGTGAGGTGCTGCGTCTGCGCTTCGGCGGGGATGCGGAACGCACCCGGGTGGTCGTCGACCTGGACCGCAACACCCGCGGCGCGGTGGTGTCCGACGGGGGCGACGGCCAGGTGGTGGTGGCCCTGACCGGGGTCGCGCCGCACGGCCGGATGAGCGGGGCCGGCACCGGCCTGGTGCGCGACTATCGCGTCGCCGCCGGCGGCGGCGCCTCGCGCATCGAACTGACCCTGGCGACGGGCGCCGAGATCGAGCGCCGCTTCCTGCTGCCGCCCGGCGACGGCGTGACCCACTATCGCTATGTGATCGACCTGAAGACCACCGGCCGCGCGCCCGCCGTGCGCAGCGCCCCGCCGCCCCCGTCGCGCAGCGCGGGACGCGGTTCGACCCCGGCCGAGCGGCCGCTGATCGTCATCGACGCCGGCCACGGCGGCCGCGATCCCGGGGCCCGGGGTGCCCATGTCAATGAGAGCGCCGTCACCCTGGCCGCCGCCCAGGCCCTGAAGGCCGAGCTGGAGCGGACCGGCCGCTATCGGGTGCGGCTGACCCGCGACAATGACACCTATGTCGGCCTGTACCGCCGGGTCGAGATCGCCCGTTCGGCCGACGCCGACCTGTTCATCAGCCTGCACGCCGACGCCGGCGCCGACCCGGCCACGCGCGGGGCCAGCGTCTATACCCTGTCGGAACAGGGGGCCGGCCGGGCCGTGCGCGAATTCACCCGCGGCGACAACTGGCACCGCGAGCTGCGCCTGCCGGGCCGCGACCCCTCGGTCGACCGTATCCTGCTGGACATGACCCAGCGCACCACCCAGAACCGCTCGGCCCAGCTGGCGCGGACCCTGCTGGGCGGGCTGGAGGCGGCCGACCATCCGATGCTGCGCCGCAGCCATCGCGACGCCGGCCTGGCCGTGCTGCTGGCCCCCGATGTGCCCGCCGTCCTGCTGGAGATGGGGTTCATCACCAATCCCGAGGACGAGCAGACCCTGAACGACGAGCGCGGCCGCCGCCGCCTGATGCGGGCCGTGGCCGCCGGTATCGACCGCTATTTCCGCGATCCGTCCGGGTCGATGCAGTTGGCCTCGAACGGGGCGGCGGGCCAGCCCTGAGGCTGGCCGGTCCCGGTTCGGGGCTTCGCCGCGACGACGGGGATGAGCGGGTTTTAACGGCCCGGTCCTGCCCCCTCAAAGTCTCGCGTTTTCCCGAGCCAGCGCCGATTCCGGGCCCCTGGGCCCAAGCGTGAGCAAGCCGAGGCGGCGCGCAGCGGCCATCCATTCGCCGCGAACTAATCCCCCCACTCGCCCTGCCGCCACAAACCCCCTATCTCCGGCCCATGCGTTTACGGGTCGTCGATCTTGAAACCTCCGGCGGGGACCGGACCTCGGAGATTCTCGAGGTCGGGATCGTCGATGTGGTGGTCGAGGGGGCGGGGTGGGTCGCCCTGCCGCCGGTGACCAAGCTGTTCCGGCCGCGGGGCGAGATCTCGTTTCATGCGATGGCGGTGCATCATCTGACGCCGGCGCATTTCTGCGATGATGATCCGCACTGTGATGAATATGCGCTGCGCGAGCTGTTCCTGGGCCAGCCGGCCGATGTGATGGTGGCGCATTCGGCCAAGTTCGAGCGCGGCTTTATCGCGGATACGGCGCATGGCGGCCTGCCGTGGATCTGTACGGTGCGGGCGTCGAAGAACGCCTGGCCCGAGGCTCCGGGGCATTCAAACCAGGTGCTGCGGTACTGGCGGGGGCTGGACCTCGATCCGGCCCTGGCCAATCCGGCGCACCGGGCCGGGCCGGACGCCTGGGTGACGGCGCATCTGCTGATCGACCTGCTGCGAACGGCGAGCGTGGAACAGATGATCGCCTGGACCAGTGAGCCGCGCAGACTGGACCGGATTCCGTTCGGCAAACATCGCGGCAAGCCCTGGGCCGAACCGCCGGAGGACTATCTGCGCTGGATGGCGGGGCAGGGGGATATGGACGCCGATGTCGTGGCCGCGGCGCGACAGGAGCTGGACCGTCGTGCCGGGGGCGTCACCGGGGCTCTGGCGGTCGGTGGCGACGCGGGCTAAACCCTCCCTTCTGTGGTCGCTCGGAGTTTGCGGTGAAGATTGCCGAACGCTGGTTCGTGATGGCGGGCATTGGCCTGCTGGGCGCGATTGCGCTGGTCGGGCTGGTGGTGGCCGTCTATGCGGCCTGGCTGTTCCACGACCTGCCGGACGCCTCGGACCTGGCCGACTATCGCCCGCCGACGGCGACCCGGGTCTATGCCGGGGACGGGACCCTGATCGGGGAATTCTCGGACGAGCGCCGCATCTATGTGTCGTTCGACCAGATCCCGACGCCCGTGGTCCAGGCCTTCCTGGCGGCCGAGGATCGCAACTTCTTCCAGCACGGCGGCATCGACGTGGGCGGCATCGGCCGGGCCGTGTTCAAGAACCTGTTCAATGTGGTGTCCGGGCGACGGCTGGAGGGCGGCTCGACCATCACCCAGCAGGTGGCCAAGAATGTGCTGCTGACCAATGAGACCAGCCTGAACCGCAAGCTGAAGGAGGCGATCCTCTCCAGCCGGCTGGAAGCGACCCTGACCAAGCAGCAGATCCTGGAACTGTATCTGAACGAGATTTTCCTCGGCTATCGCTCCTACGGCGTGGCCTCGGCCGCCTACAACTATTTCGGCAAGTCGCTGAGCCAGCTGACGCCGGACGAGGCGGCCTTCCTGGCGGCCCTGCCCAAGGGCCCCAACAACTATCATCCCAAGCGGTTTCCCGGCGCGGCCAAGGGGCGGCGCGACTGGGTGCTGGGCGAGATGGCCCAGAGCGGCTGGCTGACGCCGGAGCAGCTGACGGCCGCGCGCGCCCGGCCGCTGGTGACCCAGGACGCGCCGCGCCGGGCCCAGTATGCGGACGCCGACTTCTTCGTCGAGGAGGCGCGGCGCCAGGCCGTCGCCCGGTTCGGCCGCGAGACCGTCAACGGGGCCGGCTACTATATCCGCACCACCCTGGATCCCGGCCTGCAGTCGGCGGCGCGCGACGCCCTGATGCGCGGGCTGGAGAACTATGACCGCCGCCACGGCTGGCGCGGGGCCTGGGGGACGACCGATTTCGCGCCGGGCTGGCAGACGGAGGCGCTGAAACAGACCAAGCCGCCCGAGCGGCGCGCCTGGCAGGCGGCGGCGGTCGAGAGCGTGTCCGGTAATACGGTCCGGATCCGCACCGCCCGCGACGACCGGACCGGGACGCTGCTCAGCGCCGATGCGGCCTGGGCCAATGCCAACCGCCCGCTGAAGCGTGGCGACCTGATCTTCGTCGAGCCGACCAACGGCCAGTTCGCCCTGAAACAGGTGCCGGCGGTCAACGGGGCCCTGGTGGTGATCGAACCGCAGTCGGGCCGGGTGCTGGCCATGGTCGGGGGTTATTCCTACGTCCTGTCCAGCTTCAACCGGGCGACCCAGGCCAATCGCCAGCCGGGCTCGGCCTTCAAGCCGTTCGTCTATGCGGCGGCGC
>CAXBHG010000005.1:0-43671 GCA_963975385.1 uncultured Brevundimonas sp.
ATCACCACGATTGAACCGCCGGCCCCCGCAAGGAGGCCGGCGGTTTTCGTTGGGGCGTGGCCGCAGACGGCGCGTCGCGGATTCCGGCGGCGGGTGGGCTGAGGCGGCAACGCTTCGCGTCTCCGTCAAGGCTGAGGCCGGGGTTGCCGCATCGTTGCGGCACGAAATCCGGGCGGGCCTGGTCGCATCCCGGCGGGTTTCACTCTAGGAACGGGGTTCCAGGCCGACCATCCGGAAAGGGACCGGTATTTGCTCGCCACGACCGATCCCGAACCGTCGATCAGGGACGCCGGTGGCCCGACCCTGGCCGGACGGCGCTTCCTCATCGTCACCGCACCGTTCGGGCCGTTCGCCGCCCGCCTGGCGGACGCGATCGAGGCGCGGGGCGGCACGGTCGCGCGGATGATTTTCAACGCCGGCGACCTGCTGTCATGGCGGCGACCCAACGGACGGCTGTTCCGGGGCGGGCCCGACGACTGGGCGGCACAACTGCCGGAACTGACCGCGGGGTTCAGCGATCTGGTGATCTTCGGCGAGGGCGGGCCCTACAACCACGCGGTGGTCGCCTGCGCAAAATCCCGCCCCGCCCGGCTGTGGGTCCTCGAGAACGGCTATTTCCGCCCTGACTGGATCACGCTGGAGCAGGGCGGGGTCAACGCCTGCAGCAACCTGCCCCGCGACCGGGCAGGCTATGACGACCCGGTGGCCACGCCGGAGCCGCCCCGGCCGGTGGGCCGAATCCTGCCCTATCATGTGTTCAATATCAGCCTGCACCATCTGGTCCAGGTGCCCGGCCGGCTTCTGTTTCCCCGTTATGCGCCAGCCTATACGGCACCGGCCTGGCTCCAGTGCGCCGGTCATATCGGCCGATATGTGCGGGGTCTGGCTGCGTCGCCTGGGCAGGAGGATGCCCGGAAAATCGCCGCCCGCGGGGCCTATTTCCTGGTCTGCCTGCAGCGCGAGGGCGACACCCAGCTGCTGCGCTATTCGGGCCTGCCCGACAATGCGGCCTTCCTCGCCCGGGTGATGACCAGTTTCGCCCGGTCCGCGCCGGCCGGTGCACGGCTGGTGGTCAAGAACCATCCGCTGGACCCGGGCCTGCTGGACCTGCGCCGGGTCACCCGGTCGCTCGCGGTGGAACGGGGGCTGGCGTCGCGGGTCGATTTCATCGACGGCGGGCAGCTGTCGGACCTGTGTCGCAAATCCCGCGGGCTGGTGGTCAACAACTCCAGCGCCGCCCTGTCGGCGCTCGGCTTCGACACTCCGGTCAAGGTCATGGGGCAGGCCTTCTTTGATTTCGACGGCCTCACCGACCAGCGGCCGATAGATGAGTTCTGGCGGTCGCCGACTCCGCCCGACCCTGCGCTGTTCCGACGATTTCGGGCGACCGTCATCACCCGCACCCAGATCAACGGCAGCTATCATGCACCCGCAGCGGTCCGGTGGACGGCGGCGCGTGTGGCAGAAATATTTGCCGGACCCTGAAACCCCGGGCGGGGGACCGTCGTAAATTACCGGGAGCCGTTCCACCGGACCTGACGCGAGACACCCGATCATGTTCCGACGCCGCCTGACTGTCGCCCTGTGTATTGCCGTCGCTGCAGCCTGTTCGCCGGCCGAGACCACAGCGGGTGGACAGTCCGTGGGCGGTGGCGACAGTGGCAGGCGCGAAACGGCGATCTTTGCCGGTGGCTGCTTCTGGTCCGTCGAGGCCAATTTCGAACATATGCCCGGCGTGGTCACCGCCGTGTCCGGGTTCACGGGCGGACGAACCCGCAATCCGACCTATGACCAGGTCGTTCGCGGCGGCACAGGTCATGTCGAGGCCGTTCAGGTTCGTTTCGATCCGGCCCGCATCAGCTATCGTGAGCTGGTTGATCGTTTCTGGCTGACGATCGACCCGACGGATGCCGACGGTCAGTTCTGTGATCGCGGCGCGGCCTACCGGACGGCGGTTTTTGCCTCGGCGGCACAAAAGCCGGTCGCCGAGGCGTCGCGGCGGACGGCGGCCGCCCGGCTGGGCCAGGCCCGTTGGGTGACGCCGGTCCAGGACGCTGTCCGGTTCTGGCCTGCAGAACGCCATCATCAGGATTTCGCGCGGCTTAATCCGGTCCGCTATGCCGGCTACACGCGATTTTGCGGCCGGTCGGCAAGGCTGCGGGCAGTCTGGGGCGGTGCGACCGCCTGAGTGCGGGCGTGGGGCACCGGTGTGGCCTTCCGGACACCCTTTGCCGTCGTCACATCACTGTCACACGACTGTCGTCCCAGCTTCCGACTGCCGCCGTACACGGCTCTTGATTTTGACAGGCTGCGACCTGCCGCACGCCTTAATGCCTTCACCATCTGGGGAAAGATGACAATGATGAACCGCAAACGCGTGTTCTGGGCGACGACCGCCCTGTTCACAGGCCTTCTGGCCGCCGGTACCGCCTCGGCCCAGTCGACCGGTACGGAGGCTTTTGAAGCCTCCAAGGTCGAAGACGTTGTCGTTCAGGGCCGTCGCGGTCCGTTGACGATCGACGGCGGCATCGTTGCCGAAAACGCCTCCAAGTCGCGGGCCTCGATCACGGAAGAGTACATCCAGACCCAGCCGGCCGGTCAGTCGATCCTGAACTCGATCAACCTGATCCCGGGCGTCAACTTCACCAACAACGACGCCTATGGTTCGTCGGGCGGTGACCTGACCATCCGCGGTTTCGACGCTGCCCGCGTCTCGCTGACCGCTGACGGCATCCCGCTGAACGACACCGGCAACTATGCCATCTATTCGAACCAGCAGCTCGACCCCGAGCTGATCGAACGTGCCACCGTCAACCTCGGCACCACCGACGTAGACAGCCCCACGGCCTCGGCCACCGGCGGCACCGTCAACTACAACACCCGCCGCACCCGCAGCGATTTCGGCATCATCGCCCAGCCGTCGATCGGCGAGGAAGACTATCGCCGCCTGTTCCTGCTGATGGACACCGGCGCGTTCGGTCCCTGGGGCACGGAAGCCTGGTTCGCCTACTCCAGCACCCAGTACGACCACTTCAAGGATCCGGGTGGCATCAACAAGACCCAGTACAACGGCCGTCTCTACCAGGCCCTGGGCGACAACGGTGATTTCGTCTCGCTGACCGGCCACTACAACCGCAACCGCAACAGCTTCACCCGCCGGGTGACCCTGGCGCAGTTCGACGCCGGCACGGCCTTCGACCAGGCCAACTCGGTGGCCTCGTCCTACACGGGCATCAATCCGTCCAACACGGGCAATATCCGCGGTGCCTCGCGCTTCACCCTGTCGGACAGCCTGACCCTGACGGTCGACCCGTCGTTCCAGTACGTCCTGGCCAATGGCGGCGGCACGAGCAACTGGAGCGAGACCGATGCCCAGCTGCGCGGCAACTCGGGCGCTGCGGGTGTGGACCTGAACGGCGACGGCGACATCCTGGACACCGTCACCCTGTACCGTCCGAACACCACCAACACCCACCGCTACGGCCTGACCAGCTCGCTGGTCTGGCGTCCGAACGACAACAACACGGTGCGCCTGGCCTACACCTACGATTTTGGCCGTCACCGCCAGACCGGTGAAGTCGGCTACATCAACGCCAGCGGCCGTCCCGAAGATCCGTTCGCGGGTCGTAACGGCGCTTCGGTTGCCCTGCCGGACGGCACCATCCTGCGTCGCCGCGACCGTCTGTCGTACGCTGAACTGAACCAGATCGCTGTCGAATACCGCGGCTCCTTCGTCGACGACGCCCTCAGCGTTTCGCTCGGCCTGCGCGCCCCGTTCTTCGATCGTGAGCTGAACAACTACTGCTACCAGCGCGACACCTTCAACGCCTACTGCACCACCCAGACCCCGTCCGTCACCAATGCCGACGGCACCGTCCAGTTCCCGGCCTCGGCCCTGAACTCGAGCGCCAACAACCGCTACCGGCCGCCGGTCTCGTTCGACAAGAAGTATGACGCCGTGCTGCCGAACGCGGGTGCCACCTGGCGCTTCGCCGACCATCAGTCGTTCTATGTCAGCTACGCCGAAGGCTTCTCGGCCCCGCGGACCGACGACCTGTACGATCGCGTTGACGTCAACCCGGAACCGGAAAAGACCAACTCCTATGACCTCGGCTACCGGTACCAGTCGTCGGGTCTGATCGCCTCGTTCGCCCTGTGGCACACGGACTATTCGAACCGCATCCTGCGGACCTTCGATGAAGCCGCCAACCTGTTCCTGACCCGCAACATCGGTGAAGTGACCCTGCGCGGCTTCGACGGACAGCTGGGCTTCTCGCCGTTCGAGAATTTCAGCCTGTACGGCTCGGTGACCTACACCGACAGCGAAGTTCACGATGACCTGCCGAACGGCACCTCGGGCGGCGTTCCGGTGTTCCTGCCGACCGCCGGCAACCAGCTGGTGGAAACGCCCGAGTGGCAGTATGCCGTTCGCGCCGACTGGAAGCTGGGCAACCTCGACCTGGGCCTGCAGGCCAAATATGTCGGTGAGCGCTTCGCCAACGACATCAACACCGAGGTCGCGCCGTCCTACACCCTGTGGGATCTGGACGTCCGTTACACCCTGGCCTCCATCGGTGCGCCCGAGTGGTGGATGCAGGTCAATGTGACCAACCTGTTCAACGAAGAGTATCTGGCCGACATCTCGACCAGCACCTCGGGCTCGGCCCAGTATCAGCTGGGCGCGCCGCGCACGACCATGTTCACCCTGCGGACCGCCTTCTAGGACCGGTCACAGTTGACGAATGAGGGGGGCGGACCGGTGACGGTCCGCCCCCTTTGTCGTTTGCGCCCCCCGGGTCGTGGCGCGTGTCGGTTGAACTCGCCGGTCGGGGTGTCTATCTGGCCGGGCTGGCCCGCGTGGCCCTGTCCGGATGTTTGCCGCCGCCATGACCTCTTCCCCCGCGCCGATCCCTGCCGAATGGGCCCCGCACCGTGCCATGTGGGTTGGCTGGCCCAGTCATGGCGAATTATGGCTGGACCAGCTGGAACAGGCCCGGGACGAGGTCGAGGCCCTGGTGCGGGCCCTGGCCGGGCCGGGCCGGGAGCAGGTCCGGCTGATGGTCGGCAATGACGAGTCCGTAGCCGAGGCCCGGAGCCGGTTCGCCGGTGTTGACGGGGTCGAGATCGTGGCCGGACGGTTCGGCGACATCTGGCTGCGGGACACCGGTCCGATCTTCGGGCCCGGCTCGACGACGGCCCATGCCTTCCGCTTCAACGGCTGGGGCGGCAAATACGACTTTCCGCATGATGACGAGGTCGCCGACCAGATCGGTGCGGCCGCCGGCGTGCCCGTGACCCGCCATGACTTCATCCTCGAGGGCGGGGCCCTGGACCATGACGGGGCCGGCACCCTGCTGACGACCCGCCAGTGCCTGCTGAACCCCAACCGCAACCCCGGCTGGACCGAGGCCGCCGCCGAGGCGGCGCTCGCCTCGGCCCTGGGGGCCCGCAAGGTGCTGTGGCTGGGCGATGGCCTGCTGAACGACCATACCGACGGCCACGTCGACAACCTGGCCCGGTTCGTCGCGCCCGGTGTTGTGGCCTGTCCCGTCGCCTGGGGGCGCAATGACCCCAATGACGACGTCTATGACGCCACCGCCCGGACCCTGGCGGCGATGACGGATGCCGACGGCCAGCCGATCCGGGTGCTGCGCATCCCGTCGCCCGGCTTCGTCCCCGACGAGGACGAAAAGCCGATCCCGGCCAGCCATATGAATTTCCTGATCGCCAACGGTGCCATCATCGTGCCCACCTATGGGGACGACCGCGCCGCCGACCTGGCCGGCCAGGCCCTGGCCACGGTCTTCCCGGACCGGGAGATCGTCCTGCTGCCGTCGCTGGCGATTCTCAGCGGCGGTGGCTCCTTCCACTGTATCTCCCAGCAGGAGCCTGCCTGATGGCCCGCACGATCACCGTCGCCGCCCTGCAGACGTCCTATGGCGAGGATATGCAGGCCAATATCGACAAGACCATCGACCTGGTGCGTCAGGCGGCGTCTAAGGGCGCGCAGGTGATCCTGCCGTCGGAACTGTTCCAGGGGCCGTATTTCTGCGTCACCCAGGAGGAGCACTGGTTCGCCACCGCCCATCCGTGGCGCGAACATCCCTGTGTCACCGCCCTGGCCCCGGTCGCCGCCGAACTGGGCGTGGCCATCCCTGTGTCCATCTATGAGCGCGAGGGGCCGCATTATTATAATTCGATGGTGATGCTGGATGCCGACGGCGCGCCGCTGGGCGTCTATCGCAAGAGCCACATCCCCGACGGCCCCGGCTATCAGGAAAAATACTATTTCCGGCCGGGGGATACGGGCTTCAAGGTCTGGGACACCCGCTTCGGTCGGGTCGGCGTCGGCATCTGCTGGGACCAGTGGTACCCCGAGACCGCCCGGGCCATGATGCTGATGGGGGCCGAGGTGCTGATGTATCCGACCGCCATCGGGTCAGAGCCGCATGACAGCGAACTGGACACCGCCCTGCCGTGGCAGCGCGCGATGCAGGGCCATGCGGTGTCGAATGTGGTGCCAGTCGTGGGGGCCAACCGCATCGGCCATGAGACCGTGACGCCGACGGGCCAGACCTTCTATGGCCACTCCTTCATCGCCGATCACCGGGGCGATCTGGTCGAGAGCTTCGGGGCCGAAGAGGAGGGGGCGCTGGTCCACACCTTCGATCTGGACTTCCTCGACCGCCATCGCGCGGCCTGGGGCTTCTTCCGCGACCGTCGGACGGATCTCTACGGCCCGTTGGCAGCACCGCGTCCGGCCTGAGCCGCCTGGCGGGGCGGGGTCGAAAACAGCCGACGCTCGGCGGCACAGCCCGGGTTTTCCAGATCCGGCTCGCGGGCGGCGGTCACCTCGACCCGGGCCAGGGCCAGATCGTCCTGAAAGGCGGGTGCCGCCGCCGCAGCGGCATAGACGGCATGGCCCAGCTGTTGGCCTGCGGTGACATCGCCGGGCCAGGCCAGGGCGCAGACGGCGCTGCTGAGGCCGATCTCCCGGCCGATCCGCTGGATCGCGTCTGACCGTTCCGGCACCAGACTGCTGAACAGGTCGCCATAGGCGGTGCCGACCGCGGCGGCGCTCGACGGATATGAGGGTGAGGCGCGCCCGGCCTCGGTCAGGCGCAGGCAGACGCGGCGCTCCGGATCGACGGCCACCGGTCGGGGACGTGGACTGTGGTCGCGGGCAAGGCTGCCGACGGCCAGTGTATCGAGCTGCAGACGGGTCATCAGCCGGGTCAGGGCCGGCATGGGCCGGGCGGTCATCCGCGCCCCGACGGCGCAGTCGAAATGCTGGGCGGCGAACGGCGGCCTGAGTTCGGCATGGGCGATCGCCATCAGCCAGCGGTCGCCGCCCTCCAGCGGCCGATAGGCTTCGGATCCGGCGCGGTCTTCCGACGACGGGTCGGACGGCACGGGCGGCACTGCAGCCGCGAGCTGTTCGTGGACCGGATCGGAAAGGTAGCCCCGGAGCGGGATCCCGGCGGGCGGCGGAGTGTCGGGCAGACCCGCACAGGCGACCAGAAGCGCCGCAACCGCAAGGGCTGCGCCGCCTGTCAGCTTCACCGCCCGGTGCTCCAGGTCAGTTGGACCGAGGTCACGCCGTCGTCGAGCGGATCCGCCACGACGCGGAGGCTCGTGGCCGGGTTGTCGGCGGCCATGGCGGCATAGGCCCGGGCCTTGCCCTGGTTCATGCCCATGGTCGAGGACAGGCCCGCCGCCTCGGCCTGTTGCCGGTAATAGGCCACCACCGTGTCCGGATCGGCTGCCGTCGTGAACGAAATAATGCCGCCGGCCCCATCCGGCCCATTGGCCACGGTCGGCGACCCGGAGACCTCGCTGCCGGGGTAGACGGCGGCAAAGGCGGGCATGCCGGCGGGCCCGGCGGGCCTGGCGGCCGGTGACGGAGTCGCGGACGCGGCCTCGACCGCGTCGGCGGCGTCCCCGTCGGCTGTGGCTGCGGGGCCAACGGCTGCGGTGCCGGGCGCGTCCGGCCGTTCGGCCGCCGCATCACCGTTCCCGCAACCCGTGAGCGCGGTTGCCACCGCCACGAAGGCGATTGCCATGCTCCGCTTCATCCGTCGTACGTCCTTGAGACTGTTCTGGTTATAATTCACCGTGGCCTATCGATGCGGCGACGACAAGGCGGGACGGTGTCGCCCCCTGACTCAGCCGCCGGTCTGATCCGGGGCCGCCGCAGCCGCGCGGCCCTGTTCCGCCAGGGTCGCGTTGATCCGGCTCTGGTCCGGGTCGATGTCCGAGCCCGACGCCGAGCCGCCGCGCAGGGACCCGGCGCGGGTGTCGGAGCCGCCGTCCGAGCCGGACAGCGCCAGGGCCAGGGCGTCCGCCCCGGTATCGTGTTGAGCTTGCGATGGCGTCCGGCCGGCGTCCGGACGGGATGTGTCGGGCATGATCAAACTCCTCTCGGAAGTCTAAGCTCCTTTCCCGAGGGGCGGTTCCCGATGCAGCAAGGGCCGGGAAGATGTCCCGGCCCTGCCGATTCCGTCACATCGTCAGAGCGGTTCAGCCCCCGGCGAACAGCTTGTTCCAGCGGCGCTTGTCGCGGTTTTTCCAGGCCCCGCGGTGGTAGGCGTCGGACCCGATCAGCGGGACCACGGTCGTGGCCTCGGCGAACACCATCTGCTCATGTGTGGTCTGGACCTTGCCCCAGGACGCCGCCTCCTTGAGCGTCGAGGACGAACACGCCCCGTCACGCACATCGGCGACCGTGATCTGGACCGCATAGCGGTGCATCTCGGCCTCGATGCCGAGGATTTCGGCGCAGACGACCGTGTCCTGGGCGAAATTCTTGGGCACGCCGCCGCCGACCATGAACAGGCCGGTGACGCCGGCGGCGATCTTGATGTCGGTCAGTTCGCGGAAGTCGGCCACCGCGTCGATCATCAGATAGGGCTGTTTGGCGGCGATCCGCTCCTTCTGGTGTTTGACCAGACCGAAGCCGGCCGAACTGTCGACGAAGGCCGGGCAGAAGATCGGCACGCCCTCTTCATAGGCGGTCTGGATCAGGGAGCCGGGCTTCTTGGCGTTGCCCTCGCTCAGCCATTTGCCCATCTCCCAGATGAACTCGCGGCTGGAATAGCCGCGCGGCTCCAGCCGGTTGCAGATCTCCAGGATGGTGTGGTCGCAGGCCTGGAGTTCTTCCTCGTCGATATAGGTGTCGTAGATCCGGTCGATATAGTTGTCGCGCAGGACATTGTCGTCCACCTCGCCGGCGGCCTGGTAGTGTTTGAAGCCCAGGGCCTCGAAGAAATCCATGTCGACGATCGAGGCACCGGTGGCGACCACGGCGTCGATCATGCCGAATTTCACCATGTCGCGGTACACATGCATGCAGCCGCCGGCCGAGGTCGAACCGGCCAGGATCAGCCAGGGCGAGCAGTCCTTGTCCTCGATGGCCATGGAGAAGATGTCGGCGGCCCGGGCCGTGTCGCGGCTGGAAAACGACATCTTGCGCATCGCGTCGACGATCGGGCGGGCGTCGAAGCTGGTGATGTCGATGTGTTCGACGGTATTCTGGAGCAGCTGGGCTTTCTGGTTGGTCTGGGCGGATGCGTTCATGGCGTGACTCGTGAATCGTGAAACGTGAGTGGTGAATGCGTTCAGCGTTGCTGACGTTGTTTCAGTCGGGTGGTAAGCGCGGCGAGCATCCGCCCGATCCGTTCGATATCGTTAAGCGCGGGCGTGCGTTGCTCCGCTTTGAGATAGCCCAGGCGCTCGGCAATCAGGAGGTGGGTTTCGGCTTCAGCGAGCGATCCTCTTGCGATGCCGATGAAGTGAATGAACTCGCCTGTTCCCTTCCGGCCCGCCCCCTCTGCGATGTTTGCGGCGACGCTGACAGACGCGCGGCGAACCTGACTGGTCAGACCAAACCGCTCATCAGAAGGCCAGGAGGCTGAACACGCATACACCACAACAACCCAGTCCAGCGACAATTTCCAGACATCGAGATCGCGGTGCGTCTGCACGCTCAGTCCTCCCAATCACGACTCACGTATCACGGCTCACGCCGATCACCGCCGCGACTTCTTCCGCTGCCCGGCCTTGCCCTTGGGACGGGACAGGCGAACCACCTTGCGGGCCTGTTCCTCGGCCGTGGTGCGCACGGTCGGGATGGAACGGGGCGCGAGACCGTAGAGCGAGGCCATCGGGGCGTCCTCGACCATGGCCAGCTCGTGCTCGCCATAGCCGTTGAAGCCGGTCGACATGGCGACGCCATAGGCTCCCAGCATGCCGATCTCGATGAAGTCGCCCTCACGGATATCGGCCGGCAGCCAGAAGGGGCCGGGCATGTGATCGATGGAGTCGCAGGTCGGGCCGTAGAACTGGAACGGCTTCAGATCGCTCGCGGCCTCGGCGTCCCGCACCAGCTTGACCGGGAAGGGCCAGCGCGAATGCGTCGCGTCGAACAGCGAGCCATAGCTGCCGTCGTTCAGATACAGGGCGTCGCCCTTGCGCAGGTCGACGCGGCACAGGACTGACGACGACTCGGCCACCAGCGCCCGACCGGGCTCGCACCACAGTTCGGTGGTCTCGGAGACGGGCATCTCGTTGAAGCCGCGATGGATGGCGTCGGCGTATTCGCTCATGTCCGGCGGGACCATGCCCGGATAGACCGAGGGGAAGCCGCCGCCGACATCGACGATGTCGACAAAGACACCGGCGCGGCTGATCGAGCGCCCGACCTGGGCCATGGCGGCCTGGTAGGCGCTGGGGCGCATGCACTGGGAGCCGACATGGAAGCTGACGCCCATCAGGCCGTCGGTGACGGCCCGACGCGTGGCCAGCAACAGCGCCGGGGCCTGGTCCGGCGTGACGCCGAATTTGCCGGACAGCGTATAGGCGGCCCCGTCGGTGGCCACAGCCATGCGCACGATCAGGTTCAGATCCGTCGCGCCGCCGGTGGCGTCGAGGATCTTCAGCAGCTCATCGTGGCTGTCGAGCGCAAAGGTGCGCACGCCCAGATCGAAATAGGCGCGGGTGATGGCGTTGCGGCTCTTGACCGGATGCATGAAGGCCAGGCGTGCATCGGCGCTGACCGAACGGACCAGTTCGATCTCGGCGAGCGAGGCGACGTCGAATGCATTGACGCCCTCGGCGACCAGGGTCTCGATGACCCAACGCGAAGGATTCGCCTTCACTGCATAGAAGACGTCGGCTTTCAGATTATCCTGGAACCAGCGCGCCGCTACGGAAACCGAACGCGGCCGCACAAGGGCGACGGGACGCTCGGGGGACCGCTCACGGACCAGGTCCAGGGGAAATGGATACGTGCGCAATTCACGTAAACCCCTGTAATTGTTAAACCCAGCCGGCGTTAGCAGCGCAAGATCAGACCACGGGGTCCGCCGGAAAGGGCGATGTAGGGTCGTGTGACCGGAATGTAAAGCGGCGATTTTGTGTCGCGGGGCCGCGGTCAACCCGCCTGACCCCCATAGAACTCTCTGCCCGCCGGGGCGTTCCCACGTCCGACGGCACCGGAAAGCGGAGCCGTGGGGGCAGGGAAATGTCATGAACCGTTGGCTGTTTATCTGGAGGCGCACGACGCGCGAGCTGTGGTTTCGCGCCGGGCTCTACGCCGTGTTTGGCGTCGTCGCGGCGCTGGCGGCGGTCGTGGCGGCACCGCTGGTCCCGACGGAAATGGCCGATCGCTTCGGCGGAGAGTCCGTCGAGCAGGTTCTGACCATCCTGGCGTCCAGCCTGCTGGCGGTGGCGACCTTTTCCCTCGGGGCGATGGTCACGGCCTATACGGCGGTCTCCAGCGCCGCCACGCCGCGGGTGGCGTCCCTGGTCACCGGCGACGAGGCGACACAGAAGTCGCTGGCCACCTTCGTCGGAGCCTTTCTGTACGCCATTGTCGGAGTCACGGCGATCAACGCCCACTATTATGCGGCGGAAGGCCGGGCGGTGCTGTTTCTGATCAGCCTGGCGGTGGTCGGTCTGGTCGCCTTCCGCCTGCTGGCCTGGATCAACCGTCTCTCCCGTCTCGCCCGGCTGGGACATATGATCGAACTGGTTGAGGACCGCGCCGCCCGGGCCCTTGCCGAGGCCGCCGCGCGGCCCGGTCTGGGGGGGCGGGCCGGGGGTGTCTCCCGACAGGGGGTGGCCGTGACCAGCCCGACGACGGGCTACGTCCAGAATGTGGACCCCGACCATCTGCAACGCGCCGCCGAGGCCGCCGACACCGATGTCGAGGTGGTGGCGGTCCCCGGCACCTTCGTGCGCCGGGGAGAGGTTCTGTGCCGGCTCGACCTCGTTGCGGCGGATGACGACCTGCAGGCCCGCCTCTGCGCGGCCTTTACCCTCGGGCGGTCCCGTTCGTTTGACCAGGATCCGCGGTTTGCCCTGACGGTGCTGGGCGAGATTGCCGGCAAGGCCCTGTCGCCCGGCATCAACGATCCGGGTACCGCTGTCGAGATCGCCACGACCGGCGTGCGTCTGCTGGATGGCTGGTGCCAGGCGCGCGACGCCGTGCCGGCGGATGCGGCGGTGACGCACGACCGGCTGCGCGTCCGCCCCCTGTCCGAGGGCGATGTGCTGGATGATGTGTTCGGCCCCCTGATCCGCCACGGCGCGAGTGATCTGCGGGTCGCGATCCAGTTGCAGCAGGCGCTGAATTCCCTGGGCGCGGTGCGGGGCCCGCTGGGCAGAGCCGCCGGCGTGCTGGGCAAGGAGGCCATGAAACGGTCGCTGGCTGCGCTGGCCTCCCCGCAGGACCGGACCCGGCTGAGGGCGGTCAATCCCTGACTTCGATGCGTCACACTGGACGAAATCGACGCTGCCGTGTCATTAAGACTTGCCGAAGCGCGCTCCGCGCGTCATGCGGCCCAGCCCTGCAACCGCCATCAGCGAGTCCATGAGCTCATCCGCCGCCGCCGTCGCTTCCGTGCGCGATGTGTCAAAGACCTTCGGTTCCCGCAAGGCGCTCAACGGCGTGTCCGTCGAGGTCGCCGCCGGGGAAATGGTCGCCCTGATCGGTCCGTCCGGCTCCGGCAAGTCGACGCTTCTGCGCTCGATCACCGGCCTGCAGTCCATTGATTCCGGCAAGGGCACCATCGAGGTGTTCGGCGAGGTGGTCCAGAAGAACGGCCATATCACCGGCCGGGTGCGCGCCGCGCGTGGCAAGCTGGGCATGATCTTCCAGCAGTTCAACCTGGTCGGCCGGCTGTCGCTGTTTTCCAATGTCATGCTGGGTGCCCTGGGACGTTTGCCCGGCTGGCGCGGCATGCTGGGCCTGTGGCCCGCGGCGGACAAGGCCAGGGCCATGGCCGCCCTGCACAGGGTCGGGGTTTCCGACTACGCCGGACAGCGCGCGAACACCCTGTCGGGTGGCCAGCAGCAGCGCGGGGCCATTGCCCGCGCCATCGTCCAGGGGGCCCAGGCCATTCTCGCTGACGAGCCGGTCGCCTCGCTTGATCCTGTCTCCGCCCGCAAGGTGATGGAGTTGCTGGTCGAGTTGAACAGGCGCGACGGGCTGGGGGTGATCGTCACCCTGCACCAGGTCGACTATGCGATCCGCTATTGCGACCGGGTCATCGCCCTGCAGGCGGGCAAGGTCGTGTATGACGGCCCGAGTACCGGACTGGATACCAGCCGGCTGATTGATATCTACGGTCCCGAGTTCGAGGACGCGTTCTGGGAAGCCAAGGCATGACCCGCACCCTGTTCACCCGCCGTCTGTTCGCGATCGCCGGCGTCGCCGCCCTGGCCATGGGCCTCGGCTCGTGCGGCAAGGGCGAGGACAAGGCCGCCGGTGCGCCGACCGAAATCACCTTCTCGATCCTGTCGGCCGAGGGCCAGGCCTCGTCCGGGCCGCTGTGGCAGCCGCTGCTCGACGATATGTCCAAGGCCATCGGCGTGCCGGTGAAGCCGTTTTTCGCGGGCAACTACAATGTGCTGATCGAGGCCATGCGCTTCAACCAGACCCAGGTGGCCTGGTTCTCGGCCAAGCCGGCCCTCGAGGCGGTCGACCGCGCCCAGGGTGAGGTCATCGCCCGCATCGTCGACCCTGAAGGGCGCGACAGCTACCAGTCGACCCTGATCGTCAGGAAGGGCTCGGGCATCACGCTGGAGACGGTCCTGGCGTGCGGCAAGGTCTATGATTTCGGCCTCGGTGACGCCCAGTCCACCTCGGGGACCCTGGCCCCCATGACCTTCCTGTTCAATCCGCGCGGTATCCAGCCCGGCCAGTGCTTCAAGACCGTGCGGTCGGCCAGCCACCAGGCCAATGCCTTTGCCGTGGCGACCGGCGTCGTTGACGTCGCCACATCGAACACCGTCAACACCATCTTCATGGCGCGGGAAAATCCGCATCTGGCCAGCCAGTTGCAGGACATCTGGGTGTCGCCGCCGATTCCCGAGTCCGGGATTGTGATCCGGGAAGATCTCGACCCGGTCCTCAAGGAAAAGATCCGCAGCTTCTTCCTGACCTATGGTCAGGGCGAGGGGGCCGAGGCCGAGCGCCAGCGCCGGGTTCTGGCCAGCCTGAACTATTCGATGTTCCGCGCGGCTGATGACGGCTACCTCGATCCTGTGCGGGAAATGGTTGCCGACCAGCAACTGTCCGAGGCGCGCGCCAAGGGGGATCAGGCAGGCGTCGCCGCCGCCGAACGCACCCTGGCGGCCCTGCGCGCCAAGCGTGAGGTCCAGCCTTGAGCGAGACGCCGAAAACCGCCGCTGCCGGCGGTATGCCGGCGGGCGCGACCGGAGACATTCCCCGGCCGCCGTCGAAATCGCTGTCAGCCTGGCTGCTGGACCTGCTGCTATGGGGCGGCATCGCTGTTGTGCTGCTGATCAGTTTCGACAAGGTCGATATGGTCAACCTGCCCAAATTGATCACCAATCAGGAAAGCATCCGCACCTACGGGCGGGAGCTGCTGCAGCCCGATTTCAGCAACTGGCGCCATCTGGTCGGTCTGATGTGGCTGACGGTGCAGATTGCGCTGTGGGGCACGTTCATTGCCGTGTTCATCGCCGTTCCCCTGGGTCTGGCGGCGGCACGGAACATCGCGCCGGCCTGGATCGTCTGGCCGGTGCGGCGGGTGATGGACCTGCTGCGCTCCATTCCCGATCTGGTTATCGCCACCCTGTTCATCGTCGCCGTGGGCCTGGGTCCGCTGGCCGGGGTGCTGGCGCTGGCGCTCAACACCGGCGGTGTTCTGGCCAAGCTGTTCTCGGAGGCCGTGGAGTCGATCGACAAGGGTCCGGTCGAGGGCGTGCGCGCCACCGGTGCCGCGCCCCTGCTCGAAATCGTCTGGGGGGTGATCCCGCAGGTCGCGCCGCTGTGGACCTCGTTCGCCCTCTACCGGTTTGAATCCAACAGCCGGGCGGCGACGGTTCTGGGTCTGATCGGGGCCGGGGGCATCGGCCAGCTGCTGTTCGAGGACATCCAGGCCTTTAAATACAACGAGGTTTCGGCGATCGCGATCGTCATCGTCGTGGCCGTGACCCTGATCGACACCCTGTCGCAGATCATGCGCAAACGCTTGCTCTGACTGTCACAAAGGCGCGCGCTGTCCGTCACATATGTCTGTTCTAAGCCTGCCTGAAACGCCGTGTTCGGAGAATAGATCATGACTTCCAAGCTTCTTGTGGCCGTCTCGGCCGTGGCCCTGCTGGCTGTTGCCGGCTGCGGAAACGGCGGTGGTGCCGGTGACGGTGCCCGGGCCGGTATCTGGGCCGCCGGCTCCTCGACCGTCTTCCCGTTCGCGACCCGTGTGGCCGAGAATTTCGCCCGTGCCTCGGGTGGTGCCGCGCCGCGCGTGGAATCGCTGGGCACCGGCGGGGGTATCCAGGCCTTTTGCCAGGGCGTCGGGCCGACCACGCCGGACATCGCCAATGCCTCGCGGCCGATGAAGGCCTCCGAATTCGCCATGTGCCAGCAGAACGGCGTCACCGACATCGTCGAGCTGAAGATCGGCTTCGACGGGATCGTCATCGCCACCGCACGTGACGGCAACGGGTTCAACTTCCGCCTTCAGGACCTGTACCAGGGCCTGGCCAAGGAAGTGCCCGGCGGGGACGGCTTTGTCGCCAACCCGGCCACGACCTGGAACACGGTCAACCCCGCCCTGCCGAACCAGCGTATCCAGGTCTATGGCCCGCCGCCGACCTCGGGCACCCGCGACGCCTTCCTCGAACTGGGAATGGCCCCCGGTGCCGCCCTGATTCCGGCCCTGGCCGCGGTCAAGGAAGCCGACAAGGACCGGTTCGAAACCCTGGCTCACACCCTGCGTGAGGACGGGTCCTGGATCGACGCCGGCGAAAACGACAACGCCATCGTCCAGACCCTGACCCGTACGCCCGGATCGCTGGGCGTGTTCGGCTTCTCCTTCCTCGAGCAGAACATGGACACGGTGAAGGCTGAAACCATCGACGGCATCGCCCCGTCGGCTGAAACCATCGCCGACGGCTCCTATCCGCTGGCGCGCAGCCTCTATATCTACGTCAAGAAGGCCCACGTCGGCGTCACGCCGGGGCTGGAACAGTTCGTTCAGGAGTTCATGTCCGAGGCCGCCGCCGGTCGTGGTGGCTATCTGCAGGATCGTGGCCTCGTGCCGCTGCCCGCCGATCAGATCGCCGCCCAGCGCGCCATCGCCGCGGCCATGACGCCGATGTCCGCCCCGACCAAATAGGGCGACCGCCGACCGGAATGAAAGGGCCCCGAACGGATCGCCGTTCGGGGCCTTTTTGCCTCTTGTTCAGGCCGCGACCTTGCGGCGCAGCCGGGCGATCCGTCTCAGGCGCCGCCAGAAGCGGCCGCGCTCGGGTTCGGGGTAGGGCTGCAGGTTTTCGACGAACTGTTCGGCCGAGGCGCGCCAGCTGAATTTCTCGGCATAGGCCCGCACATCGGCGCGATCACATTTCAGGGCTTCGAGGCAGGCGGTCCGCAGATCGTCGCTGATCGCGCCCGCGCCCGAGCCCGGAATGATATCGATCGGTCCGTGCGCCGGAAACGCCGCGACGGGTGTGCCGGTGGCCATGGCCTCGAGAATCACCAGGCCGAAGGTGTCGGTCCAGCTGGGGAAGACGAAGACATCGGCGTCGCGGAAGCAGCGCGCCAGTTCCTCGCCGAACCGGGCCCCGAGGAATTTGGCCTCGGGATAGCGGGTCGCCAGATCGGCGCGAGCCGGACCGTCCCCGACGACGATCTTGGTGCCGGGCAGGTCGGTTTCGAGGAAGGCCTCGATGTTCTTCTCGACCGCCACCCGTCCCACGTTGAGGAAGAAGGGGCGCGGCCAGTCCTTGCCGCCCAGCTCGTCGTAGATACGCGGCAGGTCCGGGTTGAACTGTTCGGTATCAACACCACGGGACCAGGGCGAGACGTTGCGGAAGCCGTGCTCGACCAGTTCGTCGCGCAGGGTCGGTGTCGCCACCATCAGCCGGCCGGACGGCTTGTGGAACCATTTCATATAGGCGTAGCCGACCTGGACCGGGATCGGGAACCGGGCCGAGACGTATTCCGGGAATTTGGTGTGGTAGCTGGTGGTGAACGGCAGCTTCCATTCCACGCAGATGCGGCGCGTGGCGATGCCGATCGGCCCCTCGGTGGCGATATGGACCGCCTCGGGCTCGAAGGCGCGCAGGCGTTCGCGAATCTCTTCCTCCGCCCCGAGCGCCAGCCGGATCTCCGGATAGGTCGGGCAGGGAATGGTCTTGAACTGGTCAGGGCGAATGACCTCGACCTCATGCCCCATGGCGCGGCACTCGGCCACGGTACGGGTCAGGGTGCGGACGACGCCGTTGACCTGGGGTTCCCAGGCGTCGGTTGCCAGAACGATGCGCATGGACGGGCGTAGAGCTTTCACCATCATCGAGAAGCCAAGCCTTAGCCGCTCCTGATGACGAAGGCGAGACTTCAGGACGGGTATCGCGTCGATCAGCCCCGGCGGGGAAAACCCCCCGCCCGGCTGAGGGCCGACGGTGCGGGCCTGCCGAGCTTGTCGCCCATCCAGCGCGCCGTATCGATCAGGGCGTCCAGATCATAGTCGGTGGTAAATCCGGCCCGCTCCAGCATGTAGACGAGATCTTCCGTGGCGACATTACCCGTGGCCCCGGGGGCGAAGGGGCAGCCGCCGATGCCGCCGACCGAGGCATCCAGAACGTCGACCCCGGCCTCGACCCCGGCATAGGCATTGGCCAGGCCGGTGTTGCGGGTGTCGTGAAAATGCAGGCGCAGCCGGGCATCCGGGGCCGCCTTGCGGGCGGCCTCGACCACGCGGGTCACGGCCCACGGATCCCCGGCACCTATGGTGTCGGCCAGGGCGATCTCCTCGACCCCGAGTGCGGCGACCCGGCCTGTCAGGTCGGCAACCTGGTCCACCGAAACCTCGCCGTCGAACGGGCAGCCCCAGACGCAGGACAGGGTGGCCGACAACCGGGGCGAGCCGCCGCCGCCCGCGGCCCCCGCGTTGTGGCGGCTGGCCATGATGCCGGACAGCATCTCGACCTGGGCGTTCACGTCCAGTCCCTGGTTCTTCAGGCCGAAACCGTCCGTGGCGGACAGGGCGACGTTGACCTCGTCCACCGCTGTGCCGAGGGCCCGGTCATAGCCCCGGCCGTTCAGGACCAGGCCGATGCGGCTGTGGCCGGCCCGGGGGGGCAGCAGGGCCATGACCTCTTCAGCGCCGGCCATCTGCGGCACGTATTTCGGATGGACGAAGGAGACAGCCTCGATCCGGCGCGCGCCGGCGGCTTCCAGCTTCCGCACGAACTCGGCCCGCACCGCGGGTTCGAACACCGTCGGCTCGTTCTGCAGGCCGTCGCGGGGGCCGACCTCGACGATGGTGATATGGCGACGGCTCAACGGCGGGCTCCGTCGGTGTCTGCCGCGCCGGGCGGCGCATAGACGGTCAGGCTGACGTCGTCGCCGGTGGAATAGTTGTGACCGGTTACGACGCCGACCGATCGCCCGGTGACGCCGAACCGGGCGCTGGACTGGTGGAAGGCATCGGCGTCGTGCGCCTCGACGATGGCCGGCCGGCCCTCGGCCAGGGCCCGGGCCGCGCCTTCGGCGTCGGTCAGTTCGGTATTGCGGCCGGTCAGGAAGACGAAACTGGGCTCATGGAAGCCGGTGATGGCAACCGGGCCCGTGATCCGGCCCTGGCGCGGGTGGAGATCGGCGTGTTCAAGGGTGGCCTCCAGTCTGGGCGAGACCGACAGGGGGCGCAGCTGGCGCAGGGTTCCGGCCAGGGCGGCGTGGGCGATGACCCCGAGCACGACCGAGGCGATCACGGCCGAGGTCGTCGCGCGGTTCAGCAGCAGGAAGGCCCCGATCGCCGCCGCCCCTGCCGTGAAGACGATGGTCAGGGCAGCCCAGGTCTGGGCTGTCGAGGTGCCGAATTCCGTCAGGCCGTACAGGGTGATGCCGATAATCAGGGTGCCGGCGAATACGGTCAGAAGCGCGCCTGCCCGCCGCGACACCACGCCGATCGGCCGGGTCAGGGCGGCGGCGGCCAGCAGGGCCACGGCCCCGAAGGTCGGCAGGGTATAGTGCCACAGCTTGGTCGGGGCGGCCTCGAAGATCAGCCAGGCCGGCACCAGCCAGCAGACCATGAAGCGCACGGCCGGCTCGGTCCGCCGATGCCAGGCCGTCGACAGGGCCGCGGGCAACATCAGGGTGGCCGGGAAGAACAGCAGCGGAGCCAGCACCAGATACATGCCCGGGAACCCGCCGTGGCTCTCATGGGCACCGGTCAATTTGGGGGCCAGGTCACCGCCGATCGCTTCCCGCCAGAAGCCGCCGTCGGTGGCGATGGTGATGGCAATGGCCCAGGGACCGACGATCAGGGCCACCAGGGGCAGGCCCCAACCCCAGCCGAGGCGGCGCAACCAGCCCAGGTCCCGGTCCCAGACGGACAGGGCGATGATCGCCGGAACGATCACGATCAGTCCGATCGGCCCCTTGATCAGGATCGACAGCCCCAGTCCCAGCCAGAACAGCAATTTATGCGGTCGCTGCGGGGGCTGGCCGGCCCGCGCCGCCATATAGATCCGGGCGAGGGCCGCCATCGACAGGGTGACCGCCCCGCACAGCATGGCGTCGGTCTTGGCAATCCCGGCCTCGCTGGACAGCAGGAAGGTGGCCCCCAGCAGGACGCCGCCCAGGAATCCGGCCCTCTGCCCGAACAGGGCCGCGCCCGCCCAGGCGCAGGCGGCCGCAGCCAGAATGGCCCCCAGAAGCGACGGAATCCGGTAGGGGGCGATGTCGCGGTTCTCGACGCTGGAGGTGGTCGCCACGGCCAGGGCCTGCATCCAGTAGATTCCGACCGGCTTCTTCCAGCGCGGCTCGTCCTGGAAGCGGATATCGACATAGTCGCCGCTCTCCAGCATCTGCGAGGTCGCCTGGGCGTAGCGGCTTTCGTCGCGGTCCAGCGGCGGCAGCAGCAACAGGCCGGGCAGGCCGACGACAAGGGTCAGCAGGGCCGCCAGCAGGGGTCCGCGCCAGCCGGCGATATGGTGATCCAGGTTCGGGCGCATCATGCCGCCATTCCTACCATGCTGTTTCGCGCGACGTCAGCCATACTGAGCGGGTCGGCCCCGGGGGATTGCCCCGGCCAGCTTGTGGCTCCCGTCGGGCGACAAACTCGGCTATTGAGCGACGATGACCAGCAAGGAAACGCCTGAAATCTCCGTCGTCGTGCCGGTGCACGACGAAGCCGGTGCCGCCGGACCCCTGGCCCGCGAGATTGCCGCGGCCTTCGCCGGGCGCGCCTATGAGATGATTTTCGTCGACGACGCCAGCCGGGACGCGACCCTGGACGAGCTGCAGGCCCTTATGGCCGAACTGCCGACCCTGCGGGTGCTTGGCCATGCCCGTAACGCCGGGCAGAGTCGGGCGGTGCGCAGCGGGGTGATGGCCGCGCGGGGGGCGATTATCGTGACGCTGGACGGTGACGGCCAGAATCCCCCCGCGGATGCGCCGAAGCTCGTGGATGCCCTGATCGCGGCACCGGCCTCGGTGGCGCTGGTCGGCGGTCGCCGCGCCAAACGTCAGGATTCCGAGGCCAAACGGCAGGCTTCGCTCTGGGCCAACCGCATCCGCAAGACGCTGCTTGCCGACGACGCCGACGACACCGGCTGCGGGCTGAAGGCCTTCCGCCGCGATATTTTTCTGCGCCTTCCCTATTTCGATCACATCCACCGCTACCTGCCGGCGCTGATGATCCGGGAGGGGTTCGAGAACCGCTATCTGGACGTCGATCACCGGCATCGCGAGACTGGACGGTCGAAATATACCAACTGGGGCCGGCTGATGGCCTCGGTCTCGGACCTGATGGGCGTGATGTGGCTGAAGTCGCGGTCGCGACAGCCCGGTCCGGTCCGGGAGGTCGGCGAAGGCTGACTCCGGCACTCGCCTGTCGGGCGAAGTGACGTAGCCGAAAGGAGCGAACAGGGGTATTCGTCGTTAACAAGCGCAGCCGTTCGCCCGGCTGCCTGTCGAGGACCGGACCATGTTGATCGCCCTGCCGCTGCTGCTGATACCCGTCGTCATCTACAATATCGTCGTCCTGTCCGGGATGATGGGGAGCAACGGGGCGCTGCAGGCCGACGCCGTGTTGCGCGATCCCCTCTTTTCGATCCCGATGACCTCCGGTGCCAGCTGGGATGTCGGTGCCGGGGACCTGATCCTGTTCATGGCGCTGATCCTGCTGTTCTTCGAACTGCTGAAATCGACGTCGAGCCAGAAGGTCGCCATCGTCAATCACGCCCTGTCGATGATCCTGTTCGTTGGCTGCCTGGTCGAATTCCTGCTGATGAAGGGCTTTGCCACCTCGACCTTCTTCCTGATCGTGGTGATGGTCATGCTGGATGTGCTGGCCGGTTTCATCGTCACCATCATCGCGGCCCGCAAGGACCTCGATTTCGGCGGTGGCTGAGGCCGATCGCGTCGCCTAGCTGAAGGCGGTGAAGATCAGGGCGACGACCGTGACGTCGAATACGCGAGCGGTAAAGCTGAGAAGCGTGGACATGGCAGGCGATCCGGAATGCGGGACAGACGCCCCTGCACAGCAAGGACCGTGCCGCCGGATGTCGCCGCATCAGACGTCGGTGCGCTTGCCCTTGCCGGCACCCGGCCGACGCTCGTTCGGCCCGGAATATTCGGTGCCCAGATAGGTGGAGCGGGCGGCACCGAGCACCGGCGGCCCGCCTTTCAGCCCTTTGCGTTGACCTGTCTGGCCGATCATCTGGGCCGCGAAGGCCGTCGCACCGGGGTCGGCGGCAGGCTTGGGGGCAGGTCTTGCCGGGCTGTCTTCGGACGCCGTGGCATGATCGGCCGGCTCGCCCAGCGGCACGAGCTCGCGCGAGGTCGAACCGGCCCGGCGTTCAGCCGCGCGTCGATCCCGGTCGCGGCGATCCTGCCCCTCAACCGGGCCGACCGGGCGAACGCCGTCCGTCACTGCGACCCCTTGCCGCCGGCCAGGCGATCGATCTGGGCCTTCATCTCATCCATCTGCCGACGCATTTCCGTGAGCGGATCGCGGGGAGCTTCGTCCGCGGCGGTTTCGGAGGCCTTGTCCGGCCGGGGCGCGGGATTGCCCATGGCGAAGCCGGGCCACATGGTCATGGCCTTTTCGAACAGGGCCATGTTGCGTTTGACCGCCTCATCCATCAGCCCTGCCCCCGGGGTTGCGCCGAAGGTACGGCTGAACTGGCTGCGCAGTTCCTCCTGCTGGCGGGAAAAGGAATCCAGCGACATTTCCAGATAGCTGGGCAGGACGCCCTGCATCTGGCCGCCGTAGAAGCCGATCAGCTGACGCAGGAACTGGACCGGCAGCAGGGCCTCGCCGCGGCTCTCTTCCTCGAAGATGATCTGGGTCAGGATCTGGCGGGTCAGGTCGTCGTTGGTCTTGGCGTCATAGACGACGAAATCGGTACCCTCGCGGACCATCGCCGCCAGGTCTTCCAGCGTGACATAGGCACTGGTCGCGGTGTTGTAGAGCCGCCGGTTGGCGTACTTCTTGATGATGACGGTATCGCCGTCCTTGCCTTTTTCGCTTCCGGACTTTTTCTCGGCCACGCGTCGCACCCGCTTTTATTGCAATGCCGCACTATCCCGCAGGGCGAAGGCGGACGCCAGCCCCCTTGCCACGACCCGTCCGGGTCAGCCCGCGGGGGCCAGAACCACACCGACCAGCACGGCTGACCAGTGGACGGCGGCCCCGGCGACGACGAAGCCGTGCCAGATAGCGCGCCGGAATCGCACGCGCGGGCTGATGAAGACGAAGACCCCGGCGGTATAGATCAGGCCGCCGATGACCAGCAGGGTCAGGGCTGCGGGATGGACCGTGTCCATCAACGGCTTCAGCGCCAGCACCGCCAGCCAGCCGAACAGGGCGTAGACCACGCTCCAGAAGCCGTCCGACAGGCGCGGGGCGATAAGCTTGGCGAACACGCCGGCGAAGGCCACCAGCCAGACCACGAGGGTGAAGCCCAGGGCCCAGCCCCCTTCGAACCGCTGGGTGGTGAAGGGCGTGTAGCTACCGGCGATCATCAGGAAGATGGCCGCCTCGTCCAGCCGCCGCAGCACCGGGCGGGCCGCACAGGGGCGGGCCTGGTTGTAGACGGTCGAGGCCGTCAGCATGGCGATCAGACACAGGGCGTAGACGGCGGTCGAGACCGAGGTGCCGATACCGGCATAGAGGGCGGCGAGGACGGCGAGAACGACGCCGCCGGCGGCGGCCAGACCCAGACCGACGATGTGGACCCACAGATCGGCGAGTCGTTCACCGCGGGTCTGATAGTGTTCGATCATGTCGAGGGCATCCGGGGTGCAGACCCGGGTCGCGAGCTTTTTCAGTGTCATCCGCATGGTTTTCTAACCGGGTCGGTGTCCCTGTTGTTCCAGACCATCATGCAGAAACAGGATGACTATCCGCTGAACGACGCCGACGCGACGTGACGAAGGGCACCGAATGCGGCAGAAACGCCACGCAACAATTCTGCCCCGGAGTACCCCATGTCTGCTGTCCGCCCCGATGTCGTGATCGTGTCCGCCGCCCGCACCCCGGTCGGCTCGTTCCTGGGGGCGCTGTCGAGCCTGCCGGCGTCGAAGCTGGGCGAGATCGCCATCCGCGGGGCGCTGGACCAGGCCGGGGTCGCGGCGTCGGATGTCGACGAGGTGATCCTGGGCCATGTGCTGCAGGCGGCCGCGGGCCAGGGCCCGGCGCGTCAGGCGTCGATGGGGGCGGACATCCCGATGGAGACCCCGGCCTGGACCCTGAACCAGATCTGCGGCTCCGGCCTGCGGGCGGTGGCGCTGGCCTATCAGCAGATCGCGATGGGCGATGCGAAGATCGTCGTCGCCGGGGGTCAGGAGAGCATGAGCCAGGCCCCGCACGCCGCCAATCTGCGCAACGGCCAGAAGATGGGCGACCTCGCCTTTACCGATACGATGATCAAGGACGGGCTGTGGGACGCCTTCAACGGCTATCACATGGGCCAGACGGCCGAGAATGTCGCGACGCAAAACAACATCACCCGCGAGGCGCAGGACGCCTTTGCCGTCGGGTCGCAGAACAAGGCCGAGGCGGCCCAGAAGGCGGGACGGTTCGTCGATGAGATCGTTCCGGTCACCATTTCCGGGCGCAAGGGGGACGTCGTCATCGACCAGGACGAATATATCCGCCACGGCGCGACCCTCGAGGCCATGGCCAAGCTGCGCCCGGCGTTTACCAGGGAAGGGTCGGTCACCGCGGCCAACGCCTCGGGCCTGAACGACGGGGCTGCGGCCCTGGTGCTGATGAGCGCCGACGAGGCAAAGGCGCGCGGACTGGAGCCCCTGGCCCGGATCGTGTCCTGGGCCACGGCGGGTGTCGATCCGGCGATCATGGGCACCGGGCCGATCCCGGCCTCGCGCAAGGCGCTGGACAAGGCCGGCTGGACCGTCGCCGATCTGGACCTGATCGAATCCAACGAGGCGTTCGCGGCCCAGAGCCTGTGCGTCAAGCGGGAGATGGGCTTCGATCGCGACAAGGTGAACGTCAATGGCGGGGCCATCGCCATCGGTCATCCGATCGGCGCGTCCGGAGCCCGGATCCTGACCACCCTGCTGCACGAGATGAAGCGGCGTGACGCGAAGAAGGGTCTGGCTACCCTGTGCATCGGCGGCGGCATGGGCGTGGCCATGTGCGTCGAACGGGGCTGAGTCCGCTCGCCTGAGCCCGCGCGCGCCCGCGGCCGACTTCGTGAATTGGGCGGAAGGCGCTAAGGCGACGCGATGACGACAGACATTCTCCATGGCCGCCCCCCGCTGGTGTTCGATCCGCCGGGGGCCGCGACACAGGTCTCGCCCCTGATCCCCGGTTCGACGGCGCTGGAAAGCTTCGCGCCCCGGTCCGTGGACACAGCCATGCTCTATGCCCCGCCCGGCGTGCTGGAGCGGCGCTATCTGCTGGCCCTGGCCCTGAAGGCGCTGAAGGTCGGCGGCCGGCTGGACGTGATGGCGGCCAAGGACAAGGGCGGCTCGCGGCTGAACAAGGAGCTGAAGGCCTTCGGCGTCGAGGTGGCCGAGAGTTCCAAGGCCCATCACCGCCGCTGTGTGGTCATCCGGCCCGAGGTGCTGACGGGCATCGACGACGCCATCGCCGCCGGGGCCCCGCGTCAGGTCGAGGGGCTGGAGGCCTGGTCGCAACCGGGCATCTTCGCTTGGGACCGGGTCGATGCGGGCACGGCTCTGCTGGCCGAACACCTGCCGCCGATGAAGGGGGCGGGTGTGGACCTGGGCTGCGGCTACGGGGCCCTGGCCACGGTGGTGCTGCGGTCCGAGGCCGTGACGGCCCTGAAACTGGTCGATCTGGACCGGCGGGCGATCGAGGCGGCGCGCAAGAACGTCACCGATCCGCGCGCGACCTTCGACTGGATCGACGCCCGCAACCTCGAGGCGGCGGGGGACATGGATTTCGTGGTCAGCAATCCGCCCTTCCACGACGGCGGGATCGAGGACAAACGACTGGGTCAGGCCTTCATCCAGAAGGCCGCCGCCCTGTTGCACAAGGGCGGGGTGGCCTGGATCGTGGCCAACCGGCACCTGCCCTATGAGTCCGAGCTGAACACCGCCTTCAAACGGGTGACCATGGTCGCCGACCGGGGCGGCTACAAGCTGTTCGAGGCGGTGAAGTGAGCTCCATTCCGATGTCGTCATCCTTCGGCGAGTGCAGCGAGACCGGAGGACCCAGCGGCGCCGAAGGCGACCTGCTCACGCACGCTGGCCCCATCGATCCCGTCCGCGACAGGTTCCCGCTCGCGCGGGCCGCTGGGGCCTCCGGTCTTCACCGCTTCGCGGCTCGCCGAAGGATGACGACGTGAGCGGGGGCGCGAAAACCTCCCGCGTCGACAAGCTGCTGGGCGGGATGGGTTACGGCTCGCGCAGCGAGATGGCGCGACTGGGCAAGGCCGGGGGCATCACCCTGGACGGGGTCGATCTGATCGATGTGTCCAAACGCATCCCGGTGACCCCGGACCTGCCGCAGCGGATGTTGATCGACGGGCGACCGGTCGATCCGCCGCCGGGGGTGGTGTTGCTGCTGAACAAGCCGCTGGGCATGACCTGTTCGCGCAAGGAGGAGGGGGCGCTGGTCTATGACGTCCTGCCGTCGCGCTGGCGGCATCGCGACCCGGCCATCTCGACCATCGGGCGGCTGGACAAACAGACCTCGGGCCTGCTGCTGCTGACCGATGATGGCGACCTGCTGCACCGGGTGATCTCGCCGCGCCGCCATGTGGCCAAGGTCTACCACGCGACCCTGGCGCGGCCGCTGGCGGGGACGGAGAAGGCCCTGTTCGCGGCCGGGGGATTGGTACTGGAGGGCGAGGACAAGCCGCTGGCCCCAGCCGAGCTGGAGGTGCTGTCGCCGACCGAGGCGCGGCTGATCGTGACCGAGGGCCGCTATCATATGGTACGGCGCATGTTCGCGGCCGCCGGCAACCACGTCGTGGCCCTGCACCGCGAACGCCTCGGCGGCCTGACCCTGCCCGACGACCTGGCCCCGGGCGAGTGGCGGCTGCTGGACGAGGCCGAGGTCGAGCGGATCTTCGCCTGAAATCGTTGCTGTCGGCCCGCGAGGCCGGGAACCCCGTCTGCTTTCAGGCTCTATCGCTCCGCCATTGAACGGAGACGACATGACCGGGGCCACGCTGAAGAGAGACCTGAGAACCGGCCGACCCGTCTGGGCCGACAGCCACGGGCTGGGCGTGCCGGTGCGGGCGCTCGACGCGGCAATCAGCGTCGACGTGGCCATCGTCGGGGCCGGCATCAGCGGGGCCTTCATGGCCCATGAGCTGAGCCGGGACCATTCGGTGGCCGTGCTGGAC
The DNA here is from genome assembly GCA_963975385.1 of uncultured Brevundimonas sp. GTDB lineage: Bacteria > Pseudomonadota > Alphaproteobacteria > Caulobacterales > Caulobacteraceae > Brevundimonas. The sequence continues at coordinate 27,328 of CAXBHG010000005.1, forward strand.
CGGCGTCCGCCCCTGACGGGGTCGACGATGGCCTCGACCGCCCTGCTGCAGTGGGAGATCGACCTGCCGCTGACGGTCCTGGCCGAACAGATCGGGCCCGACCAGGCAAGGCGGGCCTATCTGCGCTCGCGCGCCGCGGTCGATGATCTGAAGCGGATCGTGGCGGCCGAGGGGATTCCGTGCGGGCTGAAGGCCAAGGACTCCCTGTATCTGGCCGGTGATGACCATGGACGGCGGGCGCTGGAGGTCGAGGCCACGGCGCGGGCGGCGCTCGGGCTGGACAGTGAATTCATCGGTCCGGCCGCCCTGCGCGAACGGTTCGGCATCGACCGCACCGGAGCCATTGTCTCCAGCGGCTCGGCCAGCGCCGATCCGGCCCGGCTGGCGGCGGGTCTGCTGCGGCGGGCGCAGGCGAATGGGGCGAGGGTCTATTCGCGGGTCGAGGTGCTGCAGGCCGCGTCCGATCCGGAGGGGGTGACGCTGATCACCGATGCCGGGCATGCGGTTCGGGCGCGGCGGGTGGTGTTCTGCTGTGGCTATGAGTTTCCGAAGGGGGTGCCGACCCCGGGGGCTAAGGTGATCTCGACCTGGGCCCTGGCGTCGAAATCGCGCACGGCCTGCCCCGCCTGGCTGCGCGACACCCTCGGCTGGGAGGCGTCCGACCCCTATCTGTATTTCCGCATGAGCAGCGACGGCCGCCTGATCGTCGGCGGCGAGGACGAGGATGCCCCCGGGGCGCACGAGGATCCGGCCCGGCTGAAGCGCAAATGCGCCACGATCCGCGACAAGTTGAAGGTGCTGTTGCCGCAACTGGAATTCGAGGTCGACTACAGCTGGGCCGGGGCCTTCGGCGAGAGCGCGACCGGCCTGCCGTCGATCGCGCCGGTGCCGGACATGGATCACGCCTGGGCGGTGATGGGGTTCGGCGGCAACGGCATCACCTATTCGGTCATCGCCAGCCAGGTGGTGGCGGCGGCGATCCGCGGGCGGCCGGATCCGGACGCCGACCTGTATCAGTCGTGAGGCGCGCGGGGACTGGAGCGACTGGACGATAGCCATGCAGATGGCTATTTTGGCGACATGAGCACCTACACCGTCGCCCAGGCCCGGGACAATCTGTCCAAGCTGATCGCCGCTGCCGAGCGGGGCGAGGACGTGCGGATCGCGCGAAACGGTCAGCCCGCGGTGCGCCTGATCAGTGATGCACCGAAAGGGGTCGTCATCGATGTGGCCGAGTTGGAGCGGCGGCGGGTGATGCCAACGGCCGGCCCGACCGATATCCTTGAACTGCTGGACGAAATGCGCCGGGACCGGCCGTGGTGAACGCCTATCTCGATGCCAGCGTCCTCTATTCCATCCTGATCGCTGACGCCCATTCCGATCGGGTGCGGGACTGGCTGGTCCAGGAGCCGGTCCTGACCTTCAGCCTGTGGACCGTGACCGAAACCTCATCGGCCCTGTCGCATGCCCAGAGGACCGGTCGGATTACGCCGGCCGAACGCCGCCGCGCAGAGGTTGAAATGGACCGGCTGTTCAATCCGGCGCGACCGGATGCGGTGATCGGCCCTGATGATTTCCTTCAGGCGCGCCGTCTGCTTGAACGTCATACCGCCCTGCGTGCGCCCGATGCCCTGCACCTGGCCATCGTCGAGCGGGAGGCGTGGGCCCTGGCTACCCTGGATCGTCGCCTGGCTGAGGCGGCGATGGATCAGGGTGTCGCGCTGGCTCTGCCATGACCCTCGTCAAAATCTGTGGCCTGACCACGCCCGAAACCCTCGACGCGGCCCTCGACGGCGGCGCGGCCTTTGTCGGGGCGGTTCTCTATCCGAAGAGCCCGCGTCATCTGGAGCCGCTGCACGCGGCCACCCTGTTCGAGCGGGCCCGGGGACGGGCCAAGGTGGTGGCGGTGACCGTTGACGCCGATGACGCGCTGCTGACCGGGATCGCCCTGATCCTGAAGCCGGACCTGATCCAGCTGCACGGGCGCGAGACGCTGGCGCGGGCGGCGCGGGTGCGCGAGCTGACCGGGGCCGGGATCATCCGGGCCCTGACGGTGTCCGGCTCCGCCGATATCGACGCGGCCGCGGCATGGGAGCCGGTGGTCGACCATCTGATGTTTGATGCCCGCCCCCCGCAGGGGGCGGCCCTGCCCGGCGGTGTCGGGGCCAGTTTTGACTGGTCGCTGCTGGCCGGACGGTCGTTCGGGAAGCCCTGGTTCCTGGCCGGGGGGCTGAACCCGGACAATGTCGCCGGGGCCGTGGCGGTGACCGGGGCCCCGATGGTCGATGTGTCCTCTGGCGTGGAAAGCGCGCCGGGTGTTAAGGACACAGGCCTGATCGCGGCCTTTCTGGGGGCGGTGTGACGCCCCATTTCCGACGCCTCCCCGCGAGAGAAACGCCTGTGAACGCCATCCTGCCCAATGCCTATGCCCTGCCCGACGCCGAGGGGCGGTTCGGTCCCTACGGGGGCCGGTTCGTGGCCGAGACCCTGATGCCGCTGGTGCATGAGCTGACCGCGGCCTATGCGGCGGCCCGGGCTGACCCGGCGTTTCAGGCCCAGCTGGACGATTTCCTGACCCACTACGTCGGCCGGCCCAGCCCCCTGTATCTGGCCGAACGGCTGAGCGCCCACCACGGGGCGGCCAATATCTGGTTCAAGCGCGACGAGCTGAATCACACCGGGGCGCACAAGATCAACAACTGTATGGGCCAGATCCTGCTGGCCATGCGGATGGGCAAGACCCGCATCATCGCCGAGACCGGGGCCGGTCAGCACGGCGTGGCCACGGCCACCGTCTGCGCCCGCTTCGGCCTGAAATGCGTGGTCTATATGGGCGCGACCGACGTGCAGCGGCAGTCGCCGAACGTGTTCCGCATGAAGCTGCTGGGGGCTGAGGTGGTGCCGGTGACCAGCGGCCGCGCGACCCTGAAGGACGCGATGAACGAGGCGATGCGTGACTGGGTCACCAATGTCGAGGACACCTATTACCTGATCGGCACGGCGGCCGGGCCGCACCCCTATCCGGCCATGGTGCGCGACTTCCAGTCGGTGATCGGCAAGGAGACCAAGGTCCAGATGCAGGCCCGGCGCGGCAAGCTGCCGGACGCCTGTGTCGCGGCCATCGGCGGCGGTTCGAACGCCATCGGCCTGTTCCACCCCTTCATCGACGACACAAGCGTGCGGCTGATCGGGATCGAGGCGGCCGGGCGCGGACTGGACGGGCCGGACCATGCGGCCTCGCTGCAGGGCGGCCGCCCGGGCGTGCTGCACGGCAACCGCACCTATCTGCTGCAGGACGATGACGGCCAGATCCTGGAAGGTCATTCGATCTCGGCCGGGCTCGACTATCCGGGCATCGGGCCGGAACACGCCTGGCTGAAGGACATCGGCCGCGCTGAATATCGCGCCACCACCGACGCCGAGGCGCTGGAAGCCTTCCAGCTGTGCTCGAAGCTGGAGGGGATCATTCCGGCGCTGGAGCCCAGCCACGCCCTGGCCCGGGTCGGCGAAATCGCCGCCGAGGTCGGCAAGGGCGGCGACGTGGTGCTGAACCTGTGCGGCCGGGGCGACAAGGACATCTTCGCCGTGGCGGAACATCTGGGAGTTGAGCTCTAGGGCTCCGGGAACACGATCATGAAAAGCTTCATCGCACTGACGGCCCTTGTGTCGCTGGCCCTGGCCGGTCCGGTCCTGGCCCAGAGCCAGGGCGCACCGGCGGCGGATACACCGATCCTGACCGGGGCCACCCTCGCGCCCGATTGCGGCAATCTGTACGGCCTGGCCGGCAAGGCCTTCTGCGTCAGCGCCCCGCTGGCAGGCGTCGGCACCCTTGCCGATACCTATGTCGCCCATTTCGAGGCGCAGGGCTGGCTGGCCGCAGGCGGGGACAGCAACCGCGTGGTTCTGGTCAAGCGGCGCGAGAGCGGCGGCTGTGATGGCATCCAGATGATCGCCTTCTATGACACCACGCGTCCCGCCGGACCGACCTCGACCGGCTATCTGGGCTTCGCCACCATCCCGGGCGATGTCTGCACCGGACCGGCACCGGCGGCGCAATGAGCACTGACCGTATCGACGCCCGTTTCGCAGCGCTCAAGGCCGGGAACCGGGCCGGGTTCGTGGCCTATGTGATGGCCGGTGACCCGGGCCGTGAGGAGTCGCTGGAAATCCTGCGCGGCCTGCCCGCCGCCGGGGCTGACCTGATCGAACTGGGCTTTCCCTTTTCGGACCCGATGGCCGAGGGGCCGCCGATCCAGAGGGCGGCCATCCGTGGCCTGCAGGCGGGGCTGACCCTGAAGGGAACCCTGGAGCTGGCGCGGGACTTCCGCGCCGGCGACGCCGACACGCCGGTGATCCTGATGGGCTATCTGAATCCGATCGAGAGCTATGGCTATGAGGCCTTCGCTCGCGACGCGGCCGCCAGCGGCGTCGATGGTCTGATCGTGGTCGACTGCCCGCCGGAAGAGGCCGATCCCCTGTCGGACGCGCTGGATGCACACAGGGTCTCGCTGATCCGGCTGGCGACCCCGACCTCGGACGATGCGCGGCTGAAGATCATCGCCCGGCGCACCTCGGGCTTCGTCTACTATGTCTCCGTGGCCGGGGTGACCGGGGTCAAGGAGGCCCAGGCCCTGTCGGTGGCCCCCGCCGTCGAGCGGGTCCGCAAGGCCTCGGGCCTGCCGGTGGCGGTCGGCTTCGGCGTGCGCACGCCGGAACGGGCCGCCGAGATCGCCCGCGTCGCCGATGCGGTCGTGGTCGGCTCGGTGCTGGTCGATGAGGTGGCCGCGGCCCTCGAGGCCGGAGAGTCGCCGCGCGAGCGGGTCCTGACCCGGGTCAGGCTGCTGGGCGATGCGGTCAGGGCTGCACGCGCGGCGGAAACCGTCTAGAGACACCCTCATGGCCGACAAGAACACGCCCCCGATAAAAACCCCGCCCGAACGCCGTGGCGGCTGGCTCTCGCGCTTCGCCCCCGGCGTGCGCAAGATCGTCAGCCGGCGCGACACGCCCGATGGCCTGTGGGTCAAGGACCCCGACACCGGCGAGATGCTGTACCGCCCGGATCTGGAGACTGCCCTCTGGGTGACCCCGTCCGGCCGTCATATGCGGATCGGCGCGTCCAAACGGCTGGGCTACACTTTCGACGGCGGCAAATACGAGCCGATCAGCAGCCCCGAGGTCGAGGAAGATCCGCTGAAATTCAGCGACGGAAAACCCTATCGCGAGCGGCTGGCCGCGGCGCGCAAGGCCGTGGGCACGCGCGATGTCATGTCGATCGGCTATGGCCGGATCGACGGCACCCCGGCCGTGGCCATTGTGCAGGATTTCGCCTTCATGGGCGGGTCGCTGGGCATGGCCGCCGGTGAGGGCTTCATCGCCGCGGCCCGGGCCGCGATCGAGCGCAATGTCCCGATGGTCTGTTTCACCGCCGCGGGCGGAGCCCGGATGCAGGAGGGCGCGTTGAGCCTGATGCAGATGGCGCGCACAACCCTGGCGGTGCAGGAACTGAAGGCGGCGCAGCTGCCCTTCGTCGTGGTCCTGACCGATCCCACCACGGGCGGGGTCACGGCCAGCTATGCCATGCTGGGGGATGTGCATCTGGCCGAGCCGGGGGCCCTGATCGGCTTCGCCGGTCCGCGCGTGATCGAGGCCACCATCCGCGAGAAATTGCCGCCGGGCTTCCAGCGCGCCGAATATCTGCAGGAAAAGGGCATGGTCGACCGGGTGGTCACCCGCGCCGACCTGCCGAAGACCCTGGGTCAGGTGCTGTCGATGCTGATGGGCGGCAAGCGCCGGGCCGCCTAGGCCGGACCCATGGATCCGATCTCGGCCCGGTTGCTGGCCCGACATCCGCAGAAGATCGACCTGTCGCTGGACCGGATGCGGGCCCTGTGCGCGGCCCTGGGCGATCCGCAGGACGCCCTGCCGCCGGTGATCCATGTCGCCGGAACCAACGGCAAGGGCTCGACCGCGGCCTTCCTGCGCGCCATGGCCGAGGCGGCCGGGCTGCGGGTCCATGTCTACAGCTCGCCCCATCTGGTGCGGTTCAACGAACGCATCCGCCTGGCCGGAACCCTGATCGACGACGCTGCCCTCAATGCGGCGCTGGACCGGGTCGAGGCGGCCGGGGAGGCGCACGGAATCGGGGCCACGGTGTTCGAGGCGACGACCGCCGCGGCCTTCGTCGCCATGGCTGCGGTCCTGGCCGATCTGGCCATCATCGAGGTCGGGCTGGGCGGATCGCTGGACGCCACCAATGTCATCGACCGGCCGCTGCTGAGCGTGATCACCCCCATCGCGCTGGACCATGCGGAGTTTCTCGGTACCGACCTGGCAGGCATCGCCGGGGAAAAGGCGGGTATCCTGAAGCCCGGGGCCCGGGGTCTGGTGGCGCGGCAGCCGGAAGCGGTGATGGCGGTCATCGCGGCGCGGGCGGCGACGGTGCATGCGCCCCTGACCGTGATGGGCAGCGATTTCGACGCCTGGGGCGATCGCGGCGGCCTGTCCTACCAGGACGACGAGCGGTTTCTGGACCTGCCGGCCCCGGCGCTGGCCGGAGCACACCAGATCGACAACGCCGGCCTGGCTGTGGCCGTGGCCCTGGAGCTGGACCTGCCCGAGGCGGCCATCGCCCGGGGTCTGGAGACGGCGAACTGGCCGGCTCGGATGCAGCGGGTGACGGCCGGCCCCTATGGCGAGACGGCGCGTTCGGCCGATGCCGAACTGTGGCTGGACGGTGGGCACAATCCTCACGCCGCACAGGCGTTGGCGGATACGCTGGCCGCGCGACAGGCGCGGGCTCCGCGGCCACTGGCCCTGATCGTCGGCATGCTGGCCAACAAGGATTCAGGCGGCTTCTTCGAGGCGCTAAAGGCCAGTGAGGCGGCGGTCTTCACCGTCGGGTTCGAGGGGGCGGCCGCCGATCCGGAGGCGCTGGCGGCGGTGGCGCGCGGTCACGGGCTGGGGGCCCAGCCGGCCGCGTCCGTCAGCGGGGCGCTGGACCTGGCACTGCGGCTTGGGGCCGGGCGGGTGGTGATCTGCGGTTCGCTCTACCTTGCTGGCGAGGTGCTAGGCGCAAGCCCCGCGACCAGGCCCATATAGAGGGGCCTACCGCGCTTCGCGCTGCTTGAGGCCGTCTGGGTTGGCCTACCGCCCTTCGGGCTGGTTGAGGCCCGGCGGCCCCTCCTTGCGGGAGGGGCCTTGAGGGATCAGGCGGTAATGCCGGCCTCGGCCAGCCATTCGACGATCTTGCCCTTGGGCATGGCGCCGACCTTCATCGAGGCCATCTGGCCGTCGCGGAACAGCATCAGGGTCGGGATGCCCTTCACGCCCAGCTTGGACGGGATCATCGGCGAATCGTCGATATTGACCTTGGCGATCACGACCTTGCCCGACAGTTCGTCGGCGATCTGCTCCAGCGCCGGGCCGATCTGTTTGCAGGGGCCGCACCATTCGGCCCAGAAGTCGACCAGCACGGGGACCGACGCCTTGAGAACGTCGGTGTCGAAGCTGGCGTCGGTGACCTTGACGGTGGCCATGGCGGAAGTCTCCTGCTGCGCCGGAAGGAAGGGGCGCGGGGTTGGGGTGTGATCGGAACGATCGACTGTTGCCGCAGATGTGGGGCGATTCCCTCCGAATTCAACGCCCCGCGGCCAGGGCCGTGTCCATCAGGACCTGGGGCACGGACATCAGCTTTGGTCCGTCCGTCCAGACGAGGGCGGCTTCGACCCCCCGTTCCGGATACAGGCGTTTCAGCACGGCGACATAGGCAGCCAGTTGCAACACATAGGCCGGGTCGGCGTCCTCGATCCGGTCGGGGGCCGGACGGTTGGTCTTGTAGTCGACCACCAGCACCCGGTCGGGCGTGATGACCAGCCGGTCGATGCGCCCGGAGATGGAAACACCCGGCGGCAGGCCGGGGGCCCAGCCTGTCAGCGCCGCCTCGGCGCGCGATCCGGCCCCGAAAACCGGGGCGAAGCGGTCGTCGTCCAACACCCTGAAGGCCGCGTCGATCATTTCGGCGCGCTGGGCTGCGTCCAGATCGGGTTCGCGGGCCAGGATGCGCGCGGCAGCGTCCGGGCGGGCCGCCGGATCGAGTTCGGGCAGACGCTCCAGCAGGCGATGAATCAGGTCGCCACGGCGGAACCGGCCCAGCGGCGCGCCGGGTCCGGTGGCGGCGGCCAGCGGCGAGGGGGCGGGTATGCGCACGGACCCGTCCATACGCGAGGGCGAGGCATAACGGGCAGAGGCCTCGACCGGCGGACGGGTTCGGACCCAGGCGGGGAGCGTGCCGCCAGCGCTGCTGGCGGTGGCTTGCGGGGGGTGCGTCCGGGCGTCGGCACCGTAGCGCAGGGTCCCGTCGTCCAGTTCATGTACCAGGCCGGACTCGTTGAGGCGTTCGAAGGTTTCGGTGATGATCGACCACCAGCTGTCGGTGTCGGGACCGCGGGTCCCGGCGCGGCCCATGATCACCAGCCGGTCGCGGGCCCGGGTCAGGGCCACATAGAGCAGGCGCAGGGTTTCGTCGTCGGCGCGCTTTTCCCGGGCCTTGCGGGCCTCGGCCGAGGCGGGGCAGTCATCGCCGGCCCGGCCCGGGCACATCAGCCAGGCCTCGCCGCCGTCCGGCAGGGAGACCGGCATCAGCGACGGACCCTGGGGTTTGGCCCTGGCGGTGGTGTCGGGAAGGATGACGATCGGGGCCTCAAGCCCCTTGGCCCCGTGCACCGTCATGACCCGGACCTCGTTGCGGGCCCCTTCCATCTCGCGCTTGACCTCGACATCGGCGGTCTCGAGCAGGGCCACGGCGGTTTCCAGGTCGACGCCACCCCGGTCCTCGGCCGCCAGGACCTGGGCCAGGGTCTCGTCGATGGCTTCCTCGGCCTCGTGACCCAGTCGGACCAGGATGCGGGCGCGCCCGGACAGGCCGGTGTCATCAACCCGGTTCAGCAGCCCGGAGAAGAAGGCGAACGGATCGCGGTCGCGGGCATCCAGCGCCGCCTGCAGCAGGTCGCGCGCCCGGGTCCAGGCCGGCTGCTCTCCGGCCCGTTCGCGCAGTTCCCGCCACAGGCCGTGGCGTTTCTCGCGTCCGGCCAGCGCATAGAGGCTGTCCGGCGGGCCGAAATCGGGCACGTCGCAGAACGGGCTGCGCAGGATGCCGGCCAGGCTTAGATCGTCGTCGGGGAACAGGGCGAACCGGGCCAGGGCGATCAGGTCGTCGAACACGATATGGCTGGACAGTTTCAGGCGGTCAGCCCCGGCCACGGGGACGCCCGCCGTCTTCAGGGCCCGGATGATCTCCTCGAAGGTGGCGTCGCGGCGACGCACCAGCACGAGGAAGTCGCCATAGTCGCAGGGGCGCAGGACCCCGCTCTTGCGGTCATAAACGGCCGATCCCGCCTGGACCTGGGCGCGAATGTCCCGGGCCAGTCGCGCGGCCAGCTGTTTGCGGCCGCCGACCACGCTCTCCTGATCGACCGGATCGTCCCAGGCGTCGCGTTCGCCCGGTTTCTCGTCGCGGAACAGGGGAACCACGTCGACAGAGCCATGATGTTCCGAGCGGCTGGCAATGTGGGCGGAGATGGCGGCCACATCCTCGCCAACCAGGGCGGACTGCCGGTCGAAACCGTCAAACAGCTGGTCGACGAAACTGAGGATCTCGGGGGTGGAGCGCCAGGATTTGGCCAGCTCGACGGCCTCGAACTCCCCGCCGCTGCCGCGCACCAGGGCGTCATAGACCTGGGACTCGCGCCGCAGACGTTCGGGCCGGGCCCCCTGGAAGGAATAGATCGACTGTTTCTCGTCACCGACGGCGAAGACGGTGCGACCGTTGGGGTCCCCGGCGAAGAACTCGCCGGTCAGGGCCCGGACGATGGCCCACTGGTCGGGCGCAGTGTCCTGGGCCTCGTCGATCAGGACGTGGGCGATGCCGCCGTCCAGCTTGTACAGAACCCAGGCGGCGGTTGACCTTTCGGTCAGCAGGTCGACCGTGCGGGCCACCAGATCGGAGAAGTCGAGCGCGCCGCGGGCGGCCTTGGCGTTTTCGTAAAAGGCGGCGTGGGCCCGGGCCAGGGTCAGCAATTTGACCGTGTCGTCGGCGATCTTCGCTTTGCGCAGGCTGTCGCGGGCGGACAGGTATTTGAGCTGCAGGGTGGTCAGATAATCGGCTGCCGCAGGCGGGGCCGATCTGGTGGCCATCCTGGCGCGCGGTTCGCCTTCCTTGGTCAGGAAGACGCCACCGATCCCGGCGAAGGTCCAGTCCGGCGGGCAGGCGGCCTGCATGGCCGCGCCCAGCTTCTGGTCGGTGACCGAGCCCGTGCCCATCGCGAACGTCATGCGCCGCCATGCGGCCGGATCCAGCCCGCCGAGGAAGTCGGCCTCGATCTGCTCCGGTGATGTGTCCGGGTCGGCCCCGGTCAGGGCGTGGGGTCCGGGCATCTGCCCGGCCTCGACCCCGTCGACATAGGCCAGCAGCTTGGCCCGGTCGGACTCGATCATCGCCAGCAGGGACTGGAATCCGTCCCAGTGCAGCTCGACCGCGAAATGGCTGTAGGCCTGCCCGATCAGTCCCTCAGGATCCCTGAAGGCGGCCAGGGCCAGGTCCTCGCGGGCCTCGCGCGACAGGGCCAGGGCGGCCTCGTTTTCCAGCACGGTGAAGCGGGGCGAGACCCCGGCCTCGAGCGGAAAGCGGCGCAGCAGTTTCTCGCAGAAGGCGTGGATGGTCTGGATCTTCAGCCCGCCCGGCGTTTCCAGCGCCCGGGCGAACATGCGTCGGGCCGACGACAGGTCGGCGGCGGACAGTCCGGACGGATCGCGCCCGTCCAGCCCGGTCAGCGATTTCGACAGGGCCGCGTCGTCCATCACCGCCCATTTGCCCAGGGTCTCGAACAGCCGGGCCTGCATCTCGGCGGCGGCGGCCTTGGTATAGGTGACGCACAGGATCTCGCCGGGACTGGCCCCGCCCAGCAGCAACCGCGCCACCCGGTTGACCAGGGTGGTGGTCTTGCCTGATCCGGCGTTGGCGGTGACGAAGACGGACAGGCCCGGGTCGGCGGCGCGGACCTGATAGTCGATGGCGGGGGCCGTCATTCGCCGTCCTCCTCATCGCCGCCGACGACGTGCCATTCCCAGACCCGGGCCAGATGGTCGTAGTTTCCGCCGAAATTGCCCATGAACTGCGGCGCGGCCCAACTGACATAGGGGGTCGATTCCCGATCGAAGCGGGCGACGCGCCGCTGCAGTCCCTCGAGGGCGGCCCGCGCCAGGTCGGCGGCCTCAAGCCCGGCAGCCCGCACGGCGACCTCACCCGGTTTGCGCCGACCCGAGACCTGGACATAGGTCAGTTCCTCGGGATCGACCGGACCGTTGGTGTCGGCGAAGCCGCCGTCGGCCAGGATGGCGGCGGTCAGGGTCAGTTGCGGCGCGAAGCCGGTCTTGACCTGTTTGGCCGAGGGGGCGGCCCCGGTCTTGAAATCGATCACGGCCGCGCCGGACGTCCCCAGTTCGATCCGGTCGGCATAGGCCTTCAGGGTGAAGCGACCGCCGGGGGCGTCGAAACCGGACTCGCCCTTCTGTTCGATCAGCAGGCTGATGCCGCGGGCGCGCCGGTCCTGTTCAAAGGTCGTCAGCCAGCGGGCGCTGTTGCGGGCAAGGGGGGCTTCGCGGGCCATGGCCGCGTCCTCGAAGCCATGCGCCTTAAGCTCGTCCAGCAGCAGGGTGTGCAGCCGGTCCTCGGCATCGTCGGGCAGGGTGTCGGGGAAGGCCTCGGTCATCCGCTCTATGGCCTTGTGCACCGCATTGCCGCGCGCCATCGCCTCGGCCTCGGCACCGGGTCGCTCGAGTTTTTCCAGCCCCAGCACCCAGCCGGCATAGACGGCATAGGGGTCGCGCACCCAGCGTTCGATGCGGGTCACATAGAGGCTGCGCGGGCGGCGCTCGACCGGAGGGCGCGGCTCGGGGCGGCGGGCATATTGCGGCGGGCCGGGCGGCGGGGCGTCCAGGGCCCGGGCCTGGGACAGGGCCAGCACCGGCCGTTCCAGCACCACGGGCGTGGCCTCGGCATTGGCCCCGCGGGTCAGCATCTCCAGCCGCCACAGCCAGCGCGACTTGACCGCCGGCTGGCCGCCGCGCCGGTCGGCGTGGATCAGGATGGCCTCGTCGGCGCAGGCGGCCTGGACGAAGTCCTGGGCGGTCTGGCCCAGACGGCGCTCGGGCGGGGGCAGGCCCAGGGCCTTGCGCATCGGCCGCGACAGGAAGGGGTCGACCGGGGCGGCATTGGGCCAGACTCCTTCTTCCAGCCCGGCCAGGATCATGCGGTCGGCGCGCACCAGCCGGGCCTCGATGGCCCCGAGGATGCGCAGGGACGGATGGGTGGCCCCGCCGGTGCGCACGGTCTCGTCACGCAACAGGCCGTGCACAAGCTCGGCCAGGTCGGCGCGGCTGACCTCGCCGAGGGCATCACCACCGGCGATCAGGGCGGCCAGCAGGGCGGCGGCGGCCTCGCCGTCCGGTCCGGCCCAGACCGACTGACCGGCCAGGGCCTCGATCAGGCCGACAAGGGCGCGGGCGGCGACGTCCAGCGGGGCCGTCTCGACGAAGGGACCCCGGGCGACATCGATCAGCGACTCCAGCCGGTCGGCCAGGGTGGAAGCCCCGGTCAGGCGCGCCTGCTTCCAGTCGGGCGGAGGCTTGCCGCCGCGGCGGGGCTGGGCCGCCTTCAGCAGGCGCTGGCGGATCATGGCCCAGTCGCGCGGACGGGGCCCGCGCAGGGCGTGCAGCTCCAGCGCCGTGGCGGCGTCGGCGTTGATACCGCACAGCGGATGTTTGACCAGGGCCAGCAGGGTCCGGGGCTTCAGCGGGTCGGCGAGGAAGCGGGCGCACAGGTCGATCAGCACCCCGGCGGGCAGGCGCAGCAGCGGCGCGCCGGATGAGGAGTCGGGGACCACGCCCCAGCGTTCCAGCCGGGCGGCGACGCGACGGCCGAGGCCGAGGTCGGGGGTGACCAGGGCGCAGGTGCGTCCCGGCGTCTCCAACGTCTCGCGCATCATCAGGGCGATGGTGGCGGCGGCGTCCTCCTCGGTGCGGACGGTGATCACCGACAGGCCCTGCAGGCCCTCGGCGATGGGGTCGGCGGCCTGTCCTGCGGCGGCGGCCGTGGCGCGAATACGGGCGATCTCGCGGCGCCAGTCGTCGGTGGCTTCAGCCGGGCGCAGCGCCTCGTTGAGCAGGCGCTGGCGGGCCAGGCCGCGCGATTCCCGGGCCGGGTCGAGCGGGGGCTGGAACCACGGCCGGACAGTTTCGCGCGCGACCCCGGCGCGGTCCAGCAGTCGCCACAGGGCATTCTGCGGATGCTGTTCTTCGGCACCCAGCGCGGCCCAGACGGTGGCGTCGAGATCGCGGTCGAGCCCGGGCAGGACGACACAGCCCTGGGGGGCGGCGGCCACGGCGCGCAGCACATCGGCGGCGGCGGGGGCGGTGCCGGTCGAGCCGGCGGCAATGACCGGGCCTGTCGGCGGGGTCTCGGTCCAGCGCTGGGCCAGCAGGCGCAGCAGCCGGGCCCGTCGCCAGGCCGGATCAACCAGACCCAGTTCGGCCAGTCGCTCGGGCCAGGCCTCGACGGCGAGGCCGAGGAAGCGGGCTGAGTCCTGCCAGTGTTCGGCCAGGTCCCCCTCGACCAGGGTCACCACGCGGCCGGGATCCTCGACCTCCTCCAGCTGACAGGAATCAAGGAAGCCGCCCAGGGCATCGGCCATCTCCAGCGCGCGCAGGGGCTTCAGCCCGGGCTCGAACCGGTCGGTGATCATCCGCGCCATCTCGAACCGGCGGGTCAGGGGGGCGATGGCCGGGGGCAGGTCCAGACCCAGTTCGCCCGGGGCGAAGGGAGCCTCGTCCTCTTCCAGATCACCCAGCGGCCGGACCTGGGGCAGCAGGACGGGGCGGTCGCCGGCCAGGCGTGACAGGGCCCCGGTAAAGGCGCGGGCGGCGCGGCGGTTGGGCAGCAGCAGGGTGGCGTCGGACAGGGTCTCGGGCGGCCGGTCGCCCAGCCAGGCCAGCACCCCGGCGGCGAGGTCGTCAAGAAAGGGCCGGTGCGCGGGGATGGCGTACCAGCGGGGGCGTGACCCGCAAAAGGGATCGAAAACTGAGGTCATGCGCCCTGCGGCTCGGCGGCCAGTCTGGCCTCTGCCGCGTCGCGGGCCTGCGGATCGCCGACATGCATCCAGTCGCCGTCCAGCAGGCAGCCGTACAGTCGGCCGGCGGCGGCCGAGGCGCGCCACAGGGGGCTGAGGGAGAAGGGCCCGTCGGGGCCGCCGTCGGCATAGTCGGGCCGGGTGATATGCACCCCCATATAGGCGAAGGGGGCCTCGGGCGCGTCGCCGCGGAAGGTCAGACGGCCGTCCTCGCCAAGGAAGAAATCCCCGCCGCCCTCAAAGCCGATCGAACCCTCGCGCCGGGCCAGCAGAAGGACGGCGTCCATCCGCGCCGGATCCCACAACCGCGCCAGATCGCCCAGGGCGTCACCGCGATCGGTCCAGACGCTGTCGATATTGGCAACGAACACCGGCTCGGACCCAAGCAGCGGCGCGGCCTTCTTCAGCCCGCCGCCGGTCTCCAGCAGTTCGGCCCGCTCGTCGGAAATGGCGATGGCCGGCCCGCGTCCGCGTACGGCCAGATGGCCTTCCAGCCGGTCCGCGAACCAGTGGACATTGACCACGGCCCGGGTGGCTCCAGCCTCGGCCAACCGGTCCAGGACGTGATCGATCAGGGCGCGCCCGGCCAGCTCGACCAGGGCCTTGGGCCGGTCGTCGGTCAGGGGGCGCATGCGGGTGCCGAGACCGGCGGCGAGGACCATGGCCGTCGTGGGGGCGGGAGCGGTCATCGGCGGCTGGCCTCCGGCACATGGCGGTCGAACCAGGCGGCGACGCCCTCGAGGCCCGGCGCTTTCAGATTGGCGTTCAGATGGGTCCACATGCGCGGCATGAAGGCGCGGTAGCGGGGCTTGCCGTCGCGGGCGATCAGCCGGGCGAAGACGCCGAGAATGCGCGCCTCGTTCAGGGCGGCCAGACCGGCATAGGCCTGCAGGAAGGGCGCGCGGTCGAGGTCGGGCCGCAGGGCGAAATAGTGATCCAGCGCCAACCGCTCAAGGGCGGGCGAAACGTCGCGACGGGCGTCCTGCAGCAGGGAGTGCAGGTCCCAGGACGGGTGGGCGCGCACGGCGTCCTGGAAGTCGATCATTCCGGCCCGGGCGGGACCGGCGCGGCCCGGCAGCCAGATCAGGTTCTCGGCATGAAAGTCGCGGTGGGCCATGACGGTGGCCCCGCTGGCTCCGGCGGCGACAACCGGGGCCCAGGCGGCGTGCCATTCGGCCATGGCGGCACCGTCGAAATTCAGGGCCGGGTCGAGCCTGGGCAGCCAGTCGACGAACAGGTCGGCCCCGCCCTGCAGGGCGGTCTCGTCATAGGGCAGCAGCGGCCAGTCTCCGGCCGGTCCCTTCAGGAAGTCGGGGGTCGAGGCGGCGTGGATGCGGGCCAGGGTCTCGATGGCTGCCAGATAGAGCGGGGCTTCATCTGCGCCGCGGTCGATGGCGTGGGCGAACAGGTCGTCGCCGAAATCCTCCAGCACGGCGAGACCGGCGGGGGCGTCGAGGGCGACGATATCGGGGGCCGACAGATCGAGGGAGCGCAGGTGGGCGGCGACGGCGGCGAAGGCCTCGATCCGCCCGGCCGACAGACGGGCCACGGCGTTCCAGCCCTCGGCCCGGCGGCGCTCGGGCGACCAGGCCGGATCGCAGGGCGCGCTTTCGGCGGCCGGCGGCTGGTCCATCAGCATCAGGGACGTGCCCGACGGGGTGGTCAGCCGCTCGTAGCGGCGGGTCGAGGCGTCGCCGGGCAGGGGCGCGCGCGCGGCGGCCGCGAGGCCGGACGCCTTGAGGAAGTCGAGACGCTGGTGTTCGCGGTCAGACATGGACATCGGTGAGTTTGGCTTCCCATGAGCCTGCGCCGGAAACGGTCGCAAGGCGACCGTCGACTCCGTTGAGGCTCTGTTCGGACAGGGTGATGGTCAAACGGTCGGGGCCCAGCATGGCGGCGGGATCGTCACCGAGCCGTTCGGGCCATTCGATCAGGGCGCAGCCCTCGTCCAGTGCCTCGTCCAGACCGATCTCGAACGCCTCCTCCGGCCGGGACAGGCGGTAGAGGTCGAAATGGGCGACGGGCGGGTCGCTGTCGTAGAACTGGACCAGGGTGAAGGTGGGCGACGGCACGTCCTCGTCCGGCGTGGTCAGGGCCCGGATCAGCCCGCGCGCCAGGGTCGACTTGCCCATGCCCAGCGGACCGTACAACAGCACGGATTCGC
>CAXBHG010000006.1:0-38730 GCA_963975385.1 uncultured Brevundimonas sp.
CCCGACGCCATCCACTGGGCCCCGGGCCTGCCCAAGACCCGCTCGGGCAAGATCATGCGACGGATCTTGAGGAAGATCGCCGAGGGGGAGGTGGACAGCCTGGGCGACACGTCGACCCTGGCGGATCCGGGGGTGGTGGAGGAGCTGGTGAAGGGGCGGGGGTGAGGCTGAGCAGCTGTCTGGCGACAGGCCCACGGTCAGAGCAGGCAGGCCGGTGTGCCGACCGGCTGCGTCCAACGTGTAGCGACCCGCGCAGGCACACACCCCGGCAAGTCCAACGGCGCGAGTTCGACCGCGTCAGGTGCGCCAGCGAACCTGGGTCGTAAGCACACACGGTGCAGCCACCTCCACCTCCAGAACCGGCAGTGACGTTTGCTCGAGATAGTGGCGGGACTCCTGCCCCTCCACCAGCTCACAACGCACGATCGGCACCGTCGCGGACAGGCTGATCGTGCGTTCACCGCACACAAGGCGACAGCCGTCCTGCAGCCTCCAGTCGCCGGGCGCGAGCCGCCAGCGAAGCACCGCAGAGCGACCGAAGCCCGAGACGTCGTCCGAGACTGACATCCGGTCCGCTTCGAGACGAACCCGGCGCATATGGGCGCTTCCGGCTCCGTCCCGATAGGCGGCACCGAAGGTGACGACGCTGTCCGTCTCGGACAAGGGCTCCAGAATGGAGGTGCGCAGCCAGTCGCCGAAGAGGAACCGGCTCAGCCGCGGCATCTGGTCCCGGCCATCGAACTGAATGGTGTTATGGCTGCCCACGCCCGCAAAATATTCCAGCGCCCGGCCGTCGGCGTAGGAACAGGAACCGCCGTCGCGCAGCAGGTTCTCATCCCCCACCCACAGATCAAGATGAAGGGCGTCAGCCTGGCTGGGTCGAAAACGAAAACGGGGATAGCGGAGCATGGCCTTCGCATCGCCCCGCGTCAGAACAGCAAATCCCGCGTCGTCGGCGACCCGGCTGCCGACGGGAGGCGATCGGGTGGCTGGAACCTCGACACCAAGGAGGGAGAGGCCCTCGTTCCAGGGACCATCGACATAGGCACTCTGGTCGAGGAACAGGGCCGCCGCCAGCTGCACAGTCGGGCGATGATCGCGATAGGAGGCGTCGGTAATCTGCAGCAGCCGCGCACCGTCATTGGCCCCGACATTGGGCCCGTCTCCGTTCCACGGATTGATCATGTGCCGCAGCCACTCAGTGGCAGCCCGGGCGCGTTCGCGCCATTCGGCGGAAAAGGAGTCGCGACCCAGCCGACGTCTCCAGACTTCACTCATGCAGAGGGTATCGAGCATCAACCGGTGATAGTTCAGCGAATACTGGCTGAAACCTCCGTCCGGACCGACCAGCCGCGCCACGCGCTCTTCCAGCCAGCGGCGTCCCGCCCGCTCCCATGCGCGCCCGCCCCTGCGGCCATGCCCGGCCAGCCAGCTGCCACCGATAAACAGCGCGGCAGCCTCGGATGTCCCGTGATTATTGTCCTGGGCCACAGCATACTGGATCGTGGGCGCAATCCGTTTCAGATGGACCTCGACGAGGTCCAGCATTCCCCGGGTGGGTTGACTGTCCTGCCCCATGATCAGCGCCGCCATGGCCAGGTTCATGACCCGGATGGACGCTTCCTGACCGCATTTCCAGTTGGGCCCGCAATAGGGCGGATTACGCCTGGCCCAGTCCGCGACCCAACGTTCCAGGCGCTCGCCGGCTTCAACGCCTCCTGATCGGGCAGAACGCGCGAGACCAGGAGCCCAGTCCAGGCGGGACAGCTCCCAGATTCGCTTGATGTCACCCACAGCGGGGTCGAAGTCCGGAATAAGCCACCACGGTTCCTCCGCCCGGGCGACGCGCGTTCCAGTGAGAGGATCAGCCAGCCAGTCCGGCGGGTCCCCTGCATCTGCGACAGGCCAGCGACTGAACAGCAGGACCGGTTCAGCAGATGCCGGGGCGGAATGCCCCCCCCGCATGCCTGGCTGGAAAAAAGGCCCTGTTGGCACGGGGGCCCGGATACGGCGCACAGGGTGCATACCACTGCGGACGCCGAGGCGGTAACTGACCACCCGCACCAGATTCAGCAGGCCGAGCTTCAGTGCGGTTCGCGCCTTTGATACCAGGCGGCTCATTGCTCGCGCAGTTGATGCGCCGCATTGATGGTGATGCGGGCGACCTCAAAGATCTCTTCCGCCGGAATACTCGGCGTACCGGTTTCAAGCGCCTTCAGGAAGGCGGCGGCTCCTGCCTTTTGCCCCTTGTCCTGGGTCATCAGATTCATCGTCCGGAAACCGGGCCAGTTGAAGCCGGTCAGTTTCCGGAAATTGTCGAGTTGCAATGTCCGGCCCGCCGCAAAGACCTCGATCCGTTCCTTGGGGAAGTTCGCCGACCCATTGGCCAGATAGAAGATGGTGCCGAACGATCCATCGGCGAAGCCCAGCGTGATTGCAGCCTTGTCCTCGACGATGTCGATGCCCGGCGCATCACCCATACGGCGCGCCTGGACAGAAATGATCGGGCTATCGGCCAGGAACCGCATGAGATCGATGAAGTGGCAGGCCTCACCAATAATGCGCCCTCCCCCGACGCCTGCGTCCTGGGTCCAGTGTTCCTTGGGTATTGCTCCCGCGTTCACCGTCATGATGAAGGCCTTGGGCTCGCGTACGCCTCCCAGCAGGTCCTTGATCTTGCGAACCTGGGGGGCGAAGCGGCGATTGAATCCGACCATCAGCTGGGGGCCCGCGCCCTTGCCATGGCTCTCAACGTAGGCCGCCTCGACCTCGGCAAGACTTTCGAGATCGATAGCCAGCGGCTTTTCGACGAACACATTCTTCCCGGCCTCAAGCGCCTGCGTCACGAAGCGGGCGTGGGTATCGTGTCGGGTCGCCACGACCACCGTATTGATCCGGGAGTCTGCAAGCAGGGCCGACACGTCACTGGAGGCCTCAGCGAACCCCATGGAGCGGCCGTTGATGACGCCGTTCAGACCCGCGGAAGTCACGACAGTGTGGAGTTGCGCACCCGCTGCCTTGAATGCCGGAATCAGCACTCGCGAAGCGTAGTTGCCCGCCCCGACGAATCCGATAGTTGGCCGGTGCGGGTCGAACCGGGCCTCGGCTACGAGCGAAACCTTGTCGACAAGTCGCTCTTCGACCGGCGACGCGTAGGTCAGCAGTATACCCAGGCCGGCCCGGTCATCGCCCAGCCTGGCATAGGCCTGCCCGGCCTGTTCGAACGGGAAACGGTGGCTGATCAGGGGCTTCACATTCAGTTGGCCCGAAGCCAGAAGGTCAAGAACCGCCTCAAAATTGCGCTGTTCGGTCCAACGCACGAAGCCGATCGGATAGTCCTCGCCCTTTTCCTCGTACCGGGGGTCGTATCGGCCCGGTCCGTAGGAGCAGGACACCTGAAAACTCAGTTCCTTCTCGTAGAAGTCGGCCCGGTTCAGCTCGAGGCCGGTTACACCGACGAGGACGATCCGGCCCCGCTTGCGGCACATCCGGGCTGCCTGGGTGACGGGGTCGCTGGACTTTGTTGACGCCGTGATGATGACGCCGTCGACGCCTTGCCCGCGGCTGAAGGCCATGCCGGCCGCGACCGGGTCCTCGCCATTGGCCGGATTGCATGTTTCCGCACCGAAACCCCGCGCCAGAGCCAGTTTCGCCTCGTCGAAGTCGATCGCCATAACCCGACAGCCCTGGGCGCGCAGCAGCTGTACCGTCAACAGGCCGATCAGGCCCGCCCCTGTCACGACAAAAGCCTCGCCCAGGGTTGGCTGGGCCAGCCGAATTCCCTGCAGGCCAATACTGGCCACAACCACGAATGCCGCGGACTCATCGTCCACGGCATCGGGAATCCGCGCGCACAGGTTTTTGGGCACGCGCGCGACATCGGCATGGGGGCCGTTCGAAACGACCCGCTCGCCGGACCTGAAACCGTCGACACCGGCCCCGACAGCGATCACACGTCCGACGTTGCAATAACCAAGCGGCAGGGGTTGAGCCAATTTTGACCGCACAGCACCGACTGTGGCGGCCAGACCGTCGGTCCGCACCTTGGCCAGGACCATCTTGACCTTTTCGGGCTGCTGACGGGCCTTGTCGATGACATTCGCCTTGCCGAAATCAACCAGCATGCGCTCCGTCCCGGCGGAGATCAGCGTGACCGTGGACGCGATAAGGAGGGCACCGCTCTGGAGCGATGGAGCGGGCGCTTCCACGATCTCCGTCAGGCCCTGGCCCATGTGTTGCACGATCTGACGCATAATATCTCTTGTATCCGGGCGCGGTGGGGAGGCCGCTTGATTGGGCACATAGTCCAAAATCGTCGCCCCGGCCAAGGCCGGAGGCTCGCGGACGCCGGGGTCCGGGGCGTTTCCAGCTGTTTCTACTTCAGAATAGCCTGGAGTTCGTCGCGTTCGGCGTGAGTCGGATAGCTGATCAGGACCGCGCGAAACTGGCCCTTGAAGACGAACAGGCTGCCGGCACCGACGCCCACCACCCCGAGACGGTCAACCGCCTGTTTCATATCCTCGACAGAGCCGGCCCCTCCCATCACCGTGATGGGCACCGAAACGGCGCGTCGAATCTCCTCGGCAATACCGAGGTCGTAGCCCTTCATCATGCCGTCGTTATCAATCGAGTTGATAACGATCTCGCCGACCCCAAGGGATTCCAGTTCACGGGCAAAGGCTACCGGGTCGCGCTTCGTGTCCTTCGTGCCGTTGTGGGTGTAGGTACTGTACCCGCCGAGCAGCTTCTTTTTGACGTCGAGGACGACGACAACGCTCTGGCTCCCGACCTGTTCGGCGATTTCGGCGATCAGGGCGGGGCGCATCGCGGCGGCGGC
The DNA here is from genome assembly GCA_963975385.1 of uncultured Brevundimonas sp. GTDB lineage: Bacteria > Pseudomonadota > Alphaproteobacteria > Caulobacterales > Caulobacteraceae > Brevundimonas. The sequence continues at coordinate 4,838 of CAXBHG010000006.1, forward strand.
GCTGAGCGAAACCTTTTCGACCCCCAGCGCCATGATCCGCTTGGCCTGTTCGACCGTCGAGACTCCGCCCCCATAGCCGAGCGGCATACGGCATTCGGCAGCCATGTTTTCAATCAGGCCATAGTCAGGCTCACGCCCCCGCGTCGTCGCGTCGATGTCGAGCACGAGCAGTTCATTGACGCCCTTCTCATTGAAAATCCGCACGGCATTGAGCGGATCACCGACATAGCGATCCTCGCCGAATTTGCGCGTCTTCACCAATCCGCGATCGCGGACAAGCAGGCAGGGAATGATTCGAGCACGCAACAAGGCTCAGAGCTCCGCGAAATTCTTCAGGAGGCGAACCCCGTTATGGTGACTTTTCTCGGGATGGCATTGCACGCCGTAGACGTTCTTCTCGCGCACAATACAGGCGAAATTTCCGCCGTAGTTCGCGTGGGCGATCGCATTGGCGTCGCTGTCACATTCGAAGCGGTAGGAATGCAGGAAGTAGAAACCCGCATCCGCATCCAGGCCTGCCAGCAACGGTTCCCGCTCGTCCACCTCGACCGTGTTCCAGCCCATGTGCGGCAGCAGGTTCCGGGCGTTGGTGTCGTCAAAGCGGATTTTCCGCACCACGCCGGGAATCCAGCCGAGCCCCGCCTCGCGCCCCTCTTCGCTGGAGCGCGCCAGCATCTGCATGCCGACGCAAACGCCCAGGACCGGGACGAGGTCACCCAGAACCAGCTCTTCCACGCGCTCGGCCATCCCCGAATTGCGGAACTGCCGGATCGCGTGATCGAATGACCCCACGCCCGGCAGGATGATCTTGCTCGCCCCATTGAGATCCTCCACCGAGTCCACGACGCGGAACGGAATGTTCGCCTCGTGATAGATGTTGGCGAAGGCTTTTATATTGCCCAGGCCGTAGTGGAGGATCGCGATCATCGCTTGATCGCCTTTTCGACACCGATCGCCTGCAGAATCTTTGCGCCCAGATTGAACATCCAGAGCGAGTTGTCATAGTCACGATAGGATTTGAGCGGCATATCAAAATAGCCGCGCAGTTCCGCGCTGCTGATGCCCAGCTTCTTGGCAATGTAGTCGAACTCGTGACTGATGGTCTCCGGGTCGTACGCCGGGCGCTCCAACTGGTCGAGCGCGTCCTCGCGCGTCATCTGACCCGTCAGGATCAGGCTCGAGAACTGGACCCGCCGGGTATCGAACCCGAACCGCTCCGGCAGCCAGTACCCTTCATAGAATTTGGTGAACCGCGACTCGAAATGCTTCTGCGGATAGGGCTTCCAGCCATATTCCCGGCTCAACGTCTCGCGCGCCATTGCCTTGGTGTACGGCATCCAGTCCAGCGGCTTCACCACCTTCAACCCGCGCAGGTAACGCAGATAGACCTTGTGAAACAGCACGCTGCTGAAAGGATAGGTTTTCAGTTCATTCGTACAGAATTTCTTCCGGATATCCCGCAACTGGCGCATGTCCGTGCCGTAGTACAGAAACTCCAGCGGATTTCGCACGCACTCGGTGGAAATATTGCCGCCATTCAGAATGTATTTGATGCCGTGCTTGTTGGCGAATTTGTACAGCGTGGCCACAAACGCATGGTCCTGCGGCACGTCTATGTGGGGGACGCCGGACTTGAAGAAGGCCAGCTGAAAGTCCTTCATCTCCTCCCAGTTGATCACCTCGGTAAACAGCTCAAGGCCGAGCTTTTCGACCAGGACCTGAATATTGTTCACCGCGATGTCGGTATTCCACCCGCCGTCGACGTGAAACACCAGCGGTCGCAAATGGAATTCGGTCACCACCTGATGCAGCAGGAATGAACTGTCCAGGCCGCCGCTCAGACCGATGATACAGTCGAACGGCTTGCCCTTGCCGCGCCGGCGGATTTCCTCGACCGTGCGGGCGAACATTTGCCGACCCGTATCGTCAGGGTGCCATCTGGGAGCGACATGGGTGCGAAAACCGTTGCAGTGATCGCAAACGCCCTGGTCATCGAACGTGATGTTCGTGTCCGAGGTGTCCATCACACAGTTGACGCAGATCTGGTAGTTTCTCATCGTTCTCACAGTTCGGGTGAACGCGCCGCCGGCGCGCCATGGCAAAGCTCAAATTTTCCGCGGGCCTGAACCAGGGCCTCCGGCAGCCCGGAAGACCGCCGAAGTCAGTCACCGTCAACGTCCGCACGATCCTACATGGAGCCCGGCACCGTTGCAGCGATGAATCGCCTCGAATTGTCGCTTAATTCACCTGATGGACTGCCCGGTGACTGATCGCAACACCCGACACCGGAGTCGGACGGGGGCCGGCAGCGACCGGTGCCCGAATCCGGAGGGTCGCGCCGGGTCGGTAGCTGCCCCGGAAGCGTCAGGTAAGACGCCCCCTTCAGGCAGGGGCGGTGAGCATTGCGCGTTCGCTCGCACGCCCCTCCTCGCGACCGATCAACTATGGACGCCCAGGCTTCCAAGGATTTTCTCGAGGTTCTCCTTCTTCCCGGCAAAGGAGAACAGCCTCTGGATGCGGTCGCGCCCGCGCCCGCTCACCTCCGCGATCCGGTCCGGATCGGTCAACAGTTCCTCGATCGAATCGGCCAGCTCCTGGCTGTCGCCCGGCTGGACGTAGACGCCGCAATCCCCCACCACGGTCGGGACCTCGCCGGCCTCGGTCGTGATGACGCAGCATCCGGCCGCCATCGCCTCTGCCGTGGCCAGACCAAAACCCTCGAAATGGGACGGCTGGAGATACAGTCTGGTCCGGTTGAACAGATCCAGCTTTTCCTCGAGCGTCACCTCTCCCACCGCCCTGACGCAATCACTCAAGCCCAGATCGATCACGCGCTGCTGCAGGGCCGCAAAGCCGTCCCCCCGCTTGCCCGCCAGGACCAGGTCGAACGTCAGCCCGCGCTGCTTGAGCAATGCCGCCGCCTCCAGGATGGTCCAGACTCCCTTGCGCTGCAGGTTTTCCGAACCCGACCACGCGAGATTGAGCAACAGGGTACGTTCGGCGGTACCGTCCGACGTTGCGAAATAGGCGTCCCCGACGGCACAGGGCGCATAGTGGGTGGTGCCCAGGTTGAAATGCGCCGCCACCTCCCCGACCTCCCGGCTGCTGGTGAACAGGTTGGCATGGGCCAGTCTGGTCGCGAGGGCGATCACCAGACGCTGCAACCACGGCCGCGCGAAAAAATCCCGACCGGACGACGGATCCTCAAAGCGGAAATTATACACGCCGGCGATGATTGCCCGCCGACCGGCCAGCCGCGTCAGGGCCACCGGCAGCAACGCATAGGTCCACCACCAGACAAACAGAACATCGAACCGCCAGGGGATGTCGCGATAGCGGTTACACACGACCACATCATGCCCCAGCGCCTGCAGGGCCTCGATATCCTGTCGATAATATTCCATCGACCGGATGTTTTCCAGGGTATCGCGGCAGTAGAAAACAACTCTAGACATCGACCGACCCTCTAGAGCTCTCGATTATTAGCTTTAATTTTCGGCCGACTAACGAGGATGAAAACAGCCATAGGCGCCCACTTTATCAATGAAAATAGAAATCCAGAAAACTCCTTCTCAAACTGAAAAATTCCCGGCAACACATATAGCGCCAGAATAAACCGTGAATCAGTAGGGTAGAAGCGCTTCAAGGTGAACTGTATCTTCCCAATAACTCGAGCCAAAATATAAGCGAGGAACGGAAGTCCAAACAATCCAAAAATCAACAAAACTTCAACCATCATTGATTTCGGAAAATCTATATCTCTCCTTACCATTATATCGTTCATTACGAAGACAGACGGCGAAGTTATTTGAATTGATTTCATATAATCATAGTAAGCGGGGTCATTAAATGCAGCTAAGTTAAATTTAATAAGAAACCACAACCCCTCAAGATTAGGAGCAAATGGATTATAAGCTCCTTGCCCGGCCGTATCTATCATAACTACTGAATTTAGCCGAGAAGCGATCAGCCAAACAGTTTCTCGAATAAGAACCATAGCGCTAGATACATCGAGCCTATTGTTCTGCTCAATGAATAGCTCTCGCAACAACGTTAGTGAAATCGCCAGCGTTACGATCATAGCTCCAAGCTTTGCCAGCCTTCTGAAGTTGATTATTCCAGTTTTGTAATTGGACGATAGCAGAAGTATTACCATCAACAAAAACTGCATTCTGGAGTTCACCAAGAAAAATGCACCAAAAACTAGAATGTAAATTCCAAGCGTTACCTTATATGCAGCAACAAATTGAGCGCGCGGATAAAACCTGATAATCGCAATTAAGTATATTATGATAAAAAATGATGTCTCTACAGCCATTCTATAATGATATCTTACAATATTTGGGGTTGAACTGGCGATTTGCAAGAATTCACCATAACCTAGTCGCACAAAAAACAGATTGTACGCTAGCGCCGCGACAAGAAATACAATCGCGCTTGCGCTAAGAATTATCGGCGAGTACGTATTGAGCTTTTTAACTTCGCCCGGCTCGCTGGCGATATTATTCGGATACCGCGATCGCATCAGTATAAATATTATTAGCGGAAATATAAAAAACACCGCAAACATAGACTGATGAAAGCCATACGCGCCTTTGAGCGGGAATGGTGACATTATGTAATCTAACGCGGGAAACAAAGATGTATAAGACACCACAAATAGGATGAATATTTGCGATAGCGGGAAGTGTTTGAGTCTAGCCAAGGCGAGACCGGTCACACCCAAAATGAACAACGATGGAATTACTTCGATCATGGTGTTTGCAGGGACCTGGTTCGTCTGGATCGGATTCGCAGCTATCAGCGAGTTCGAGGTCGGTAATTGGTTCCTGGACTGGCCCGAAACGCCGGAAAAGCCGTAGCCCGGGCAGAGAGACGCGCCAACCCCGGCAATGAAAGTTTCGCGAGCGGATTACACGTGCCTTGCGTTCTCGCCACCATCGCACCGCCAGCCTGCGGTTCGCACGGTGCGCCAACGGCCGGCGTCGCGCCGCCTCCGCTGTGCCAGTCCGTTACCTCGACGGACAAAACCTCGATCCGCCCGAGGGAACAGCAAACAGTCCGCTCAGACACGCTTTCTGAGAATCATCGTCAGTGCTGTTGCCGCGAAATCGATATTCGTCCCCGGAAGAAAGACGAACCGGGCCAGGGTGTTTGTGACCCATCGGAACGGCAGCGCGACGATCCTCTGGCAGGTGTGCGCGAGCGATCCAGCGGGGATGGGGCGGGCTTCGCCGTGCAGGAAAACCAGTTCGGCACCTGCCGCATGCGCATAGTATCGCGCCTTGCCGGTTCCGATCGCGTTGACGTGCGTGGTGTCGCCATTCTGATTGTACAGCCCAAACGGCGAGTCCGCGTTGGGGAAGTGGGCCACGAGCGACCCTCCCGGCCGCAATACACGCAGCAGGCTCTGCAGAAAGGAAATCGTACCGTCGGGCGGAATGTGCTCCAGTACATCGATCGTGACGACGAGGTCGAAGCTGTCCGCATCCAGACTATCAAGGTCGGATGCAATTCGCGCATCGAAACCCGCTGCCCTGCCTATTGCGACCAGCTCGGGATTGATTTCGGTTCCGGTGACGGTCCAGCCTCGCTGCTTGCAGAACGTCATGAAATCGCCGTTGCCGAAACCGACTTCCAGAACTTTCAGCCCACTCGCGTCGAGCACGCCGGCTCGCTTCAATTCAGCCGCGTAGTATTTTGCGGTTGATCTGCTCAGGACCCCGAAATCATTATCGCCCCAACTCTTCCAGGCCAGATAGTCGGCACCATAGACCCCGGGGCTTCCATCACCAGCCATGGCTGAAGCTTCTGCGTTCTTGCCCATAAAGGTTCCCCCACTCGGACGCTCAGACTTCGACATCGCGCCGCTGAACGCCACGCAGCAAATATACGAACGCCGTCATCGAGCCGAGCGTCAAGCAGCCCAGCAACAGCGGAAGACGCACGGCGTCCGCCACCGGCAGGACCCCGACAAGGGCAAAACTGACCAGGGCCGCCGAACGGATCGACGCATAGGCGATCAGCCGATGCACCAGGGGCAGGTTTACCTGGGTGATCGACTGAACGAACAGATTGCCCATCTCGAAGGCAATGAACAACCCGAATAGTGCGGTCACGACGATGCCGATTTCGACCGGACTGCCGATCAGGCTGAGCGCCTGGCGACCCGCAAGCAGGAACAGCGGGGGAAGCGCAAGCATCAGGATCAGGTTCAGCCGGCGATAGGGGGCCAGGCGCACAGGATCGGCCAGGTCCGCCTGGCGCGCCTTCAGGAACACGTCGTACATCTGGTACAGGTTCACCAGCACGAAGCTGTGCAGCACCGCCAGCTTGGCCACCTCTTCATGGGGCAGGACGATGCTGCTCAGAAAGATAAAGCCGCCATAGGTCAGCAGCCCGCTCAGGTTGCTGACTGTAAACGGCAGGGCAGTCCGGAAAATCCGCGCCGTGTGCGTCAGGCCGGTAATCCTGAGCGACTCGCGCAGCGAGATATAGCGGGTGGCGAACACCACGGCCATCAAGGTGCTGGCCAGGAAGCTGCCGTTCAGCACGATCAGCGCCAGACGGACATCCGACCCGGTCCAGATGACGGCGGCAATGCCGATGGATGCCGCGATATAGGCCCCGAGCTCGAACGCCTTGCGGATCTTGAACTGATTGGCCGCATTCAGCACCACGGCAAAGGGAATGACCGCGATCCGGGTTGCGAGCAGGACGGCCATCGTCACCTTGTAGGATACCGGCGGCCCCTCGACCGCCAGAAACACGAACACGCCCGCCCCGAGGGCGAGCGGGAGCAGCGCCCCCAGGCTTTCGCTCACATACCTCGACCACTCGCTGCGCTTTGCGCTCACAAGCTGGGTGACGGTGTACTGACCGATTCCGAGGTCCGAAGCCGTCGCGACGATCAGGATCGATGAGGTGACGGACCAGACCACGAAGTCGCTGACCGCAAAATGGCGAAGGACCAGCCAGTTCACGAACAGGGCGACCAGCGCCTTGAGGGCGTGCAGCAACAGGCTCAGCCCGGCATCGGCGCTGAATAGGCGGCGCAAACTCATGCGGGGCCGTTTTCAAGGTTCGCGAGCATTCCCCTGAAGATGTCTTCCGGCGCGACCGGCACGCAGGGGCCGATCGCCGCCCGCAGCCGCGCCGGATCTCCCGTGAGCACTTCAATGTCGTTGGGCCGCACCAGCGCGGGGTCCACCGTGATGTCCGGATCGTGACCGGTCAGGTCACGCAGGATCGCCAGCGCCTCGCTGATCGCGACGCTACGTCCCGAACAAATATTCAGCACCGTCGACTGCACGTCGGAGTCTAGCAGGCGGTGATAGATGTCCGTGACGAAGGACACGTCCGACAGGTCGCGGGCGACCCGCACGTTTCCCAGCGTCAGGACCGGCTCGCGACGGTGAAAGGCCCCCACAAGCTTGGCGAAGAGGAAGGCCTCGCTCTGCCCGGGACCGGTGTAGTTGAACGGTCGCGTCACGATGATCGGGAGCCGGTCGAACCATTGCCGCGCGACCCATTCCATCGCCGCCTTGCTGGCCGCGTAATGGTTGGCCGGCATCGGCGGTTCGTTTTCGCTGATCGGGCAGACCGGGGTCTGGCCATAGATATTCGCACTGCTGGCGATCAGCACCTTGTCCGGCCGGACATCCGCCCTGCGGATCGCTTCAAGCAGCGATTCCGTGCCGAGAACATTGACCTCGTAAAACGGCAGGGCCGGCCCCACCACATGGCTCAGCGCCGCCAGGTGGACCACATGGGTCGGCTGGATCGAGCGCACCCAGTCAGAGATTCTGTCGGTCTCGCCGAGGTCGGCGCACAGGCTCGGCACGCGATCACACGCCGGCGCATTGGTCAGCCCGAACACCTCCCAGCCCGCCGCGCTGAGCCGACTGGCCAGGGGCACGCCGGTGAATCCCGAAACGCCCGTGATCAGGACCCTAGAAGGACTTGCCATCCTGCACCCGTCGTAGATCGGCCTTGACCATTGCGTGGCACAATTCTTCCAGCGTGGTTTCCGCCCGCCACCCGAGCCGGCTTTCCGCATAGGCCGGATCGCCGATCAAAAGGTCCACTTCGGCGGGCCGATAGAATTGCGGATTGACCTTCACCAGAAGGTCGCCGGTGCGGCGGTCGCGGCCGGTTTCCCCCTCGGCCTCGCCTGACCAGTCGATCCCGATATCGGCCGCGGCGAAGCTCATCGTCACAAAATCCCGCACCGTTTCGGTGCGATTTGTCGCCAGAACGAACGTGTCCGGCTCATCCATCTGAAGCATCAGATGCATGCCCTTCACATAATCGCCCGCAAACCCCCAGTCGCGCTTGGCGTCAAGATTGCCCAGCTCGAGGCAATCGGCCTTCCTGTGCACGATACGCGCGACCCCGTCGGTAATCTTTCGGGTCACGAACTCACGACCACGAAGCGGAGATTCGTGATTGAACAGAACCCCGCTGGCGCCGAAGATTCCATAGGACTCCCGATAGTTGATGGTCATCCAGTGCGCGTACAGCTTGGCCACCCCATAGGGGCTGCGCGGATAGAAGGGGGTGGCTTCCGTCTGGGGTGTCGCCTGCACCTTGCCAAACATTTCCGAGGTGGACGCCTGGTAGAAGCGGATCGAGGGATCGACGATCCGGATCGCCTCAAGAAGATGCACGGCCCCCTTGCCGGTGATGTCCGCTGTAAGCAGCGGCTGGGCGAAGGACACGGCGACGAAACTCTGGGCGGCCAGATTATAGACTTCATGCGGCCGATGCTCCTGGAGCAGGCGGATAACCCCGGCCTGGTCCGTAAGATCGAATTCGACAAGCTTGAGGTTGGGGTGGCGCTCGATGCCCAACTCTTCCAGCCGCCAGAAATTCATCGAGCTCGTGCGGCGAAAGGCTCCGATAACTTCATACCCGAGTCCAAGCAGATGCTCGGCCATATAGGCACCGTCCTGACCGGTGATGCCCGTTACAAATGCCCGCCTCATAAACCGGAGTCCCATCCATCAATATCTACAGTGCCCGCGTGCTCACCAGCCCGTGCCCCTGGTGTCAATCCGCGTCCCCTGCGGCGCTTCAAATTGCCTGAACCTGTTGTGAACCACCGACGCGGCATGGATATCGGCCAGTTCGCCTCCCAAGTCGATACACAAGACGGGCCCGCCCGCAGGTAGACGACCGGACCGGCGACCGCGCGTCCCGGTCCACGTCGCCGCCCCTTCCCCCTACGACGCCGTCGCCTGCGGCATCACAGCGGCGATCGCCTGACAGGTCTTTTCCACCTCGGCGTCCGTCAGGGTCGGGTGAACCAGAAAGGCGATGCTGGTCTCGCCCAACGCCCGGGCCACCGGAAGACGGCTGTCCGGTCGCCAGCCCGTGCCGTCGAAGGCGCGCTCCAGATAGACTTCGGACGCCGAGCCATGAAAACACGGCACGCCCTCGGCGACGACCGCCTCGATGATCCGGTCCCGGCTCCAGCCAGAGGCCAGCTTCTCGGGCCGGACAAAGGCGTAGAACCGATACCAGCCATGGGTGACATGGTTCGGCGTGGTCGGCACCCGCACCACCGAATGGGGCGCACAGGCATCCGCGAGCGCGCTGGCAATCCGGGTGCGGCGGGCCGTCCAGTCCGCCATATAGTCCAGCTGGATCAGGCCGATGGCTGCCTGCATCTCGATCATCCGCCAATTGGTGCCGAAGCTGTCGTGCACCAGACGCGGGCCAGGCGGGTGCGACCGCTCATAGACCGCCTCCCAGCTCTTGCCGTGATCCTTGTACGACCACATCGCGGACCACAGGGCGGGGTCGTCGGTCGTGACCATTCCCCCCTCGCCACCCGTGGTCATGATCTTGTCCTGACAGAAGGACCAGGCCCCGATGTGGCCGATCGCGCCGACACTGCGGCCTCGATAGCGGGTTCCGTGAGCCTGGGCGCAGTCCTCGATCACCTTCAGCCCGTGCGCCTCGGCCAGGGCCATGATCGGGTCCATGTCGCACGGCATGCCGCCCAGGTGCACACAGATGATGGCGCGGGTTCGCGGCGTCAGCACCGCGGCGATGGTGTCGGCGGTGATGTTCTGGCTGTCCGGATCGACATCGGCAAAGACCGGAATGGCTCCGGCGGTGACGATGCAGGAGGCCGAGGCGAGAAAGGTGCGCGAGGTGGTAATGACCTCGTCGCCCGGTCCGATGCCCAGGGCTTTCAGCGCCACGTCCAGCGCCACCGTGCCGTTGGCCAGGGCCACGGCGTGCGTCGTACCCACCCAGTCGGCAAAGCGCGTCTCGAACTGCCGGCAACGGTCGCCGGTCCAGTAGTTGACACGGTTCGAGGCAAGGACGGCGGCGACGGCCGAGACCTCCTCAGGCGTGTAGCTGGGCCAGGGGGAAAAAGGCGTGTTGAGCATAAATCTTTCAGTACAAGCAGGACGGTCGCAGTTGCAGTAGGCGAGACGATCGTTCATCGTCTGACCGACGTCGATGCTCGGGATGGTCAGGCACTTTATGCTTGGCACACCTGACGACGCCCCTCACGGAAGCCTCGCATATATGCCCTCGAAATCCCGGAACGACAATATTGCTACGTCTGCAACGCCGACGGAAAATACCGTTGGCTGGTTCGCCGGGATCACGACATTTTCGCCCGAGGACTACTCATGGGCCGATGGGCGACTGGTCGCGCATGGTGCCGGGGCGCATTCGGACGAAAACGGAGCTCGCGGTTTCGCGGGACTTGTCGTCAAGCACGTCTATGCTGACCACAATGCAACCTCAGCGGTCCGCCGGGCCCTGGCACCGCTGCTGACTGACTTTGCCGCGAACGATGACTTGCGGGGACTGAATTTTGGCAGCGGGTCGATGAAGTTCCACGACCGCATCGTCAATCTGGATGTGCAAAATACGTCGGTGGTCGACATTGTTTCCAACGGTGGCCCCGTGCCGCTGAAGACCGCCTCGGTCGACCTCGTGATCACTCAAGAGGTTCTGGAACACATTGCGGACTATCGCTCCGCACTGTCAGAACTGGAACGGGTCCTGAAACCAGGCGGACGCATATATTGCCAGCTCCCGTTCCAGATCGGGTTTCATCCCGGCCCTTATGATTACCGACGCTTCACACGTCAGGGAATCGTCGATCTGTTTTCCGGACCACAATGGACGGTTGACCAGGTCGGCATCAGTGTCGGACACGGCACCGCCCTTTACCGAATTGCTGTCGAGTTTGCCGCCGTCACGGCCAGTGCCATCCATCAGGTCCTCTACAAGCCCGCGAAAGGTCTGGCAGCTATTTTGCTATGGCCAATCAAGCTCTTCGACGTTCTCACCGAACGTTCCGCTGAAAGGGACCGGATAGCGGGTGGCTATTTTGTCATAGCGTCGCGTACGGGCGCGGCCCCATCCGAAAGACCCGTGCTGTAGTCCTGAAGACGCCGGCGATCCCGTCACCGGATCAAATCGGCCTCAGATATCCAGGACGTTCTCGATGCTCGCTATCCAGTCATCGGGCGCATGGGTCGCGGGCGTTGCCCCCTCGCAAGGGTGGATGGCGGCGGCTCCGGCTCGTACGCCGATCGTGCGCCAGCCCAGTGCCTTTGGCGTGACAAAATCCTTGGCCGGATTGTCGGCCACATAGACGTATCGCGCCGCTGGATGATCCCGAACGACCGCCTGGAACCGGGTCGGATCCGGCTTGTCGGCACCGCCATATTCATCGGAAATGTACGCCGGCAAATCGCCCAGGCCGAGCGCCCGTAGTTTCAAGCGCTGGGTAATGGATCTGCCGTCAGTAAGAATCGCAACAGCCTTGGCCCGGGCGATAACGACCTCCACCGCCAGCCGCGCCTCATCAGACAGCGCTATTCGGGGTTCATGAAGTCGGTACGTCCAGAGCAGACAGTCCCTGACAGACGGTCCGTCCGGCAGCAGTGCGCATAGCGCGGTCAGCCAGTCTCGCTGCCCGGAGTCGCGCAAAGCCAGAAGTTCGGCGGCATGGTCAGTTCCATAGAGACGGGCCGCCTGACGGCAAGCCGCGACGATACCCGACCTCACATAGGCGTCTTCCGGATACAGGGTATCGTCGAGATCGAAAACAACAACGGTTTCCGACAGGTCAGACATCCTCACCCCGAACCAGGATTTTTGCATCATACCGAAGCATGAGAAGATTTTCTTCCCAGTCGTCAAAAAATGGGACTTTCGCGCCCAGCAAATACTCGTCGATAAGCCAGGCTGGATATTCGGCACCTGCGGCATGGGTAAGGGGATAGCCGCCCCCGAACCGGGGATTGATCTCTATACCGGCAAAACGCCGTCTTTGCTCATTGAAGAACAGTTGCACGGTCAGACATCCCCGCGCCCCCTGGATTCTGCCCAGGCGTGACAGCAGATAGTCATAGACCGCCCCTCGGCGGGTCACCCCCTTACTGACCTCCCCCGTTCGCACCTCAAGGCGTTCGCGCGGGACCAGACAGGCCAGTTCCCCTTCGCGGTCATAGTAGGCATCGACCGTGAATTCGACGTGGTCATCGCCGATCAACTCCATGAACATCAGCTTTTCATCAGCCTGCATGTCCGGAGTGAGGGCCTCAGCCGTCAGGAGGGGGGCGGCCCCCACACTGCGGCTGCCATCATAGGGTTTGGCGAAGGCCGGAAACTGAATGGCATCGGCGGGATAAATCACCGGCGTGTCGACGCCGATACTCTCGAACAAAGCCGCAGTAAGGCGCTTGTCCCGACACACACCGACCAGCTCAGGGTCAGAAACGACAAGATGAATGCCATGCGCGGCGAACCGTTCTCTATGGTCCGCCAGCAGCTGAAGTTCGGTATCGATGGTGGGTATGACGAGGCGGATGTTTTGCGCGCGGCACAGATCCAACAGGGCGTCGGGATAGCCACGATCAGTGACCCGAGGGGTGGAAAAGGCTTCATCCGCGGCATGGCAGGCGGAAGAGAGCGCCGGGACCAGGTCCGCTGCAAATACCCGCGCATCGGGTATTCTGACCGCGAGATCCTTCTTGAAGGCCTCGACGAGTTCAACCCTACGGCCCGCAGCGAGCACCAGGACATTAGACATCTGTCGTACCCTCGCGCGGACTGCCCTTGAATACCGGATAGGTGGCCGCGCCCTCTGCGGTAATGCCCTCGCGGCCTAGAATGCGCCTGACGGTCAGGACCAGAATTTTCAGGTCCAGCCCAAAACTACGGTTGCCAACATACCAGACATCGAGGGCGAATTTTTCCTCCCACGCAATGGCATTGCGACCGTTGACCTGGGCCCAGCCCGTCACCCCGGGCCGAACCTCATGCCGGCGCATCTGCTCCGGCGAATAGAGCGGCAGATAGTCCATCAACAGCGGCCGCGGACCGACCAGACTCATCTCTCCCTTCAGCACGTTCCAGAGCTCGGGCAATTCATCCAGGCTGGTGGCGCGCAGCCACCGACCGAAGGGGGTCAGACGTTCCGCGTCCGACAGGGGGACACCGCGTTCATCCTGTGCATCACGCATGGTGCGGAATTTGATCATTTCAAACGGGCGGCCGTTCAGGCCGGGCCGCACTTGCCGGAACAGGACAGGTGCGCCCATGCGCAGGCGCACCATCACCGCCAGCGCCGCCAGCAGCGGGCTCAGGACGACAAGAGCTGCCGTCGAAACAACGATATCGAACATGCGCTTCAGAAAGGCACCACGCCTCCGGCCGACGTCATGCTCGACCCTCGCCAACGTTTCTACAAATGTGCTTGCCAGGGCCTCGCGGGCGAACATCCGCGTACCCAGGGCCGTCGCGGCCGCACCACGCTGTGCAGCGCCCTTGCGATCATCCGCCGCGGCGACCAGCGCATCCGCGAACGCTTCCGGGTCTTCCGCCGGGACCGCCCATCCGCAGCGTTCCTCACGCACCAGTTCCGCCAACCAGCCAGGATAGTTGATGATGACCGGCCGCCCCCCGGCCAGATAGTCGAAGAATTTGTTCGGCGACGTGCCATCGTAGAAGGCCGGCACATTCGCCAAGACCTGCAGTCCGGCGTCCGCCCCCCGGATCAGGGCGGCGACATTTCGCTTCGGCAGGGCGTCAGCGAAACACACCGTCTCAAGCCCTTCCCCGGCCCGCCTCAACTGCGGCTTTTCCGTTCCCGCCCCGACAAGCAACAATTTGATGTCCCGACGGCCCCTCTCCTGCAGAATCCTGCCGGCGTCGACGACCGCCCCAAGACCGTTCGCCTTGCCGTGGGCACCGGCGAAAATGGCGACGAAATCTCCGGGAGCGATGACGTCGGGATACTGTTCTGCGGGTTTTACGGGAGCGGCGGCAGCAAACAGCTCAAAATCGCAGCCGTTCGGGATCAACGAAATCCGTTCTTCCGGAAAGCCCGTCCGGGCCACACCGTCTCGAATCCCCGGGGCCAGGGCGATCACCTCGTCAGCCATGGCGTAGGCTGCGCGTTCCAAAAGCGCCATCGCTCCAAGAAGGACCGGATTCGTCATGCCCATGGCTCGGGGAAGCTCCGGCCAAAGGTCCCGGACCTCGAACACAAAGGGCTTTCTACGGAAGAGCTTGGCCGCTATGCCCGGCACAGCGGCCGTCAGGGGCGTTGAGGTCGCGAACAGCAGGTCATAGGACTCGACCAAGGCTGTCCCGATTGCCCGTTTGGCAAAGATTGAAAACCGCCAGGCCCGCGTGACAAGCGGATCGTTGTTCGAATAACCCAGCGCGAACTCGACTACACGAATACCGTCAACCAGCCCCTCTCTCCGCCCCCTGACGAAGGGCGTCGTCAGGCCCGTCGCCGAGCGGTCCGAAGAGGCGCAGACCATGGTCACGTCATGACCGGCACTGATCAGTGCACGCGCCATTTCATAGGAGCGCGTGCCGCAGTTGCCTTCAGGCGTGGCGAAATACTGATGGACGTAGAGAACGCGCATTTAAATCAGCTTGCCAGTCCGGCCGGTGCCGGCCCGCCAAGGAACCGCTCGGTCAGGGCATTGACGATCCTCATGGCTGACCGTCCATCGCCGTAGGGCGAACGCTCGACAACCATCGCTTCCCTCGCCTTCGCGTCATCAATCAATCGCAGGGTTTTCTCAATGATCCCCGCCCGCTCCACGCCAACCAACACGGCCGCTCCGGCATGAACACCCTCGGGCCGTTCAGTTTCGGTCCGAAGCACCAGTACCGGCGTTTTCAGGGTCGGCCCCTCTTCCTGAACCCCGCCGGAGTCCGAAAGGGCGATCGAGGCCCCGGACAATGCCGACAGAAAGGTACTGTAGTCGAACGGGTCGTGCAGGAAGACGTTAGGAAGATCCCCGAGAGCCTCGTGAACATGCGTTTTGACATTGGGGTTGGGGTGTACGGGCCAGATCCATCCAAACTCTGGCCGGGCCACAGCTACGTCACGAACGGCTGCAATAATGCTCTGAACCGGCAGGCCGAAATTCTCACGCCGGTGGACAGTGATCAAACCAAAAGCGTCATAGCCCGGCAGAGACATCGGCGCGATCCGGGCGCGAGCGATCTCGACCGCATCAATCACCGTATTACCAGTCATCAGGACTGTATCGGGATCCACCCCTTCATCCAGCAGGGTGTCATGGGCCAGATCCGTCGGTGCAAAATGCAGACTCGCGAGCTTGCTGGCCGCCACCCGGTTGAACTCTTCGGGGAAGGGGCTGCGCAGATCGCCGCTGCGCAGACCGGCTTCAACGTGCGCAAAGGGTACGCCGCGATAAAAGGCTGCGAGGGCAGAAGCGAACACGGTCGTGGTATCGCCCTGCCCCACCACACAGACCGGGTCGCACTCGACGATGACCCGGTCCAGGCCGGCCAGACACCGCGCATTCAGGTCCGCCAGTGACTGATCAGGCGTCATGAGGTTCAGGTCGTAATCGGGCACGATCTCGAAAATATCCAGAACCTGGTCGAGGATCGCGCGATGCTGCGCTGTGACCGCCACCTTGTACGGTGTCCCCGTCTCGCGCAGACGGCGGACCACGGGGGCCATCTTGATCGCTTCGGGCCGCGTGCCGAAAACACAGAGAACAGGCCTCATTGAACCGCCGCCGGTCGCGGCAGAATTCCACGGGTATCAATGACGCGCCCACCTTGGGCAATACGGGCCGCACTGTCCTTGAAAATCTTGTGATCGACCAGCAGGACGACAAGATCGGCACGCGACAGGGCCGTTTCCAGATCGACCAGCTCCACCCCCGCTTCGCCTATCCTGGCGGGAAGTTCCTGGATGTTGGGCTCGACCGCCAGAACGGTGAAGCCGGCCAGAGCCGCAAGATTCATCGCCACATCGACTGCAGGGCTTTCACGAAGATCATCGATGTCCGGTTTGAACGCCAGCCCCAGGCAGGCGACAATCGGCGAGCTCAGCCCTTCGGCCGCGACGCGGATCCTGTTCACCACGCGGTCAGGACGGCCGTCATTCACGGCACGGGCAGCCTGAATTACCGGGGTGTCGTGCGGCGCGGATTCCACAATGAACCAGGGGTCAACCGCAATACAGTGCCCTCCCACACCGGGGCCCGGGCTCAAGATGTTGACCCTCGGATGTCGGTTGGCAAGGCGGATGACCTCCCAGACATCCACCCCCTGACCGTCGCAGACATTGGCCAGTTCATTGGCGTAGGCAATATTGACATCACGAAAGGCGTTCTCGGCCAGTTTGCAGAGCTCGGCTTCGCGGGCCCGGGTCGGCACCAGTTCACCGTCAACGAACAGCGCATAGAGATCGATGGCCCGCTGTGTGCACTGTGAAGTCATGCCGCCTATAGCGCGGTCGTTCGAGACCAGTTCTTCAATGATCTTGCCCGGAAGTACCCGCTCGGGACAATAGGCTACATTGACGTCTGCGGCCCCGGACGTCCCCGCTCCCGGGAAGCGCAGGTCAGGACGGGCGGCCGCCAACCGCTGGGCAATACGGTCGGTACTGCCAACGGGTGAGGTTGATTCCAGAACGACGAGATCCCCGGCCTTGAGCACCGGTGCGATCGCGTCCACAGCACTGAGGACAGCGCGCATGTCCGACGCCTTGTTCGCGGTAATCGGGGTCGGAACGGCGATCATGAAGGCGTCGGCTGTCTCAGGGCGTGGGGCCGCCGTCAGGCGGCCGGAACCAACGGCGGCCTGGACAACGGCATCCAGCAGCGGCTCGACCAGATGCACCTCGCCGCGATTGACCGAATCCACCACCGCTTGGCGGATATCGACACCCACGACCCGAATGCCACGGGAAGCCATCAGCGCTGCGGTGGGCAGGCCGATATAGCCCAACCCAAGGACGCAGACCTTCTTGAAACTCATCACTCATCACTCCCGCGCACTGGGGCTGGCCAAAACAGCCGGATCCGCACGTTTGATTCTCACTGACATAGCGGCATTCGGAGCTGAACCGTACGCCCGTCAAAGTTACAAATCCCGGCCCGGGGACAGTTCAGGCCGGGGGCCGGTCTGAAGATTACTGTCACCGGTGCCCAGCTGGAATTCGGGCTCGAAAATCACAGCCCCTCCGAATTTACAATCCCATTTCCAACAATCGACAGGCCGACCTGTTGAGCGGACACGCACCGAACTATTCGGACTTATGCCCCCAAGCGAAACAGCCGGGGAATCCTGGACCGGGACCGATGATGACACCATCCGCATTTTTCATGGCTGCCGGATTTCCGGGGCAGGCCGAAACCGAATTCTGTCGACCATTGCCCGCACGTGATCGCCTGGCGGTGCATTGGCCGGCCGAGACCGATCGACCAGGGCGAGTATGTCCGCCAGACAGATGCCGTCCTGATTTCGCTGCCACAGCAGTTCCATGATGCCTTCGACACAGGGCTGGACCGTTTCACCATCATCACTAAGAATTTCGGCCAGTTTCTCACCCGGCTTCAGGCCGGAGAACTCGATCATGACATCCACGTCCGGCACCTTGCCACTGAGCTCGATCATCTGACGGGCCAGGTCCACGATCTTGACCGACTGCCCCATTTCCAGAAGGAATTTGCGCGGTCCGCCCCCCTCCGACCCCGACACACCAATCGTCGCGGTACTGATCGCGGTACTGTGCAGAACCAGCTGCACAGCCTCAGGAATCGTCATGAAGAAGCGGTTGACCTCGGGATGGGTCACGGTCACCGGTCCGCCGCGGGCAATCTGGTCGCGGAAAATCGGCACCACGGATCCTGCCGATCCGAGGACGTTGCCGAACCGAACGGCGGTCATCCGGGTAACTCCACGCGGGGCCAGGTCGAGCAGAGTTTCGGCGATCCGCTTGGTGGCCCCCATAACATTTGTCGGCGCCACGGCCTTGTCGGTTGAAATCAGAACGAAATGAGAAACGCCATGGTCCACAGCGGCTTGAATTACGTTCCAGGTGCCCAGCACATTCGTCAGTACGCCCTCGGCGGGATTGTTCTCGACCAGGGCGACGTGTTTGAGCGCGGCGGCGTGGAAGATAATATCGGGGCGTTCTTCCCGAACCACTTCAGCAACCCGGGCAGTGTCGCGGACATTGGCCAGGATGGCACGGCGCACACCGTCAAAGCGGGAGCCGCCGAGTTCCCGGTCGATTTCGAAGAGCAGAAACTCGGAGTGATCAACCATACTGAGATGGGCGCAGCCAAGCGCCAGGAGCTGGCGGCACAGCTCGGAACCGATGCTCCCGCCAGCGCCGGTGACCAGGACCCGACGGCCAAACACCAACTCCCGAACAGGAGCGGTATCGAGCGCGATCGGTTTGCGCGGCAAGAAGTCCTCAAGCGGAATTTCTTCCAACCGATGCGATGAGCCCGGTGCCCCCGCAATTTCGGCCATGCTCTGTGGCTTCAGAAGCCGGTGCCCGGCCCGACGCAATTCGCCGATCCGCTCTGTTGACAGACCGAAGGCCTGGATTGGGTCATCCAAAAACACGATCGCGTGCGGCCCAGCGGCTCGCGTGGTCAGAGCACTGAACGAGCGTCCCCAGGTCTCGATCGCACTGACAAAGGGCACGCCGTGAAGGCGCAGCCCGACCTCTTCCGCGTGAGGCGTGATGATACCGACGGGCTGGTAAGGTGACAGGGGGTCGCCCTGCAACAGTCGCAGCTGCCGGTCCGCATCAACCATGGCACCGACGATCAGTAGTGGAGTTCGCCCTGTCCCGGGCCTGAACCACCAGCTGGGCAGGAAATGCGCCGCCAAGCCGGGATCGTGCGGCAGCCTCCAGGCCATGCGAAACCCGACCAACAACGCGACACTCATCAACCAGGTCAACGGCAGGACCGAACGCGGCAGTTCCATGCCGCGATCCAGGAAGAATATCAGGGCCAGAAACAACACCGTGGTGATGGTGACATTGCGGGCTAAACCGACCACTTCGCGCATGGATGCATAGCGCCAGGCGGACCGCTCCATCTGGAAGACCATTTCGACGCCGCCACCAATCACGGCAAACAGCGCAGCCCAGCCGAGTACCCGCAACGCATCCGGATCCAGTATCCACCATATGAGTGGCGGAGCCCGGCGCAGCGCATAGGCGAGTAGAAAGCCCAGGAACAGCAGGCCGACGTGAAGCACGAATTTCGCGACCCAGGGCAGCGTCAGGCCGGTTCGCGCTGTTCCAGCAATACCCGTCATCGATTTCCTCAATGGCCTTGATGGCGATTGGTGCGTGCAGAAGGTCGCCGCCAATGGCGGACGTCATCATCCTGTCCGGCAGCCTCGCCGCATCTGACAGATGCAGACCAGCAAGGCAAACACCCTGCTCCGTTTACGCCGAACAGGCCGCCATCGCCCACTGATTAAGCTCAAACCGCCGGCTCCGGGACATCGGTGCCCGCGCCAGGCTTCGGGTGCTGCCCGCTCGCCGGCGACGCCCTTCCGGCCCGCCTGACCCTTCAGCCGCTAACGCCGCTCAAAAGCAAGACCTGCCTTAACCGACCAGAGCATGTCCGCTGGCTTCGCCTCGGCGGTATTTCAGACGGCAGCTTTGGCCCTCCAGCATAACGACAGGTTGTTGTGGATGCCCAAAAAAATATACGCCCGCCAAAGGCTCTGGACCCGCCCCACGGACGCAGCTCAGCGTTCGACCGGTCGGGTCTGTGGCCGGAGCGACGGCCGATCCGCATCCTGACACAATGAGAATCTCGGGGACAGGCAACAGCTAATGTCCTGATGCCCTTGGCCAGCGCTTCCGACAGGCGAAATCGCTTGCAATGCTCCTGCGGTCGCCACGCCAAACGCCGCCTGTGAGATTTTCCGCGTGGATAATCTTCTGGCGCTGACTAGAAGCGTATCGCTCACCCGTCGGCTTTGCGGTAGTGAACGCAGAACAATTCTGGTGTAAGCGGCGCGACCGTGAACCTGTGAAATCGGATTTTGAATGATGCTGGGTGACGGCAAGGGTTATGAAGAGTCAACGCGGCACCTTGCTTGGCAGGAAAGTGCGCGCCCAGGCAGTGGCCCGTTCGCGTCGGGTGGGGCAACTGCCGAAGGTTGGGCGGCCGCGGAGGATCGGGCAGACACCTTTGATCTCGCGCAATACTGGCGCTTGGCTCTCAAATACCGCCTGCTGATTCTGGCAGTATTCGTCGCCGCCCTGGTGATCGGGGTGGTAGTCACGCTGCTGACCACACCCCTTTATACGGCGTCGGCCACGTTGCAGATCGATCGCGAGGCGGCACGGGTTCTGAATGTTGACGACGCGGCACCACGCGAATCAATGATTCAGGGCGAGGAATTCTTCCAGACACAGTATGGTTTGTTGCGCAGTCGGTCCTTGGCCGAACGCGTTATTGAGGCGCAAGGACTCGCGACGTCGGACGCCTTCCTGAACACCATGGGCGAGACCCTGCCCGAAGCGAAATCCGGCGGTGCCAGCGACCGGGTCGCCAAACGACGGGAATTGGTTTTACGCACCCTGCAGAAAAATCTGGGAGTGAGTCCTGTTCGGGGGTCGCGGCTGGTCACGGTCACCTACAGCAGCCCCGACCCGGTCCTTTCGGCCCGGATCGCCAATGCATTCGCGGAAAACTTTATTCAATCGAACCTGGACCGGAAATTCGATTCATCTTCATACGCGCGGCAATTTCTGGAAGATCTGATCTCGCAGACCAAGACGAAATTGGAAGATTCAGAGCGGCAGTTGGTGGACTACGCCACACGGCAGCAAATCATCAACGTCAATGACGGCAGCAACACCCCGGGCGAGAATCAGTCTCTGGCCTCCAACAATCTTGTGGCCCTGAACGGAGCCCTGGCCCAGGCGCGAGCCGCTCGGGTCGCCGCAGAGGAAAAGTGGCGGCAAGCCAGCACGGCATCGCTGATGACCCTGCCTGAAGTGCTCGAAAACCCGGCCATGCAAAGGATGTCGGAAAGCCGCGCAGCGCTCGCGGCCCAATACAATCAGCAGTCGGCGCGTTATCGCCCGGAATTCCCGGAAATGCTGCAACTCAAGGCGCAGATCGACGAACTGGACCGACAGATCAACGCCATGGCACGCAGCATCCGTGACTCCATTCGCGGGCAATATGTCGTGGCCGCCAACCAGGAGCGGTCACTCGAAGGACAGGTCAACGGCCTGAAAGCGGACGTGCTCGACCTGCGCGACCGCACGATCCAGTACAATATCCTTCAGCGCGAGGTCGACACCAGCCGGACCCTCTATGACGGCCTGCTTCAGCGCTACAAGGAGGTCGGCGTCACCGGCGGCGTCACCACCAACAATATCTCGATCGTGGACCAGGCCAATCCGCCGTCCAAGCCATCGAGTCCCAAGCTATTGCTTAACGTCGCTCTGGCCATGTTCCTCGGGCTCGGCCTGGGTGTGCTGACCGCCTTCGTGATTGAAGCCTTGGACGAGTCCCTCGCCACGCCTGACGATGTGGAGGCCAAGCTCGGCGTGCCGGTTCTGGGAGCCATCCCCCTGCTCGCCAAGGGAGAAACGCCGGCGGCGGCGATCGCCAATCTCCGCTCGGCATTTTCCGAAGCCTACTATTCGCTTCGCTCTGCCCTGCAGTTTTCAACGCCTGACGGCGCGCCACGAAGCATTCTGGTCACCAGCTCACGTCCGGCCGAAGGTAAGTCCACGACGTCGTTTGCCCTGGCGCAGAATTTCGCACGCGGCGGCAAGCGCGTCCTTTTGGTTGATGGCGACCTGCGAAACCCCTCGATGCACCGGCTCGTCGGCGTCAATAACGAGAAGGGCATGAGCAATCTCCTGTCCGGCTCGGCGGGACTGGACGCTGTGATTCACAAGACCGGTATCGACAACCTGTCCTTCGTGTCCTGTGGCCCGCTGCCGCCCAATCCTGCAGAACTCTGGGGCGGCGACCGAATCCGCGTCTTTCTTGATGAGGCTCTTGCACACTTCGATCATATCGTCATCGACGGACCGCCGATCCTGGGCTTCGCTGATGCCCCTATCCTCGCGGCGACGGTCGGCGGGACCCTGTTCGTGCTGGAATCCAAGGGTACGCGGCGCGGTCAGGCTCGCGGCGCGATGCGCAGGCTCAAGATGGGGTCGGCCCGGTTGCTCGGCGTGGTTCTCACCAAGTTCAACGCAAAGGCCACCTCCTATGGCGGCTACGACTACTCCTATGACTACAACTACGGGGCCCAACCGACGTCGACCAAGAGCCGCAAACGGTGAGTGGACGGCGGCCCGGGCAGGGGCGGCGGTTCGCGGAGACGGCGGCGCTCGCACTCGTCGCCTCGACCATCTGGCTGGGGTGGCAGGTGGTGCGGGAAATGGCGGTGCAAAGACTGCCGGTCGAGCAGGCGATTCGACTGTCGCCGGGGTCGCCGGTCGTGCTCGGTCGGGCGGCAGAGGCTGAACTCGCCGCAGAACGGATCGACAATGCGGACGATCTGGCGCGGCAATCGCTGCGCCGGGCTCCGTTCAATGTTCAGGCCTTGCGCGTCCTTGGACTGACAACGGCAGAACAGGGGCGCAAGCCTCAGGCTGACGACATGCTCACCCTGGCCGGCAACTGGAGCCTGAGAGACGACCCGTCCCACGCCTGGCTGATGGACTACAGACTGTCCCGTGGGGACTATGGTTCCGCCTTCGCCCATGCGGATACCCTGGCGCGTCGCCGGGAAGACATGCGGCCGCAGTTGTTCCGGCTGTTCACCGTGGCCGCCACAACGGATCCTCGCGCCCTGCCCGTCCTGGCATCCCTGCTGGCGGCGGATCCCCCTTGGCGGGCGACCTATCTGTACGAGCTCTACCAGACGGAAGCGGGCCTGGGCCTCGCCGCCAACCTGGCCATCGCCCTGCAGCCTGCCCGCACGCCCTACTCGACGTCCGAACTTGCCGTTCTCTATCTTCAACTGCTGTCCAGGAACCGGCTTGAAGCAATGGCTGCAGTCCGAAACCGTCTTGATCGCCCGAAGGCTGAAGTCCCGCTGGTGAATGGTAATTTCGGCCCGCTCGAGTCCCCGCTGCCGTTTGAATGGCGGTTGTTCAATGCCAGTGGCGCGGTCGCCGAGATTCTGCCCGATGATGTGCGCGGCGACAGCGCCCTGCGCGCCCAGTTCGGAAGCTATGCGTCAGCGCCGCTCGCGGAGCAGTTGCTGCAGCTGGAACCCGGAGTTTACAGGCTTTCCGGCGAGGCACGTTCAGAGATCGGTGATTCGGATGCCCGCCTGGCCTGGGCCGTCACCTGTTTTGAAACGGGGTCCAGGATCGGTGAATCGCGCATCGTCACCCCCCCCGGCGAGACGGGCTGGAAGCCCTTCTCATTCGGATTTGAGGTGCCTACCCGGGGTTGTTCCGCCCAATGGATTCGACTGGTTCCCAGTCCGGGAGACCGGCGCACGACGGTTGTGGCCTGGTATGACCGGTTATCAATCGTCCGCCGCCCCTGACGCCTAGCGCCTGAGGCGAATGGGTAACACCTGTCTGGGGAACACGCCTGCATTGTAGTGACACCATTTTTTCACTTGCACCCGCAACTTCCTGCTCCTACGGTCGTTGACGATAAACACAGCAGGTTTCGGCCTGTATCATTTCAAAGGGGTACCAATATGCGCAAGACCGTCACCGCCGCCGCTGTCGGCCTTCTGCTCGTCGCTGGCCAGGCCGTGGCCGCCGGCTCCACCTCTGCCGCCAAGGTCGGCGACCGGGTTGGTGCCCGCGCCGATGCCAGCAGCGAGTTTGCCGGCATTCCGCTTCCCGTTCTCCTGATCGGCACCGCCGTTGTGATCGGTGCCATCGCCGTCGCCTCGAACGACGACTCGGACAGCAACTAAGCCAGACGCAGCAGCCCAGGCGCACCTCTGACGTCGCCCCGGGCAGTTCGTGAATATTAGTTTCCGGAAGGGCCAGTGGGATGCCATCGCGATTGCGATGGTTGTCCTGCTGGTCTTTTCTTTTGCGTTCGGCGGGGCCAGCCGAATGCATGCCCTGCGTCTGGCCATGGTCGAGCTGGCGGCCCTGCCCCTGCTGGCCATCGTCGGCATGCAGATGGCAAGGTGGGGCTCGTGGCGCGAGCACAGGATGGTCCTCGGTCTTCTGGCCGGGCTGATCGCCTTGCCGCTGATCCAGCTGATCCCCCTGCCACCGGCCGTCTGGACCGTCCTGCCCGGTCGCGAACAACTGACTCTGGCCCTGAGCCTGGCCGGGGTCCCGCCCGGCTGGTCGACCCTGTCGGTGACTCCTGACCGGACGTGGCAGTCGTTTCTCGCCCTGATCCCGCCGGTGGCCATGTTCCTGGCCGTGCTGATGGCCTCCTACGACCTGCGCCGACAGCTGATCTACGTCGCGCTCGGGGCAACCGTGGTCTCCGTCCTCATCGGTGCGCTACAGGTCGCCAGCGGCGGGAATTTCAGCCTCTGGCCGGCCTCCCACGGAAACGGCATCAACGGGCTGTTCGCCAATCGCAATCACCACGCGACCCTGTTGCTGGCCGTCCTGCCATTCGCTGCGGCGCTGGCCGGAAGCAGCCTGCGCCGCAGCGCGAATCGGGACCAGCCCCCATTCTGGCTCGGAGCCCTTTTCATCGGCCTTCTCATCGTCGCGATCGGCGTTGTGCGGTCCCGCGCCGGAATCATCCTGATCGGGCCGTCTCTGGCCCTGAGCGTGCTCGCCGCCTGGATCGCAACGGGCCGGCGCCGTCCTGGGCCGGCCTTCTTCGGACTGGCCGGCGTCGCGGGACTGGCCATCGCCGCCGTCGGCATTTTCGCTCTCGCCCCGATCCTGGACCGGTTCGATCCGAATTCACCCGCGGAAGGCCGGTTCGAGAACTGGCCCTATGTCGCCGAGGCGGCCCAGACCTATCTGCCGGTCGGTTCCGGTCTCGGATCTTTCGATCCGGTATACCGGTCCATAGAACCGCTGGACCGTCTCGACCCCACCTATTTCAACCAGGCCCACAACGACTATCTCGAAATCTGGCTCGAGACCGGCTGGATGGGGATGGCGCTGGTTGTGGTCTTCCTGGTCTGGTGGGGGCGGCGCAGCTGGGCCTGCTGGCGTGCGCCGCCGTCCCGAAGCTCGGACCTGCAGCGGGCGGCCAGCGTCGCCATCCTGATGGTCCTGATCCACTCTGCCGCCGACTATCCGCTGCGCACGGAGACGATTGCCGTCCTGTTCGCGCTGTTCGCAGCCATACTCGAAGGGGCGGGCCGTCCGATCGAGACACGTGTCCGCCAGCGGACCCGGAAGATCCGCGAACCCGCCTGAGCGATCGGCTCCATCCTGCGTGACCCGGCGGGCGGCGTTCAGCCCGTCGTTGCCCCTCTTTACGAGGCCGGGCGTCATGGCGTTCGGCCGGCCAGCCAATTATCCATCCGCGTGCCGGTATTTGCGCCATACTCGTCTGACGAATCCCGTCAGCCCGAGGCGTTCCCTCCATGTTCGATGACAAGTCCATCCTGATCACCGGTGGATCCGGCTCGTTCGGCAAGATGTACATCCGGGCGATTCTGGCCCGGTTCAAGCCCCGCCGCCTGATCGTCTATTCGCGCGACGAGCTGAAACAGTTCGAGATGCAGCACGAGTTCACCGACCCCTGCATGCGCTTCTTTCTGGGCGATGTGCGCGACCGGGAGCGGCTGATCCAGGCCACCCGCGGGGTCGATTTCATCATCCACGCGGCGGCGATGAAACAGGTGCCGGCGGCCGAGTACAATCCGACCGAATGCATCCGCACCAACATCAGCGGAGCCGAGAATGTCATCGCCGCGGCCCTGGCCAATGACGTCGACCGTGTCATCGCCCTGTCGACCGACAAGGCCGCCAATCCGATCAATCTGTACGGGGCGACCAAGCTGGTCTCGGACAAGCTGTTCGTCGCCGCCAACAACATGGCCGGCAGTCACAAGACCCGCTTCGCCGTCGTGCGCTATGGCAATGTCGTCGGCTCGCGCGGCTCGGTCCTGCCCTTCTTCCAGAAGCTGATGGCCGAAGGGGCCGAATCCCTGCCGATCACCGACCCCCGCATGACGCGGTTCTGGATTTCCCTGGACCAGGGGGTCAAATTCGTCCTGACCAATTTCCAGCGCATGCAGGGCGGCGAGATCTTCATTCCCAAGATCCCGTCGGTGCGGATCATGGACCTGGCCGAGGCCCTGGCACCCGGCATGGCTACCCACGTCGTCGGCGTCCGCCCGGGCGAGAAGCTGCACGAGATCATGTGCCCGGCCGACGACTCCCACCTGACCTACGACTTCGCCGACCACTATGTGATCGCGCCGACCATCCGCTTCCACAATGTCGAGAGTGACTTTGCCCACAATGCCATGGGCGAGACCGGTGAACGGGTCGAGCCGGGCTTTGAGTACAATTCCGGCTCCAACCCGCATTTCCTGACGGTCGAGGAAACCCGGGCCTTCAACAGCCAGGCCGTGGCCTGAGCCCTATTCGACCAGACCCCAGCGCATCGGCGTGCCCCGGGCGGCGTCGCGGGTGACCTTGCGGCCCAGCAGTTCGGCATAGTGGCGCGGGTGCAGGCCGTCGCCCGGGCGGACCGACCGCAGGTTCTCCGGCGTCAGGACATCGCCGGCCTTCACATCTTCGGCGATGAACAGCGAGCGGCCGAAGCGGCGGTTGATCGCCGCCTGGCCGGTCGGGCCGAACTGCATCGTGCCCAGGGCCGATTCGGCCACCCGCAGATTGCGCACCAGTCCCGCGAACTCATCGGGCGTCAGGGAGAAGCTGGCGTCGGGGCCGCCGATGGCGCGGTCGAGGATGAAATGCTTCTCGACCAGCCGCGCCCCCAGGGCGACGGCGGCGATGGCCACGACATCGCCCGTGGTGTGGTCCGACAGGCCGACGCGAACGCCGAAGGTCTCGGCCAGCTTCGGCAGGGTCACCAGATTGGCGTCCGCCGGATCGGCCGGATAGGCCGAGGTGCAGGTCAGCAGGGTGATGTCGTCATTGCCGACCCGGCGACAGGCGGCCACGGCCTCCTCGATCTCGGCCAGGCCGGCGATGCCGGTCGAGATGATCATCGGCCGCCCCTTCGCCGCCGCATATTCGATCAGCGGGATGTCGACGATCTCGAACGAGGCGATCTTGTAGAGCGGCACATCCATGGCCGCGAGGAAGTCGACGGCCGTGAAGTCGAACGGCGAGGAGAAGAAGATCAGGCCGTTGCGTTCCGCCTCGGCCTGGATCGGCGCATGCCATTCCCACGGCAGATAGGCCTCGCGATACAGGGCATGCAGGGTGGTGCCGTCCCACAGGGTGCCGTCCCTGATCTGGAAACACGGGGCGTCGCAGTCGAGGGTGATGGTGTCGGCGGTATAGGTCTGGACCTTGATCGCATCCGCCCCCGCCGCCGCCGCCGCGCGCACGGTCGCGAGACAGGTGTCCAGCGAGCCGCCGTGGTTGGCCGACAGTTCGGCGACGATGAAGACCCGGTCGGGAAAGGTGAAGCTCATACGGGCGGGCCTTCGAATACGGTGCTCATCAGGGCCGGACGGTCCTCCGCCCAGCTGTCGGCGAACCGGGCCAGCAGGACGACGTCCTGCAACTGATCGTCCTTGCGGGCATGGCGCACAAGCCGCCCCTCCTCGACGAAACCGAAACGTTTGTGCAGGCGAACCACGGCCGCGTTGAAGGCGAAGACCTCGCAACACAGCTTGCCGATGCCGAGATCACCGAACACCTGGTCCAGCGCCAGCAGCTCCATGGCCGCGCCCGAGCCGCGCGGGGCGTCGACCTCGCCCAGATAGAAGGCCCAGCTGCAGCGGTCATTGTGCCGGTCGATGCCGGTGAAGGAGACGAAGCCCATCGGACGCCCCTGATATTCATAGATCCGGTAGGCGGCGGCGGGGTTTGACAGGCTGCCGGCGAACCAGCGGGCGTGTTCGTCCGCGCCGATCAGATGGTCGCTGTACATATTGGCGCGGACCCGGTCCTGGTTGCGCCAGGCCAGGGTGCGGGCCCGATCCTCCGGGCCGAGGGGACGCAGGCGACAGTCCTCGAACCGCAGTCCGGATGATCGCGATGTACGTGGGGTTTCGGTCATGATCCGCCCTTCCTGCCTTCGGTCTGCAGCCGCTCGAACAGCCGACGCACACCCTGCCCGTCCACCGAGGCCTCGGCCCGGTCGGTGACCGCGCGTCGGACCCGGGGGTCGCGCAGCTGGTCCAGACCCGCCCGGATGCGCCGGTCCCGGTCCACGGCGTCCCGGTGCCCGGCGTCAATGAAGCCGCACAGGCCGGGCCAGTGGTCGAGGTTGGCCTGCTGGTTGTCGGCGACCCCCAGCAGAACCGTCGGCACGCCGCAGCGGGCCAGTTCAAATGTGGTGGTGCCGGCGGCGCTGACGGCGAGGTCGGCGTCCAGCATCAGATCGGCCATGGCCTGATCCGACAATCCGCGATGAACGGTAACGCCCGGCGACGGCGAGGCGGTGGCGTCGCCGGTAACCCGGTCGATTCGCACGCCCGGAAAGGCGTCCGCGACCTGGGTCACGATCGCCGCCCCCAGATCATGATGGTCGCTGCCGCCCAGGGTAACGAGAACGCGCTCAACCACCGGCCGCACCGGCCCGCGCAGGGCCACGCTCCAGAAGGCCGGACGCAAGGGCTGCCACGACGGTCCGGTCAGCCATTCCGCCCCGTCCGGGATCAACGGGGCCGGATCCAGCGCCGGATGGACCACCAGGCCGCGCGGATAGGGTGTGCGTTGCAGGTCGTCGATGAAGACCGGTGTTGTGGCCTGGTCGGCGATGGCGGCGACCACGGCGGGGCTGACCCGATAGGAATCGACGATGGCCACGGCCGGCCGCAGGTCCGGCAGGGCAGCGGGATCGTCCTGCCACGGGCCGATCCGCACCTCACCACAGTCGGCGATCATGGCCGTCGCCAGGTCATCGCCGTCCAGCAACCACAGCACCCGGCCGCCCTGCGCCATCCGATAGCGGGCATAGGCGCTGCAACGACTGACATGGCCGAGACCGCGCGCCCGCCCGCCCTCGGTATAGATGACCAGCAGGCCCGGGCGGCTCATGCGTCCGGTTCCGGCGCGCGTCCCAGCATCGCGAATTTCAACTCGGCCAGACGCCAGTCGGTCAGGGTGTCGATGTCCTGGACCGCGGTTTCATCGACCACGAAACTGCCGGCCCGACCCGAAAACGTCGGGGTCTTCGCCAGACAGGCCGCCGCGCTCATCCAGTAGAACTGGCCGGCGTCGTGATAGGCAGGCTCAAGATCCTGGGAGCGGCTGGCATAGTGTTCGGGGGCCAGCATGGCGGTCTGGCCGGCGGCGTCACGACGCAGGGCGCGCTGGATCGGCGAGCCGAACCGCACCACCGGGAAGACACTGTCGAATTCCCCGGACGCGAACAGCTCATGCCCGTGCTTAAGGCCCTCGGGCGTGACCAGGGCGGCAGTCGCCAGCAGGCAGCAGACGGTGTCGAAGGTCCGGCCCTGATCACGATAGGCCGCGACCACCTCGGCCAGCACGTCCAGCAGGGTGCTGTGGTCGTCGGCGGTGGCCGGGCTGCGCAGGAAGGGGACCTCGGCCCCCGCGGCGCGGGCGGCGTCGGCGATCGCGTCGTCCTCGGTCGAGACCATGACGGTGTCGAACAGGCCGCTGTCGCGCGCCGCCGCGATCGGCCAGGCCAGGATGGGGCGACCGGCGAAGTCACGGATATTCTTGCGCGGGATACGCTTGCTGCCGCCCCGGGCCGGGATGACGGCAAGGACGCTCACACCAGGCCCCGGACCGCGCTGATCACCTGGTCGACATCGGCGTCGGTCATGGCCGGGAACAGCGGCAGGCTGAGGCAACGCGCGTAATAGGCTTCCGCCGCCGGATGCTGCCCGGCCCCGGTGCCATAGGTCTGACGATACCAGGGCTGGAGGTGGACCGGGATGTAGTGGACCTGGCTGCCCACCCCCTGTGCCAGCAGGGTGGCCATGACCTCGGGCCGGGTCCGGCCGATGGCGTCGAAATCGATCTGGACCACGAACAGATGCTGGCAGACCGACTGGCCGGGGGTTTCGGGCGGACGCACGAGCCAGTTCAGCCCGGCGAAGGCCTGCCGGTAGCGGGCGACGATCGCCTGACGCCGGGCCATGAACCGGTCGAGCTTGCCCAGCTGGCTGGCCCCGAGGGCGGCCTGCATCTCGGTCATCCGGTAGTTGAAGCCCAGGGTCTGCTGTTCGTACCACCAGGGACCGGGGGCGTCGGCCAGACGGGCCGGGTCGCGGGTGATACCGTGCGAACGCAGCATCAGCAGCCGCTGATACAGACCCTCGTCATTGGTGGTGATCGCCCCGCCCTCGCCGGCGGTGATGGTCTTGACCGGGTGGAAGGAGAAGATGGTCGCGTCGGAATAGCGACAGTTCCCGACCCGGCCGCCACCGACATATTCAGAGCCGATCGCGTGCGACGCATCCTCGACAATGCGGATATCGCGGTCCGCCGCCATGGTTTGAAAGGCCGGCATGTCGGCCGGCAGGCCGGCGAAATGGACCGGGGCGATCAGGCGGGTCCGCGGCGTCAGGGCCGCGCGGGTGGCTGTCGGCGACAGGTTCAGCGTGGCCGGATCGATATCGGCGAAGACGGGCTTGAGCCCGACATAGGCCATGGCATTGGCCGTTGCGACGAAGGTGTTGGGCGTGGTGATTCCCTCGCCGGGCTCCATCTCCAGCCCCGCCATACAGATGTGCAGGGCGGCGGTGCCATTGGCGACCGCGACACAGTATTTGGCCCCGACATGAGCGGCCAGATCGGCCTCAAAGGCAGCGGTGGCCGGGCCCTGGGTCAGCAGGGGCGAGCGCAGGACGGCCAGGACGGCGGCCTCGTCCCCGGCATCGATGGACTGGCGGCCGTAGGGGATGACGGAATCAGGCGGCGTCACGCTGCGCGACCTCGCGGGACAGGGCGGCGGCGATCCGGTCCATGACCTCGCCCCATTCACCGAGGGCGGCGGTGCGGAACACCTCGACGGTCGGATAGCTGAGATAGCCGTTCGGGCCGAAGCCGGACCAGGCCTCGGCGGTCGAGGTCATCCAGACCCGGGCCCCGCAACCGGCGGCGATATTGGTGGTCGCGGTCGCCGGGCCGATCACCACGTCCAGCGCCGCACACAGGGCCGCCAGGTCATCCAGATCATCCTTCAGGTCGATACCGGGCGGGGTCCAGATCTCCAGTCCCGCGGCGCGGGCGGCCTCGAGCTCGGCGGTGGCGTCGCCGTACTGCAGATTGACGAAGCGCACGCCGGGAACGGACAGGACCGGCCGCCACATCTCGAACGGGGAATAGACCCGCAGGCGCGAGCCCTTCATGATCAGGCTCTTCCACAAAATGCCGGCGTTCAGACCCGGGCCGGCCCCGGCGAGGACCGCGCGCCAGTGCGCGACCCGGTCAGGGTCGGGGGTCAGGAAGCCGGGCGTGTCCGGGAAGGCCTCGGCCCGGGTGCGGAACCGGCGGAACAGGCTGGCCATCGGTGTCCACAGGTCGATGTGCGGGATCGGGTCAGGCAGATCAGCCGCCCGGTAGAGCCGGCCCAGATGGCGCACGCTGCGGTGCCGCACGACCCGGGCCCGCGGATAGCTGCGCTGGAACAGCGGTACCAGCCGTTGCTCGACGGCCAGGATCAGGGTGCCGTCCGGCCCCAGGGCCTCGGTCACGTCGCCCAGCAGGTTGGCGAACAGGATTTCGTCACCCAGGCCCTGCTCGCCATAGACCAGCAGCGTCCGCCCCCGGAGGTCGTCGTCCGGGGTCCAGCGCTCGCCGCCGGGCGCGAAGGTGACGGCATCAGCCAGGGCCGGATCGAGCCGGACCTCGTAGGTTTCAAAGGCCTGGTCCAGCTGGCCGACCGCCATCTGGGTCAGGGCCTTGGCCATCTTCATCGTCGCGATTTCGATGGGAGCGGTGACTCCGGTCAGGGCCTCGTCGATATCGGCAATGGCCAGTCGGGGCTCGCCCAGACCCATGCGGGCATTGGCCCGGTTGTAGCGCGCCTTGTAGAAGTCGGGGGCCAGCCGAAGCGCCTCGTCGTAGAAGGGCATGGACTGGGCCGCGTCGCCGCGCTCGCTCAGCACCGTACCCAGGGAGTTCCACAGGATCGGGTCCTCGGGATTGGCCCCGATCGCATCACGCAACAGGTTGATGGCCTCGTCATAGCGGTTCTGGTCGCGCAGGGCGCAGGCCAGGTTGTTGGTCGCCTCGACATTGCCGGGGTGCCGCTCCAGATAGCGGGCCAGCAGTTTCTCGGCGATCTCCAGATACCCCAGTCGGTGGGCCAGCCGCCCCAGATCAAACGCCACCGTCGTCTCGTCCGCGGACAGGCGCACCGCCGCCTCATAGGCGGAAAAGGCCTGGGCGAGGTCGCCGGCCTTTTCCTGGGCAATGGCCAGGACATGCCAGGACAGGCCGTGGCGCTCATCCAGCTTCAGGGCCTTCAGCGCCAGCTGCGAGGCCTCGCCGTAGGTTTCGGCCGCAATGGCCTTGAGCGCCGCCTGCAGCAGCAGGACGATGCGCGACGAGGCTGCGGACTTGCCGGCCTTCTTGCCGGCGGCACGGCGCGCCGGCCGCGAGGCCCGCGACAGCCGCGACAGGGCCTCCGGCGAGGCGGAGTCGCCGATCAGGCCGTCCAGGCCGGGCCGCCCAGGGTCCGCTGCCGGCATCGTTGGCGGGACGCTCATGCCCGGCCCTTTCTGTGTGTCACTGGGCCCCACGTTCGCCACAGTATCATTAACGCCCCCTTTCGGAGGTCACGCCTGCCTCGGCCGGAGCTTCAGCCACATCATTCTGCCGGGCCAGATCGACCTCGACCCGGTTGATGGCCGCGGCAGGATTGAGCGCCGCCGTCCCGGCCATGAAGCCGTTGGGACTGAGGGTGTCTTCGGCCGCAGTCAGCAGACCGACCGTGCGGGCGATCTCGGCGATGAAATTGATGCAGTTCCGACGCCACAGACTGTAGGTCGAACCCCCCGGGCTGCCCCAGTGGGCGATCCGCTCCATTACCGCCGTATAGACCGCGTCACTGATTTCCAGCGACAGATAGGCCCGGCCCTCGGACAGATAGAGGGCGTCCGGGCGTTCGACGACGCCGGCACCTGAAAACAGCAGCAGCTGGGGACCCGGAAATTTCGCCGTAAACCCGACCGCTTCGTCGACAACCTCGCCGGTGGCATCAACTGTTCCGGTCAGGGTCACATAGGCATGGGGAAACAGCAGCCAGCCGTCGCGAACCTTGTTGCCGCTGTGGGCGTAGAAGGTCGCCGTGACCGCCGCCGCTGCGGGAGAAGCCGCCAGCGTAACCGACAGGCACACAGCCAACAGGATGGCCAAACCTCGCGGCGCTCTCACCATCGTCATCGTGTCTCCTTCACCAACGCGCAGGCTACCAGCCAATCGCCTCAGGCTGCAGTCACATTGACGGAATTGTCAGGGCATCTGTCCCTGCCTGCGATGTGGCGTCTTGCGCCGGGCGGGGCTATCGAGACACGGCGGCCTT